>JACRIU010000029.1 GCA_016235775.1 Hydrogenophilales bacterium
AGGAAGCATCGCAAATGTGTAGATTGAAAATCAAATCGTGGACACCCCAGAATCCCTCGAAACCCGCGCCAGTATTAGCTTTGCAGTCCGCTGGGCTAAAATAAACCGGACACTAGTGAGGCAATCAGCATTTTCAGAGTGCGCCCGGCGCACCCGGTCTTATCCAATCTGCTAAGATTATCAAATGGTTAATGTATAGGTAGCGGCTATGGTGGCAAAAATATTGGTGGTAGACGACTTGGAGGCCAATCGCGACATGCTGTCGCGCCGCTTGCAGCATCTCGGCCACCTGGTGGCCTGTGCGGAATCGGGTAAGGAGGCGCTGCAATTGCTGCAAGACGCGCCGTTTGATCTGGTGATGCTGGATCTGATGATGCCCGAGATGGATGGCTACCAAGTGCTGCAAGCGATCAAGGCGCAGCCGCGGTTTATGCACTTGCCGGTGATCATGGTGTCGGCCAACGACGAGATGGAAAACGTCGTCAAATGCATCGAAATCGACGCCGAGGATTATCTGCCCAAGCCGTTCAATCCGGTATTGATGCGCGCGCGGGTGGAAGCGTCATTGCAAAAAAAGAAAATGCACGACCTTGAAGCGGGCTATCAGCGCGAGCTGGAGGCGCGCGTGCGGGAGCAAGTGCGGGAAATTTCCTCGGCGCAATTGGCCGCGATTTTCGCCATGTCCAAGCTGGCCGAGTCGCGCGATAACGAAACCGGCGCGCACCTGGAGCGTATGCGCGAGTATTGCAAGGTGCTTGCGATTCGGATGGCGCAACTGGAAAAATACCAACGCGTGATCGACGAGGATTTCATCGAGGCGATTTACGCTGCTTCGCCGCTGCACGACATCGGCAAGGTCGGCATTCCCGATCATATTCTGCTTAAGGCGGGCAAGCTCGATCTGGCCGAGTGGGAGATCATGAAAACCCATGCCGTAATCGGCGGTTCGACGCTGCGCGCGGTGGATGAAGAGCACCCCGGCAATATCCTGATCCGCATGGGCATCGATATCGCGGAGGCCCATCACGAAAAGTGGGACGGCAGCGGCTATCCGCACGGCTTGCGCACCGAGTCGATTCCGCTCGCGGCGCGCATCCTGGCGCTGGGCGACGTGTATGACGCGCTCACGTCGAAGCGTTGCTACAAGAAAGCGTTTTCGCATGAAGATGCGCGGCACATTATCGTACAAGGCGGCGGCCGCCATTTCGATCCGGAGGTGGTGGACGCCTTCCACAATATCGAGCCCGAGTTCATCCGCATCCGCCAGTATTTGAAAGACCCGGAAGAGAGCCCGCTGCTGGTCGTCAACACCCCGCCGCGCGCGGTGGCGTAGGGGGCATGCATGGCGCGCGTGCTGCTGGTCGAGGACAACGAATTGAGCCGCGACATGCTGACGCGGCGCCTGGAAAAGCGCGGCTATAGCATCGTGGCGGCCGAGGATGGCGCGCAAGGCGTGGCCGCGGCGCAGCAGATGCAGCCAGCCGTGATTCTGATGGACATGAGCTTGCCGGTTTTGGACGGCTGGTCCGCCACGCGCCGCCTCAAAAGCGAGCTTGCGACCCGGCATATCCCCGTGATCGGGCTGTCCTCGCATGCGATGGCGGCGGATCGGGAACGCGCGCTTGCGGCCGGTTGCAACGACTACGACACCAAGCCGGTCGATTTGGAGCGCTTGATCGCCAAAATCGAGCAGTGCTTGGCGGTGCATGCGATCGCCAGTTAAGGGGAATGAAAGTGGCTGGAAAGTTAAGTTTATTCATTGGCGTGCTATTCGCGCTCGCGACCGGCGCCGTCCGCGCGGAAGAGCCGGGTTATGCCTTTAGTGTATCGAATCAACGCAGCCCAACCCTGAGCGCACAATATTGGAATCCGATTCTGGCTTATGTCCACAAGAAATCCGGGGTGGCGTTGCGGCTCAAGATGGGCAAGACCTCGATTGAAACCACCGCGCTGACCATCAAGGGCGAGGCGCAATTCGCCTACACTAATCATCTGTTTACCATGGAGCGGGCCAAGCTCGGCTGGAAAGTGATTGCCCGTCCCACTACCGATGGGATACGCGGCCAAATCGTGGTGCCCGTCGACTCAGCGATAAATCGTTTGGAAGACCTGGATCGCCAAAATGTGGCTTTTCCTTCAGCCGAGGCCTATGTGGGTTATCGCGTGCCGATGGATATATTGCTGCGCAAGGGCATCAAGGTCAGCCCCGTCTTTGCCGGCAACCAGGAAGGCGCGATCGGGCAGATGAAAAGCGGCCGGGCCGCCGCCGCCGGCGTGAATGAGGATGTGATGGCGGCGTTCGCCAAGCGTGAAAAACTTGCCTATCGCGTCATTTGGTCCTCTGAAGAATACAAGGATTTGCCGATCATGGTGAGCCCGTCCGTGCCGGAGGCCGATGCCCGCGCCGTGCAGCAGGCCTTTATCGGCATGCTCGCCAACCCGGAGGGGAAAAAAATCCTGGAGCAGGGCGCGCAATTGTTGAAGCTTGAGCACCCCGTCGGCTTCATTGCCGCATCCGATAAGGATTACGAGAATTACCGCGAGTTTCACCGCAAGACGGTGTTGAAAGACTAACGGATGCCGCGATTCGCGCTGCTGAGCCGATGGAGTTTGCTGGGGCGGATTCTGGCGGCCATCGGGCTCGTGCTGGCGATTGCCTATCCTTGGGGCGTGTTTCTTTTCCTGAATTCCCAATTGGATGTTTATCGCACGAGTATCGCCGACGAATCCAAGTGGTTTCTTGATTCGCTGAAAAACTCCGTGGCCGAGCAAGCGGTGATCGGAGACTACACCGCCATCGATCAAACATTGCGCGCGGGCGCGACCCACCGGCACGTGCTGGAAATCAATTTCACGGATCGCGACGGCAATACGCTCGCTGCGACCAGCCCGCAAGCCGAAGCGCATTATCCAAAATGGTTCCGCTCATGGCTTGATCTCCCCGATCGGCCGATTGCGCGCAAAGTAGAAGTAGGCGGGCAAGACTATGGCACGCTGACGCTTTGGTTTTCTCACACCGATTTTTCCAATCAGCTCTGGACGAGTCTTCAGCGCCAGACCGGTCTCTCCGGTTTTGTGCTGATCGGGGTGTTCTTCCTGATCGCACTGGTGTTGCGCCACGGCTTGCAGCCATTGATGGCGGTAACCGATATGGCCTGCAAGCTGCGGCGGGGTGAATACGGCGGCGTTGCCGTATCGACGCGGGATGCCGCGCCCGAGATTCGCGAAACCATCGAGATGTTCAACGATGCCGCGCTGCGCGAAGCCTGGCTGGCGCACTTTGCGGAGATTATTTCAATGCGCGCGACAGCGCCGCGGCGGATCGAAGCGGTGTTGCGCCTGCTGTGCACCCGCTTGAATCTGGATGCCGCCTGCGTGAGCTTTAGCGATGCGGATGGATTATTGCAAATACCGGCGGTCTTTTCGACCCGCAGCCGGCCGGACGTTGACGATTGGCTGCCTTACGCCGAACGGGTCGTGGAGACCGTAACGCTGGTGCGCGAGCGCGTGCTCGACGAGCGGGGCAACGGCCGTTTGTTCTATACCGGCCTGCCCATGCCAATCGGCAACGATGGCATGGGCGCATTGAGCTTGCTGCGCTATGGCGCCGCATCGAACGACATCGGGCGCAGCCAGTTGGAGTTGATCGAATTATGCGCGCATTGGGTCGGGGTCACGCTGGCGGAGGAAATCCACGAACGTTTGCTGTCCGATCAAATGGAGCGCGCGGAAGCGGTGCTGAATAATGTGCTGGAAGGCATCATCATGCTGGATGAGGAGGTGCGCATTCTCGCTTTTAATCCGGCGGCGGAGCGGATTTTCGGCTATTCCGCGAGCGAGGCGCGGGAGATGTCCATTTGCAAATTATTTCCCAAGCGTTTGGGCGAGTCGTCGGAATGCGAGGCGGTGCGGGCCTCGGCAGGGATCGGCACGCAGGAAGCAATGGGTGTGCGCAAGGATGGAACCGAATTCCCGCTGGAAAGAAGTTACAACGAGGTGCGCGCCAATCGCGAGCGCTTGTATGTGATGGTGGTGCGGGATATCACCGAGCGCGTGGCGGCGGAACAAGCGCTGCGCCGCAGCGAGGCGCGGCTGCGGCGCGCCCAGCGCGTGGCGCAAATGGGGGAGTGGGAATACTATCCGCGCAGCGGCGACGTGATCTGGTCGAAAGAGCTCTATGAGATATTCGGCTTTCCCGAAGACTTTTGCGTCACGTATGAACGCGTCATGTCCGCGATTCATCCCGAAGACCGCGCGCGCATCCATGCCGGGATTGCCGCCGCGGCCCAAGACGGCGCCACGCTGGAGAGCGAATTCCGCGTGCAGCGCCCGGATGGCGCGCTGCGGCATGTCAGCATCTTTGCCGAACCATCGCTTGACGAGCAAGGCAAGCGCAACGGCAGCAGCCTGTTCGGCGTGCTGCAGGATATCACCGAGCGCAAGTTCGCCGAAACCAAGGCGCATGCCGCCTTGGCCGATAAGCTGAACGCCGAGGCGCGCAATCGCTCCAAGAGCCAGTTCCTCGCCAATATGAGCCATGAATTGCGCACGCCGCTCAATGCCATTATCGGTTACAGCGAGATGCTCGAAGAGGACGCGCAGGCCGCCGGCCAGCAAGCGGCGGCGGAAGATTTGAAAAAAATCCAAGGCGCCGGCAAGCATCTGCTGTCCTTGATCAACGAAATTCTGGATTTATCCAAAATCGAAGCCGGCCGCATGGATTTGCATATCGAGCCATTCGGCATCCGCGTGCTGGTGGAGGATGTCACGGCAACCATTCAATCGCTAGCGGCCAAGAATCGCAACCAATTCATCGTCGAGTGCGACGATTCAATCGGGGAAATGCAAGCGGACGTCACCAAGCTGCGGCAAACCTTATTCAATCTGATCGGCAATGCGTGTAAATTCACCGAAGCCGGCCAAATCACCCTGCATGTCGAACGCGCCCGGCGCGACGGACGGGACGGGGTGATGTTCCGGGTGAGCGATACCGGCATCGGCATGACGCCCACGCAGATGGAGAAAGTATTCGAACCGTTCGTGCAGGCGGATACCTCGACTACGCGCAAATACGGCGGCACCGGACTGGGGCTGGCGATCAGCCGGCGCTTCTGCCAAATGATGGGCGGCGATATTAGCGTCGAGAGCGTGAGCGGCGAGGGTTCGAGCTTCAATGTGTGGCTGCCGGCGGAGGTGAAGGCCCAAGCACAATTAGAAATCGCGCCGCCCAAGGTGGTCGATCCCGTCGCGGTGCGCTTAAACGGTGAAATGGCGCGGGAGCGCCGCAGCGCAATCAGCTCAATCATGGTGGTCGATGACGATAGCGCGGTGCGTGATTTGCTCGAGCGCCACTTGTCGGCGGAAGGGTATCAAGTGCTCAGTGCCGGGAGCGGCGCGGAAGCGCTGCCGATGGCGCAAATGCACCGGCCCTCGTTGATCCTGCTGGATGTCATCATGCCGGGCATGGACGGCTGGGCAGTGCTGCGCGCGCTGAAGCAAGACCCGGAAATAAAGGATACCCCGGTGATTTTGCTGACCTGCGTGAACGATCGCAGCATGGGTTTTACCTTGGGCGCCGCCGATTATTTGCAAAAACCCATGGCATGGGAAACGCTGGCGCCGATCGTGAAAAAATGGACACGGCAGCAAAACCTCAGCCCGCTTGAAGCGTAGCCGTAAAGTTGTTAGGTAGCACCGGCTTCCAGCCGGCATGCCGGCAAGGATGCCGGCATTACCGCACTACGCGGCTTTAACCTCGGTGCGGCTGCGTCCCGCGCGCTTGGCATCGAGCAAGGCCTGATCGGCGCGCGCCAGCGCGGCGTTCTCGGATATATCCTGGCGGCTGTATTCGGATAGCCCGCCGCTCCAAGATAAATGATGAAGCACATTCGGCTGCAATTCGAGGCGCGAGGGCATATTTGCCCGCAGCCGCTGCGCCAGCTCCTCGGCTTTCTTGAGCGGTGTGTTGGGGAAGATCACGCAAAACTCATCTCCGCCCAGGCGTGCGACAAAATCGCTGGAACGCAAATGCTCTTTCAGCAGCTTGCCGAATTGCACGATGAGTTGGTCGCCGGCGTCGTGCCCATAGGTGTCGTTGACGCGTTTGAAATCGTCGATATCCAGAATCAACAGGCTGTGCGCCCAGCCTTCGTTGACGCGGGCGAATACCTCGTGCTGCTTGGACTCGAAGCTTCGCCGGTTGCTGACTTGCGATAGATGGTCGATGCCGGCTGAACTCACCACGCGCTGATGTTTGTTGACTATCATTTTGGCCAATTGATACATCACTTGATAGCCGTTTTGAAGTTCGCGCAATTCGATGGGATAGCGCTTGCGCAGGCGCTCATGCGTCACATCGGAGAAGAGCTTGGTAAATATGGTCAGATCATCTTGCAGCATGCGGTTGGCGAGGCGGTAAGCGAGCCACAAGCAGAGGGCGAGCAGCACGATCAGCGCGCCCCCCACCCCCAAATAGGCGCGGTGCAAATCAGCCGCCAGCCCGGTCAGCACCGGTTTACGCCACATCACCAAACGCCAAGGCGTGCCCTCCAGCGTGATGGCCAGGGGCGAGCCGCTGAATTTGAGTTGCTCGTTGCCGCGTTTGAGCAGGGTATCCGATACGCCATTCACTTGCTGCAACTCGGCATAGCCGTCGATGAGCGGGGTCGTGGCGAATAGGGCGCGCACTTCAGCCAGATTTCGCACGACTAATACGAACCCTGCGATTCCGCCATCGGCATCACGCACCGGCTCGCTCAAGGTCAAGCTAAGCGTCTCGGCGCGCAGCGCGGCGCCCTGATTTGAGGCGGTGCGCGCTTTTTCGATCATGTGCTTTTGTTGTGCGCCCAGCGCGCTGGGGATAGGCGTTTGTCCCTTGGCCTGCTCGCTGGTGATGAGTTGAATCTCGCCCAGCTCGGGTTGCAGGCTGGCGAGGGTGGCCATCAGCTCGCGCCGCTCGGACGCATCGGCGGATTTTAAAATGCGTAAAGCCAGCGGGGATTGCGCGATCGCTTTCGTGGCGCGAGCCCATTGCCGGGTGGATTCGGCGATCTGGTTCGCGAGCAACTGCGGCGCATAGATTGGCGCACGGTCGCGGCTATGGCGCTCGGCATCCGTCGTGCCGTGATAGAGCATCAGCCCCGCGCTGGCGATGAGCGTCAGCGCGGCGAGAAACGCGATCAGAAAATACCGGGCCAAGGAGGGCTTCATCAAGTGCGCATGCCTTGTTTATCCACCGAAATTTTTCGGCGGGGTGTCCAACCAGCGTTTGGCAGGCATTGCCGTGACAGGCAATCAGTGCTTGCCGGTACTGCCGAATCCGCCGTCACCGCGTTCGCTCGCGCTAAACGATTCGACGATATTAAAATTCACGCGCTGCACCGGAACGATCACGAGCTGCGCGATGCGCTCCATCGGGTTGACCGTAAAGGCCGCTTGACCCCGATTCCAGCAGGAGACAAACAACTGCCCTTGATAATCCGAGTCGATCAACCCGACCAGGTTTCCGAGCACGATGCCGTGCTTGTGGCCAAGGCCCGAGCGCGGGAGGATCACGGCCGCGTAGGCGTTGTCCGCGATATGGATCGCCATGCCGGTCGGAATGAGCTCGGTTTGCCCCGGCTTGAGTTCGATCGGTGTGTCGATGCAAGCGCGTAAATCCAAGCCGGCGGAGCCGGGTGTGGCATACGCCGGCAACTGATCCTTGATGCGCGGATCAAGAATCATCAAGTCAATATTTTGCATGTGAATCGTATTTTTATAATGGCGGCCAAGTTGGCCAAATAATTAATTTGGTTCCCTGACGGACATTATGCAGCAGGTAAGGACGAGGGGGAAAGCACGGCTATAAGGCCGTACCTTATAACAAGCTTGCGATATGTTTGATAACTTGGCGTGCCGAAAGGAGTTTGGCTTGGCGCGGTAGTGCGTGGCTGCCGCTCGAATCGATCAAAATCAAGGTGGATTCGTCTTGCCCCAAGGCCTCTTGCGCGCGGTTGGCGATGATGAGCGGAATCGATTTCCTGGCGCGCTTGGCTTGCGCGTGTTCGGAAAGCTTCTCGGTTTCCGCGGCGAATCCGGCGCAGAACGGCGCTTTGGGCAGTGCGGCCACCTCGGCCAAAATATCCGGGTTAGGTTCAAGCGTCAGCGTGGGGGCGGTTTGGGTTTTCTTCAGTTTTTGTTGGGCGATGTGCGCCACGCGGTAATCGGCGACCGCCGCCACCGCGATGAAAATATCCGTTTTCTTGATTTCGCGCATCACCGCATCGTGCATCTCCTGTGCGGTGGTGACCGGGATCATGCGCACATTCGGTGGCGTAGCGAGCGCGGTCGGGCCGGATACGAGCGTCACCGCGGCGCCCGCTTCCCACGCGGCCCGCGCCAGGGCATAGCCCATCTTGCCGGAAGACAGATTGGTGATGCCGCGCACCGGGTCGATCGGCTCGTAGGTGGGGCCGGCCGTGATCATTACTTGCTTGCCCGCGAGCAATTTCGGTTGAAACAAGGCTTCGAGCTCGATCAAGAGGGTTTCCGGTTCGAGCATGCGCCCCATGCCCAATTCACCGCAAGCTTGTTCGCCGTTCGCCGGGCCGAATAGAGGGATGCCGTCTTGGCGAATCTGCTCGAGATTGCGCTGTGTCGCCGGCTTGTCCCACATTTGCTTGTTCATTGCCGGCGCCACGGCCAGCGGGCAAGCGCTTGCAAGACATAACGTAGAGAGCAAATCATCGGCCAAACCATGCGCCAGCTTGGCGATAAAGTTGGCGCTGGCCGGTGCGATCAATATCGCATCCGCTTCGCGCGAGAGGCGAATGTGGTCCATGCCGTCGCCGCTGGCCTCGTCCCAAAGCTGCATCAACACCGGTTGGCCCGATAGCGCTTGCAGCGTCGCCGCACCGATAAAATGCTGTGCGGCCTCGGTCATGACGCATTGCACCTCAAAGCCCGCCTTGACCAAAAGGCGCACCAACTCCGCCGCCTTGTAGGCGGCAATGCCCCCGGTGATACCGAGCAATATGCGTCTGGAATGCAATTCGGTCATAATCACGGACATTTTACGGGAAAGGGGTAGGCATGGCGATTACCGATTGGCCGGCGCAAGAACGGCCGCGCGAGCGCTTGCTGGCGCAAGGCCCGCATGCCTTGTCGGATGCGGAGCTGCTGGCGATTTTTTTACGCACGGGCATGAGCGGCAAAAGCGCGGTCGATCTCGCGCGCGAGTTGCTGCAAAGCTTTGGCAGCCTGACCGCGCTCACCCACGCCAGCGAGGCGGCATTTTGCGCCGTGCCGGGGCTGGGGCCGGCAAAATATGCGCAACTGCAAGCGGTGATGGAAATGGCGCGGCGCGCCTTGAAGGAGCAATCGAGGCAGCGCGATGCGCTCAGCTCGCCGCAAGCGGTGCGCGATTATCTGCGGCTGCAACTCGGCTCGCGCGAGTACGAGGTGTTCATGGCGGTATTCCTCGATACGCAGAACCGCGTCATCGCGATGGAGGAACTGTTTCGCGGCTCCTTGAAGGAAACCAGCGTCTATCCGCGCGAAGTCGTGAAGCGCGCGCTGGCGCATAACGCCGCCGCGCTGATCTTCGCCCACAACCATCCGTCCGGGGTGGCCGAGCCGAGCCGCGCCGACGAATTGATCACGCAGGCGTTGAAGCAGGCGCTGGCCCTGGTGGATGTTCGGGTGCTGGATCACTTCATCGTCGCGGCGGGCGGCGGGGTGTCGCTGGCGGAACGGGGATTGATTTAGGAAAAATCTGGCCACAGAGAACACAGCGTTCACAGAGGGAACGCAGGTTGTTCTCTGTGTGCTCTGTGACCTCTGTGGCAAATGTTTTTATTGAATTTTCTTTGAAATCTCGACCGCGATATTTTTCGCACCCAATTTCACCGGTGCGCTCACGCCTTCCAGATCGCCCGGCTGCGGCACGGCGGCGCCGCTTTTCGAAATGCGCGCGACGATCACGACTTCGGGAAAATTGGACAGCTTCATTTGCGGCGACATCGCCGTGCTGTCGTCGAGGGTGAAATTCAGCGGCAGGTCCTTGACTTGGACGCGCAGCATGGCGAGCGGCATTTTGGGGCCTTCCACCGCGCGCGCGAAAACGAACAAGGTGTCTTGCGGCGCGGGTTTGCCTTGCAGCGTGGCCGCCAAGCGCACTTGACCCGACACGCTGGCGCCGGCCTGGCCAGCCGTTTGTTGTTTCAATTCGGCGAGGTTTTGCCGCAGCACGGCCGCGCCTTCGGAATCGGGGGGCAGTTGCGCGAGAAGTTTTTCCCAGTGCGCCATGGCGGCTTTCTGGTTTCCCGCTTCCTGTGCCGCGTAGCCGGCGAGATAGAGCGCTTTACCGTTGGCGGGGTCGAGCTTTAAGGCTTGAGCAATCAGTTCGCTGGGTTTTCCCGTCAGGGTTTGCCCTTGCGCCATGGCTTGGGCATCGGCGTAGTCGGCAAAGACTTGCGCCTCGTGCGGCTGGAGTTCGGCGAGTTTTGCATAGGCTTTTGCCGCTTCGGGATAACGCTCCAGGGCCATGTAGGACTTGCCCAGCATGTCCCAGCCGGGGGGATCATCCGGTTGCGCTTGCAGGCGTTGTTCCAGCTTGGGCAGCAGGGCTTCCACCTGCTGCAATTGCGTGATCATGGCATCGGCCGCGGGCGGTTTGAGCGCGGCCGGGTCGAGTGCATGGGGGCTGCCGATCTTGAGATAGAGCCCGATGGCCAGGAGCGGCGCCATCAAGGCGACGACGATGCCGGGCCAACGCGCGGTCTTAACGCTTGCGGTGGGCTCGGTAACGGCGCCCACATCTTGCAGCAAGCGCCGTTCCAATTCGTGCTTGGCTAAATCAAATTGCGCTTGGGATAGGACGCCTTGCATCAAATCGGTTTCGAGCTCAGCCTGCTGGTCGGTGTAAATCGCGACATTCGCCGCGTCTTGCGCCGGGGCGGAAACTTGACGGCCGCGAAGCAGGGGCAGCGCGATAATGAAAGCGGCGCTAAGCGCCATGAGGGCGCTCAGCGCGATGAAAGTAGTCATGCTTGTTCGTTCTCGGAATGCAGTAGGGATTTCAGCCGTGCGGCTTCCTCGGCGCTGAGCGGAATTTCCTCCAGTACGCGGCGCCGGCGCTTAAGGAAATAGGCGAGCCCCGCGATCGCCGCGATCAGCAGCAGGAAGGGGCCGAACCAAAGCAGCCAGGTGGTGGATTTGACGGGCGGCCGGTACAGCACGAAGTCGCCATAGCGCTGGGTGAGGTATTCCTTGATCTGCGCATCGCTCATGCCCTGGCGCATTTTGTCGCGCACCTCGCGCCGCAGGTCGAGCGCCAGATCGGCGCGCGAATCGGCCAGGGTTTCGTTCTGGCACACCAGACAACGCAACTCCTTGGCGAGGTTGTTCAGGCGCGCTTCCAGCACCGGGTCTTGCGCGGTGGGCGGCGCTTCATCCGCCTGAGCAAAGACCATGAGCGACAGCAAGAAAATACCCAATAAAGCGCGCATCATTTTGACAGCTCCCGTACTTTGGGCAGTATCTTGTCCTGCAATATTCGCGGGGTGACCGGGCCAATGTGTTTCATGCGGATGACGCCTTGTTTGTCGATGACATAGGTTTCCGGCACACCGTACACGCCGTAGTCGATGCCGATGCGGCCATCGAAATCCGTCACGCTCAGCACATACGGATTGCCGAATTGCGCGAGCCATTGCAGCGCGTCCGGGCGTTGGTCTTTGTAATTCAGCCCCACGATGGGAACCAGATTGCGTTTTGCCAGATCGACCAATACCGGATGCTCCTCGCGGCACGATACGCACCAGGACGCCCAGACGTTGAACAGCCAAACTTGGCCGCGCATATCGGCGGGAGAGAATGGCTTGGCCGGCATTTGCAGTTGTTGCAGCATGAACGCGGGTGCTTGCTGGTTGATGAGGGGCGAGGGAATTTCGCGCGGGTCGCGAGTGAGCCCGATGGCGAAGAAGACGATGAGCGCAACAAAAAGCGCGAAGGGAACGAGAAAGCGCAGCATCAGGCTTGGCTCCCCACGGGCAATGCGGATGAAGATTCCGCACTGCGCTGATGCAAGCGATAGCGCCGGTCGGATACCGCCAGTAGACCACCCAGCGCCATCAATACGCACCCGCCCCAGATCCAATCCACGAAGGGTTTGTGATACACGCGCACCGCCCAAGCACCGTTCTCCAGCGGCTCGCCCAGCGCGACATACAGATCGCGCGTGAAGCCGGTGTCGATCGCGGCTTCGGTCATGGCCATGCCGGTGGCGAGATAGTTGCGTTTTTCCGGATGCAGGGTGGTGACCAACTTACCGTTTTTGGAAACTTCAACGTCGCCCACCCAAGCCTGATAATTCGGCCCGGCTTGCGGGGTTGCGCCACGGAAGGTGAAGACATAAGGCTTTACGGTGATAGTGCTGCCGATGTCCATGCGCACGTCGCGTTCGGTTTCATAGCCTTTGACCAAGGTCACGCCGATAATGAAGATCGCCACGCCAAGGTGCGCGAGCTGCATGCCCCACCAGCTCGGGGTTTGCTTGGCGATGCGGCTCAGCATGGCGCCTGGGGTCTGTGCAAGGCGATTCCATACAGCGTATACGCCGGTCGCGATCACCCAGAATGCCAGCAATAAACCGACGCTGATGAGCGGCGTCCATTTGCCGATTATCAGCGGCATCAGCAGTGCGCTGATGAGCGCGACGCCGAACGCCCACTTCAAGCGTTGTGCCAGTTCCGGCAAGGATTGTTCTTTCCAGCGCGCGAACGGCCCGATGCCCATGAGGAAAATCGCCGGGGCCATCAGCGGCATGAACACCGCGTCGAAGTAGGGCGGCCCGACGGAAATTTTTCCTAAGTCCAAGGCGTCGATGAACAGGGGATACAGCGTGCCGAGCAAGACCGCGCCGGTCGCCACCATCAGCAGCACATTGTTGGCCAGCAGAAAGGTTTCGCGCGAGACGAGCGCGAATTTGCCGCCGATGCCGACCTTGGGCGCGCGCCAGGCGAACAGCAGGAGCGAAGCGCCGATGACGACGGCGAGGAAGATCAGAATAAACACGCCGCGCTTTGGATCGGTGGCGAAGGCATGCACCGAGGTGAGCACGCCGGAGCGCACGAGAAAGGTGCCGAGCAAGCTCAGCGAAAATGCCGCGATCGCGAGCAGCACGGTCCAGCTTTTGAAGGTGCCGCGCTTCTCGGTGACCGCGAGCGAGTGGATCAAAGCGGTGCCGATCAGCCAGGGCAGGAAGGAAGCGTTTTCCACCGGATCCCAGAACCACCAGCCGCCCCAGCCCAGTTCGTAATACGCCCACCAACTGCCGAGCGCGATGCCCAGGGTAAGAAACATCCAAGCCGCCGTGGTCCATGGCCGCGACCAGCGCGCCCACGCCGCATCGAGGCGGCCGCCCATGAGCGCCGCCAGGGCGAAAGCGAATGCGACTGAGAAGCCGACATAGCCGATATAGAGGATCGGCGGATGAAGCACCATGCCCGGATCTTGCAGCAGCGGATTCAGGTCGCGGCCCTCGATTGCTGCGGGCAGCAGGCGGTCGAAGGGGTTGGACACGAGCAGCATGAACAGCAGAAAACCGACGCTGACCAGGCCCATCACGCCCAGCACACGCGCCGCCATCACTTGCGGCAGATGGCGCGAGAACAGCGTGACCAGCAGCGTCCACACCGACAAGGTGAGCGTCCACAGCAGAATCGAGCCCTCATGCCCGCCCCAGACCGCGGCGAAGCGATACTCCGTTGGCAAGCGCGAGTTGGAATTGGTGGCGACATAGAGCACGGAAAAATCGTTGACCAGGAAGGCGTAGGCCAGGCAAGCGAAGGCGATGGCGACGAAGACGAATTGCCCCTGCGCCGCCGGGCGAGCCACCGCCATGAAGTTGGCTTGATTTTTCGCCGCGCCGATCAGCGGCAGGATGCCTTGCGCCAGCGCGAGGGTGAGCGCGAGGATGAGCGCGAAGTGGCCGAGTTCTGGGATCATGGTTTGGGGGCTTTCCCTGCGTTGAGTTTTTTCGCGTCTTCCAGCGCCTTGGCGGCTTCCGGCGGCATGTAGTTTTCATCGTGCTTGGCCAGCACTTGATCGGCGACGAAGAGGCCGCCGGCGTCGAGCTTGCCTTGCGCCACCACGCTTTTACCCTCTTTGAATAAATCGGGCAGGATGCCTTTATAGCGCACCGGAATATTGCTTGCGGTATCGGTGACGACGAATTCCACCGTCAAGCCATCGGTTTGACGCTTGAGGCTGCCGTCCACCACCAGGCCGCCGAGGCGAAAGCTGCGGTTGGCCGGCGCCTCATGGTTTGCCACTTGAGTGGGCGAGTAGAAATAATTCAGATTTTTATCGAGCGCATTCAACACCAGCCACGTGGCAACGCCCAATAGCGACAAACCGCCGAGTACCCACAATAATTTTTTATGTCTTGGTTTCATGCTCAACCTTGTTTGTTCAGTTTCATGATTTGCGTCAGATGTTGCCACAGCGTGCGCTTATGACGCGCCAGCAGGCCCAGTTCCAGGGCGATGCAAACCAGCGTGATGAGATACGAGCCCCAGACGTAAAATCCGCGCCCGCCCATATCGATAAAATTCGACCAACTTCCCCAGTTCATGATTTTTGCTCCAGGACTTCTTGCGCCCACGCGGTGGATTTTTCACGCTCCAGCATCAAGAGCCGTGCGCGCGACAAGGCCACGGCGATGGAGTACATCCAGGCGGCCAGGGCCATGATCAGCATGCCGAGCAGCATGGTTTTCGCCATGCTCGGTGCGCGCGTCATGCTGACGGATGCGCCTTGATGCAAGGTATTCCACCATTTTACCGAAAAATAAATAATCGGAACGTTGACCGCGCCGACCAAGGCCAGGATCGCGCCGGCCTTATCCGCACGGCGCACGTCGTCGATGGCGGCGGTGAGCGACATAAAGCCGATATAAAGGAATAACAGGATCAGCTCGCTGGTCATGCGCGCATCCCATTCCCACCACGTGCCCCAGGTGGGCTTGCCCCAAAATGCGCCGGTGATCAGCGCGACAAAGGTGAACATCGCGCCGGTCGGCGCCAGTGCTTGCGCCATGATGCTGGACAAGCGGGTGTTCAGCACCAGGCCGAGTCCGGCCCACATCGCCATGACGAGATAAATGAACATCGACATCCAGGCCGCGGGGACGTGGATGAAAATGATGCGATAGGACTCGCCCTGGGTGGCGTCGGTGGGCGCGACAAAGAAGCTGATATACAGGCCGACGACGGTCAGCATCGCCGCCAGGACATAAAACAGCGGAATCATTTTGCCGGCCAGCGGATAGAAAGTGGCGGGAGAAGAATATTTAAACCAATTGATCGTCATGCATTATTCCATCGCAATTCGTAACGCGACCGCGGTGACCCAGGGTGCTGTCAAGCCGGTCAAAATCAGCAAAGCGCCGAGCAGGGATAAATGCCCTTCCGGACTGACGCCGGCGATATACGCCTCAACCGCGCCGGCGCCGAAAATCAGCGCCGGGATGTACAGCGGCAGCACCAACAGCGACAGTAACACACCGCCGCCGCGCAGCCCCAGGGTCAGCGCCGCGCCGATCGCGCCGATCAGGCTCAAGATCGGCGTGCCGAGCAGCAGCGCCAGAAACAAAATCCCCAGCGCCTCGGGCGGCAAATCGAACTGCATGCCCAGCACCGGCGCCATCAAGGCCAGCGGCAGGCCCGATACCAGCCAATGCGCGACGATCTTGCCCAGCACGATCAGCGCCAAGGGCTGGGGCGCCAGCAGCATTTGTTCCAGCGTCCCGTCTTGATGATCGGCCGCGAACAGCCGGTTCAAGGACAACATCGAAGCCAGCAGCGCCGCGACCCACACCACGCCCGGCGCAATCAGGCGCAGCGTTTTCATTTCCGGCCCCACGCCCAGGGGAAACAAACTCACCACGATCACGAAAAAGAACAGCGTGGTCAATACGTCCGAGCGGCGCCGGTAGGCGAGCAGCAAATCGCGCCGGATGATCGTGGTGAGCACCGTATGCTATTCCAACTCGATGCGGCGCGGGGTGACGCCGGGTACATGAAGCGCCTGGTGGGTGGTCAGTACCACCAGGCCCTGGTGCGCCAAATGTTCGGCGAGGCGCGATTGAATCAAGTCCACCGCTCCGACATCCAGCGCGGTCAAGGGTTCATCCAGAATCCATAAAGGCGCTTTGGATACCAAGAGCCGCGCCAGGGCGACACGCCGTTTTTGGCCTTGAGACAAGACTTTGGCCGGCAAGTGCTCGCGCCCGGCGAGCCCCATCCGGTCCAGCGCGTCCAGCGCCTCTTCATCGGTCAGCGGTTCTCCCGCCAGATCGGTCGAAATATGCAGATTTTCCAATGCGCTCAATTCTTCTTTGACGGCATGCTGGTGGCCCAGATAAAAAAGCTGACGCCGGAAATCTTCACCGTGGGCAGGTTTGCCTTGCCAACGGATTTCGCCTGCCACGGAATGGCTCAAGCCGCATAAGAGCTTGAGCAGACTGGTTTTACCGCTGCCATTGGGGCCGGCGACCTGCAAAAGTTCGCCCGCGCCGAGGGTAAAGCTCAAGTTTGTGAACAGGGTGCGCTCGCCGCGCTGGCAGGTAAGATGGGCCGCTTCCAGCATCGTAATAGGTCGATCGGCGGGGTCGTTTCGGGTCAAAGCCGGGGACGATACCGCCTCTTGAGCCATTTTGCAAACTGCTGTATAGTTGCGCGTTTTTCACCGAAGCAAAGGATTTATCATGGCGCGAGTATGTATCGTCACGGGCAAGGCGCCGATGTCCGGGAACAATGTTTCCCATGCCCATAACAAGACCAAGCGCCGTTTTTTGCCGAATCTGCAATATCGTAGGTTCTGGGTGGAAAGCGAGAACCGCTGGGTGCGCATGCGTTTATCCAACGCGGGGCTGCGGACTATCGACAAAAATGGCATCGATGTGGTGCTGGCTGAACTGCGCGCCAAAGGCGAGCGGATTTAAGGATTAGATCATGGCAAAAGGCGGACGCGAAAAAATTAAACTGGAGTCGACAGCCGGCACCGGTCACTTCTACACCACGGACAAGAACAAGCGCACCACTCCGGAAAAATTGGAGATGAGCAAGTACGATCCCGTTGCGCGCAAGCATGTGATGTACAAGGAAATCAAACTGAAATAAGGGTTCGAGCTTCGAACCTAAAAAACCCCGCCTTGGCGGGGTTTTTTATTGGTGCGCCCGGCATCGAAAGCGGACCGGGCATGGCCCCTACAATTCGCCAAGCATTTGAAATACTCTGCGTCCTCCGTGGTTCATGGCTTTTTAGGTTCAAAGCCGTGGTGCGGCGGCGTGCACACTGTACCGGTTGCGCCCGCTACGCTTGGATTCGTAGCAGGCGGCGTCGGCGGCGCTGAGCAGCGTGGAGAGGCTGGCGCTGTCTTGATCGATCGCCGCCAGACCGATGCTCAGCCCCACCTTATGCGGCACGCCTGACCAATCGAGGACGAAAGCATTGATATGCTGGAGCAGCTCTTTCGCGATCGATTCCGCCTGCTGCATCGTGCAGCGTTCCAACAGCAAGCCGAATTCATCGCCGCCCAAGCGCGCCAGCGTGTCGCGCTGCCGGATAGCGTGCTTGAACAGCACGGCGATTCGGCGCAGCAACTCGTCTCCCGCGGCATGGCCGCTGGTGTCGTTGACTTGCTTGAAGTGATCGAGATCGAGAAACATCAACGCGTGTTCGGTGTGATCCTCCTTGGCGGATTGCAGCACGCGGACTAAACGCCGCTCGAATTCCTGGCGGTTGATCAGGCCGGTCAAGGCGTCGTGCGTGGCTTGATAGGAGAGCTGCTGCGTGAGCTGGCGTTCCGTGGCGACGTCATGGAATACCATCACCGCGCCGATGATGTTGCGTTCGCGGTCGTGAATCGGCGCGGTGGAGTCGGAGATGGGGATTTCGCGGCCATCCGGCCGGAGCAGCAGGCTGGCGTTGTTCGCCGCAGCATGGGCGTTTTCCCGCAAGCAGGACAGCACCGGGTTTTCGATCAGCTCGCGCGTGGTTTCGTTGAGCAGGTGCATCATCTCGGCAATGGGCCGGCCCTTTGCTTCCGCGTTGGCCCAGCCGATGAGTGCTTCCGCGACAGGATTGAGATAGACCACCCGGCCTTTGGCGTCGATGGTGGCAACGGCGTCGCCGATCGATGCCAGCGTGACTTGCGCGCGTTCCTTTTGCACAAAAAGTTGGCGCTCTGCTTTTTTGCGTTGCGCAATTTCATCCAGCAAATACAGGTTGGCCTTCTCCAGCATTTCAGTGCGCTGCGCCACGATTTCTTCCAAGTGCTCGCGGTAGCGCAAGAGTTCGGTTTCCATCGCGCGCCGTTCGATGACTTCCATTTTTAGCGTGATGTTGGCGACTTGCAATGCCATGGCGCGTTCGTCGCCTTTCTGCGCCAGCAATTGATTGCGGTGCTCGATTTCGCGTTGTGCTTGCTTGAATGACTGATTCAGGCGGTAGTGGGAATGCCCGCCCCAAGCCGCCAGCGCGATGAACACGAGCATCAGTGCGGCCAGCCGGTGATCCGCGCCATACAGGAAGGCCGCCAGGCTCAACACGAAAACGAAACCCGCCAACACGCGCGCCATCGCGCGCGGAGTCGTGAACCGGGTCAGAGGTATTCGCTGCATGCATCACCTCGCCAAGTATTGGGAAGAAGGGAGAGCCTGAACTTGCCCTTAGTTCATGCTAGTCAGGAAGGGGGGAGGCTGTCCATGAAAAAGGGGCGCCACGCGATAAGCGGGCGCCCCTGCGGGTTGGATGGCGAATTAAGCGTAGCAGCGCAGGCGTTGCGAGAACTGCCGTAGCGCCTCGATGCCGCTCGATTCGGCGCGCTTGCACCAGTCATCGAGTTGCTTGACGAGCTGTTCCTGGGTCAGCGTGGAGCGTTCCCACACCATCGCCAGTTCCTGGCGCATGGAGTAGATGGTGGCGAGCACGCTGCTCGAGTTCAGCGCTTGCTTCAGCTCGGCTTGCTCCGGCGCTTTCAGTTCGGTTTCACCCAGATGCAGCCAGCGGCGGAATGTTTTGACGTCGAAATGCACGCCTTGCGGGTGCAGACGCTGGATTTCCTCCCCCATGGTTTGCTTGAGCAATTTCACATATTTCGCCATTACCTCGTAGCGGTGCGTGATCACCGCTTGCACCGTCTCCGCATCGCAGCCCGTCTTGGCGAAGTTGAGCTTCACTTTCGGCGCCACGCGTTTGACCTTGGCGAGTCCGAGGATTTCAAACGAACGAATATAGAGCCAGCCGATATCGAATTCATACCACTTGCTGGAGAGCTTGGCCGACGTGGCGTAAGCGTGGTGATTGTTGTGCAGTTCTTCGCCGCCGATCAGGATGCCCCAAGGCGAGATATTGGTGCTGGCGTCTTCGGCGGAAAAATTGCGGTAACCCCAGTAGTGGCCGATGCCGTTGATGATGCCCGCCGCTGTGATGGGAATCCACGCCATCTGCACCGCCCAAATCGTGAGGCCGAGCGGGCCAAACAGCAGAATGTCGATCACGGCCATGAGCGCGATGCCGTGCGCGGAGTAAGGGGTATAGACATGGCGCTCGATCCAGTCGTCCGGCGTGCCCTTGCCGTACTTCTCCATGGTGGCCAAGTTTTTCGATTCCTTGCGATACAGCTCGGCGCCTTCCCAAAACACCTTTTTGATGCCGAGAATTTGCGGGCTGTGCGGGTCGTCAACGGTTTCACAGGCGGCGTGGTGCTTGCGGTGGATCGCGGCCCACTCTTTGGTCACCATGCCGGTGGTGAGCCAAAGCCAGAAACGGAAGAAATGGCTGATGATCGGATGCAGATCCAGGGCGCGGTGCGCCTGGCAACGGTGCAGGAAAATGGTCACGGCGGCGATGGTAATGTGGGTAAAAACCAGGGCTACCACGACGTATCCCCACCAAGGGAGATCAAGTAAGCCATTGAACATGAAGGAGATATCCTTTAAAAAGAAAATGCGGAAGGCCGGATTTTACCCCAAATAAAGGCTTGGGAAGGGGGATTTACCGGGCCGGTGTTTCGTTCAAGGCGGGGCCATTGGCGGCTAAAACCCTGACATCCCGCCGCGGGTAGGGAATTTCAATTCCCGCAGCCTGAAACCGGCGCCAAATTTCCAGATTCAAAGCCGAGCGCAGGCTGAGCTGGCCCTCCTCCGGGTCGCTGATCCAGATGACCAACTCGAGCATCAAACCGTTGTCGGCGAATTCCCGCAGAAATGCCTCGGGGCCGGGATCTTGCAGCACGCGCGGGTTGGCGGCCGCGACCTCGCACAGGATGGCCATCGCCTGTTCCAAGGGGCTGTCATAGCTGATTTGCAGCGGCAGATGGACGCGCACCTGGCGCGTGGTGAAGGAATGATTGACCACGGTGGAGGTAATCAGCGTCTCATTCGGGATAATCGCCTCGGTGCCATCGAGCCCCTTCAACACCGTGTAGCGGTTATTGATCTGGGTGATCTCGCCGAATTTATTGTCCACCGCGATGACGTCGCCGATGCGCACCGAGCGGTCGAGCAGGATGATGAATCCGCTGATGTAATTGCTGGCGGTCTTCTGCAAGCCGAAGCCCAGGCCGACGCCGAGCGCGCCGCCGAAGACCGAGAGAAAGGTGATATCGATGCCGGCCAAGGGCAGTGCGATCAACACGCCGATCAGGATGAGCAGCGCGCGCGTCACTTTCGAGAGCACGATGCGCAGGTTGAGATCGAGCGTGTCGGCATGCATCACGCGCGACTCGATCAGCCGGCTGATCCAGAGCGCGATCACCACGGTGACGATCATCGACGCCACGCCTTCCAGCACCAGCAGGAGCGAGATGCGCTGCTTGCCGACGGTGAGGCCCATCTCGTCCAGCGCGCCGAGCACCTCGTGATGCACGCCGGAGAGATGCAGCGCCAGCCCGATCAGCACGATCCAGGTGACGGTCTTTTCGACCAGGGTAATCAAGCCGCTGGGCGCAAAGGCGAAGCGCAGGATTTCGCTCGTGCCGCGGATCAAAAGCAGCGACAAGGCCAGCGGAATGACCAGATTGATCAAGGCCACCGGCAGCCAACGCGCGACGACCGATTTTCCGATCAACAACAAGATAAAGGCGAACAGCGGGAAAAAGACGCGCCGCAGCGCGAGGGATTTTTCGCCGGGCGCTGCTTTGCGCGGGAAGTGTTTGCCCAGGGTGTAGGCGATCAGCCAAGCGAACAGCAGGCTGGCGGCGATGGTTGCGAGCTGCCACCACAAGCGAACGTCGCCGAGTTCCGCAAAGGCATCGAGCAGTAAATTGTGTGCAGTCATGGGCGATAAGGGGTGGCGTGGTTGTGGTGGCGTTGCCAATTCGCGCCATAGGCTTCGGCCAGCGGTTTGTTGCCGCGCAGAATCAGCACGTTCTCCGCATTCTTGAATTGACCGGAGTAAGTGAAATTCATCGAGCCGGTGACAATCGTTGGGCTGGCGCCATCGCCGTCGATCACCATCACCTTGTTGTGCGCGCTCTGATGCTGTTCGTCGAGCCAGACGCGCACCCCGGCTTGATGCATCAGGCCGACCTTGTTGTGCTCCAGCCGGCGTAGCTGCTCGGCGTCGGCGATCACTTGCACGTCGAGGCCGCGCCGCTTCGCCTCGATCAAGGCGAAGGAAATTTCATTGCTGGTAAAACTGTACGCCAAGACGCGCACCGTCTTGTGTGCTTCGCGCAGGGCTTTCACGATCAAGCCGGTCGCGTCTTCTTCGGGCGTGAAGGCGACCTGCACGGTGCCGGTGGCGGGCAGGGGTTTGGTCTCGGCGTCGAGGGCGCTTGCGTTACAGGCGATGGCGCACAGGATGAGGACGAAGGCGTGTTTTTTTTGCATGGATGCCGCCAGTCTAAGTTAAAAGCACGAAAACCTGAATCCGCTGCTCAACGCCGCGCGAATACTGCTGCAAAAAAACCATCGGTGTGATGATCGGCGGGATTGAGTTTCAGAAATTCGCCGGTAACTAAAGGGATGCCGTGGCGCTGCAGCAGTTCGCCGGCATTCACCAGCGAAAAATCCGGGTGCTGTTCCAGAAAGGCGCGCACGATCGCCTCGTTTTCCGCTTCCAGCAGGCTGCACGTGGCGTACACCAGCCGCCCGCCCACTTTCACCAGGCGCGCGGCGGAAGCGAGAATCGCCGCTTGCTTGGCGGTCAATTCCAGGATGGACTGCGGCGATTGCCGCCATTTCAAATCGGGATTGCGGCGCAGCGTGCCCAGCCCGCTGCACGGCGCATCCACCAGCACGCGGTCGATCTTGCCCGCGAGCCGTTTGATGTGGGTGTCGTTCTCGCTTTTGATCCATTGCGGATGGATATTGGAGAGCCCCGAGCGCTTCAAGCGCGGCTTCAATTTTTGCAGGCGCTTTTCCGACACGTCGAAGGCATACAGCCGTCCCTGTGAGTGCATCAACGCCCCCAAGTGCAACGTTTTGCCACCGGCGCCGGCGCAGAAATCCACCACGGTATCGTGGCGCGTTGGTCCTACCAGCAAGCCCAGCAATTGGCTGCCTTCATCTTGCACCTCGATTTTTCCCGCGACGAATAAGCGGTTCTTCGACAGGGCGGGTTTCTCGCTCAGGCGCACGCCCACCGGCGAGTAGGGCGTGGCTTGCGCCTCGATCCCGTCGGCCTTGAGTTTGGCCAGCACTTCCTCGCGCGTGGCGAGCAGCGTGTTCACGCGCAAATCCAGGGGCGCGGGCTGTTGCAGCGCGCGGCATAAGCGCACCAGCTCGTCTTGCGGCATTTGCGCGCTGAGCAGGTCGAACAGCCAATCCGGCAGATCGAGTTGGATCGCGAGTGGAATCTGGCGCATATCGGCGGCCTTGACCGCCGTCAGCCATTCCGGCTCGTCGCGTTTGAGCAGCGGCCCGATTTGGCGCAGGCTGACCCCGCCCAACCGCACCAGAAAACTCAGCGCCAAGGCGCGCCCGGTGTGGTGCTGCGAGAGCGTTTCCAACAAACGCTTATGCCGCAACACGCCGAAAGCGGTTTCGGCGATGAAGGCGCGATCGCGCGCGCCGAGCTGCTTGTTCTCGCGGAAAAAACGCGACAACACGGCATCCGCCGGCTCCACGCCGGGCAACATTACATTCAGTGCGTCGCTCAGATGCTTGAGCGTGCTTGCATTGAGTTCCATATCAGGATTGCACCGGGGGTTGGGCGGCGGGGTTCAGCGTCCACTCGCGCGCCAAGCTATAGCCCACCGCAAGCAGAGTCGGGCCAAGGAACACGCCGACAAAACCAAACGCCACCAAGCCGCCCAAGACCCCGAGCAGCACCAGGATGAAGGGCATCGCAGCGCCCTGGCTGATCAGATAAGGTTTCAGGAAATTGTCCACGCTGGAAATGACCGCTGCGCCCCACACCACCAGGAAGATCGCCCAGCCCACTTCGCCTTGGTAATACAGCCAGGCGGCGGCCGGAATCCACAGCAGCGGCGGCCCCATCGGCACCACCGACAAGAAGAAAGTGATGAGCCCCAGCAACAGCGCGCCCGGCACGCCCGCGATCAAAAATCCGATGCCGGCGAGAATGCCTTGCGCGATCGCGGTGCCGAGGATGCCGTACACCACGCCTTTGACCGTGCTGCCGGCCAGCTTCAGCAAGGTGCGCGCGCGTTCGCCGCCGATGCGCTGCATCGCGGTATCCATGCGCTGCGCCAGCGCCTCGCCATCGCGATACAGGAAAAATAAAATGAACACCGAGAGCGAAAGTTGCAGCACGCCATTGCCGAGGGCGATGCCGTGGCTCAGCAGCCATTTGCTTATCTCCGGCAGCGCGCGTTTCAGCGGCTCGATCAATAGGCCGGTGTCGGTTGCCGCCGCCAGCCAGAACGCATGCAGTTTTTCCCCCGCCAAGGGCAGGCCGGCGAGCCATGCCGGCGGCGAGGGCAAGCCTTGTTCGAGCAAAGTTTTTAACACGCTATTGAGCCGGCCCACGTTCTCGGCCAGCGACGCCGCGACGATCACGAACGGCGCCACCAGCACCACGGCGATCGCCAGGCACAACACCGCCGCCGCCCAGCCGCGTCGCTGCTTCAACCAAGTATTGACGCGCAGCAACACCGGCCAAGTCGCATAGCACAACAAACCCGCCCACAGCAGCGCGGTGATGAATGGCTGCAAGACGAGGTAAGCGCCCATGATCAAGAGCACGAGCACGGCAAGGGCGATGAGCTGTTCGATGTTTTTGGATGAATTCATGGCGGGGTCCTGGTGTAGTGTTTCACGCTAAACTTGGCGCGGCCATTCTAGCCTGATTGCGCTATGGCGTCTAAAGCAGCCGAATGTTGCGAGCCGCCGTTTTGCCGCACGCGTGTTACCTATGCTAATCTCGGCGCCTGTTCATTCTCCGGGCAAAACACCATGGAAAACGCTGGCGCAAAAGTCATCAAAACGCTGGCCGCGATTGCGGTGCTCGCGATCCTGTTGTTCATTGCTTATACCTGGCTGGTATTGAGTTGGAGCTATTCCAGCGGCGAGCGCGCGGGTTATGTGCAAAAGTTCTCGCACAAAGGCTGGCTGTGCAAAACCTGGGAGGGAGAAATGGCGCTGGTGTCGATGCCGGGCACGGTGGCGGAGAAGTTTTATTTCACCGTGCGCGACGATGCGCTGGCAAAGCGCATCAACCAATCCATCGGTCAGCGCGTGGCGTTGTCCTACGAGCAGCACATCGGCGTGCCTTCTACCTGCTTCGGCGAAACGCAGTATTTCGTTAGCGACATCAAAGTCGTCGATGAGCCGGGTTTTACGCCCAAACCGGCCGTGTCTAAACCTTAATCTTCGCCGCCTTTCAGCCCTTATTTCATCTGCGTTCTGTAGCGCCGGCTTCCAGCCGGCGTGCCGGCAGGGCGGCGCTACAACTTCGCCATTGCGCGCTCCCGGCCGTTATTCAGGCACACGCATTTCCGCAATGACGTGATCGAGTATTTCCCCGCCTTTCGGGGCAAATTTGATGCGCACCGGGAGGTAGTGATGATCGAGTGCGAGCCAAACATCTGACTTGCTGCCCGCTTCTTGCGCCACTCTGGCCAGATGCTGGGTCTTAAGCTGGCCTAAGGGTGTTTCGATGGTTTCTTCGCCTATCATTTGATAATCGTATTGATTGAATTTGCGCCCCGTGGTGAGCGCCAGTTTAAATTGCCCGCTGTGCGGCGCGGTCAGCGCCAATTGATAGAACACCGAGAGTTGATCCTGCGTGCCCTCAACGAGGGCGACGTTGCGGCGCTCATCGTACTTGCCATATTGCAATGATTTCGCTTCCCAATCGAATTCCGCGTACTCGGTGCGCTCGCCGCTTTGACCGCGTTGAATCCAAAATGAAATCGGTTTGAGGCCATTCGCGCTCAGTTCACCGCGGCTGGTGAGAATGTAGCGCCCGCCAAAAAATAGCGAGAACAGGCCCGTTGCCTCGGTGCTGCTCGTGAGCAGATATTGATTGTTGGCCGCGCGCCACTTGTGCGTGGTTCTGCCGACCGACATGCCCTGATCGCCGCGATAGACGGTGTACACCAGCTCGAATTGGCCGGGGAAGGCGGGCCGGTTGTCGATCGGCGCGGCGGGTGGTGGAGGTGTTTCAGATGCTTGCGCGAGCGGTGCGGGTTCGGTGGGTGTGGCGAGCGGGGGGGCAGATGATTGGTTCGCAGTGACGATTGGCGCGGCGGGAGTCGCTTTCGGCGCAGATTGGATCGGGCGCCGAACCGGTTGCGGCGGGCTAAGCGGTTGCGGCGGGGGGGCTTGAATATCTACGGTGAGCGGGGCTGGCGCGGACCAATCCGGCAGCTCGATCCGGGGGCCGAGCAATAGGCTGACATGCAATAGCAGCGAGAGTGCGATAGCCCAAATAAATGGCCGTCTGATACGCATCATCGCCCATCGAGTTTCGCGCGCTTCAACACCTGTTCGGTTTGGTTGCCCTTTTTGCTGGTCACCACGATTTTGACGGGCGCGGCCCATTGCTCGCTGATCCAGAGTGCAATGCCGTCATCGTCCGGGGTGCGCTCGCGCACGTAACGCATCGCTTTGACTTTGCCGATGGGGAGCGTCAGCATTTCTTCGCCGCCATATTTGAAGAGTTGATTCTCGATTTTCTTGCCATTGCTGACGGGAAGGGTCTGCGTCTTGGGCGGTTTGGGCAGAAAGCGGAATTGGTACAGCGCGCTCAATCGATCCTGCAGCAGCTCGGGCAGCGCTTGGGATTCGGTCTTGCCTTCAAATGAAAACTCAGCCGTCTTGGCGGCCCAATCAAAGCGCGCGGTCGCATCCTTTTTCGGTTTGGTGCTGCGATGATATTCGAAACGTTCCGGTTGAAATCCGCCGGCGCCATACCCGCCCTCGCTGCGCATGAGGATGGTGTCTTTCACGAATATCGCCGCCACGCCGAGCGGGGTGGTTTTGCTCTCCAATTTATAGCGCTGCGCGTCGATGGTCAGCGTTTCCTGAATTTCGCCGATAACTTCTTTGCCTTGGTTAATGCTGTAAGTAAAAGTCGATTGTGCAGGAGCTGCCAGTGCGGGAGTGAATATACCTGCGAGCAATAACGCAATCGTTCCACGGAATATTCCGGTAATTAAGGTTTGCCTCATGAATCGCTCAACGCTTCCACGCCTTGCACGTTGACGCGGCCATCGGGCGTGATGGTCAAGCGATCTTGCGCGAACCAGCGGATCGCCTGCGGGTAAATCCGATGCTCTTGTGCCAGCACGCGCGCGGCGAGGGTTTCAGGCGTATCGCCGGGCTCAACCGGCACCTCGGCTTGCACCACGATTGGACCGTGATCCACTTGCGGGGTGACGAAATGCACGGTGCAACCGTGAACCTTGACACCTGCCTTGAGCGCTTGCGCATGCGTGGCCAAGCCGGGAAAAGCCGGCAGCAGCGAAGGATGGATGTTGATCAAGCGCCCCTGGTAATGATTGACGAAGCCCTCGGTGAGAATGCGCATGAAACCGGCGAGCACGACCAAATCGGGTTTCAGCGCATCGATGGTTTGCATCAGCGCGGCATCGAACGCCTCACGCGAGTCATAGTTGCGGTGATCGACGACGCGCGTCGCGATGCCTTTGGACTGGGCATAACTCAAGCCGGCGGCATCGGCTCGATTGCTGATCACGGCGGCGATGTGCACCGGCAGATTGGCCTCGACGATCGCCTGCATATTGCTGCCGCGGCCTGAGATGAGGATGACGATAGTTTTCACAGAACAATCGTTTGCGCTTGGCCGTCAACGCGTGTCTCAATCCGGCCGATGCGATACACCGTTTCACCCGCCGCAGTGAGGAGTTGCATGGCGCGTTCGGCATCGCTCGCCGCGACCACGACCGCCATGCCGATGCCGCAATTGAAGGTACGGTGCAGCTCGCGCGGCTCGATGTTGCCCATCTCTTGCAGCCATTGGAACAGCGGCGGCATGATCCAGCTCGATGCATCGAGCTTGGCCGTGAGCTCGGCTTGCAGGATGCGCGGAATGTTTTCCAACAGCCCGCCGCCGGTGATGTGCGCCATGCCTTTCACCGGCAACGCCTGCATCAGCGCCAGCAGCGGCTTCACGTAAATGCGCGTGGGTTCGATGATGGTCTCGCCCAGGGTGCGGCCGTGGAAAGAGGCATTGAGATCGGCGCCGGTCACTTGCAGCACCTTGCGGATGAGCGAGTAGCCGTTGGAGTGCGCGCCGCTGGAGGCCAGCCCCAGCACCGCATCACCCGGCTGGATGGTCTTGCCGTTGATGATCTGGCTCTTTTCCACCGCGCCCACCGCGAAGCCGGCGAGATCGTATTCGCCCGCCGGGTACATGCCCGGCATCTCCGCCGTCTCGCCGCCGATCAAGGCGCAGCCGGCGAGTTCGCAGCCCTGGGCGATGCCTTTGACCACATCGGTGGCGGTGGCGACATCGAGCTTGCCGCAAGCGAAATAGTCGAGGAAGAACAGCGGCTCCGCGCCTTGCACCAGAATGTCGTTGACGCTCATCGCCACCAGATCGATGCCGACCGTGTCGTGCTTATTCATTTCGAACGCGAGTTTCAATTTGGTGCCGACGCCGTCGGTGCCGGAAACCAGGACCGGCTCGCGGTATTTTTTCGAAATCTCGAACAGCGCGCCGAAGCCGCCGATGCCGCCCATCACTTCGGGGCGCATGGTGCGCCGGGCCAGCGGTTTAATGTTTTCCACCAGGGCGTCGCCGGCGTCGATATCCACGCCTGCATCGCGGTAGCTCAAGGAGTTGGGGGGCGTTGCCGAAGTCAAGATGAGGTTCTCGCTGGTTGAGTTATGAGGCGTTGGCCGCTAAAGTAGCCGTCTTTGCGTATTTTACCTCAAACCCCGGTTTTGACCGGCTGTCTTACAAAACCCACTACTGGAAAATGAAACAACTGGTTTTCGATATCGCGCCCCCGCCGCAGCCCACCCTGCAAAATTTCGTGATTGGCTTGAATGGCGAGGTGCTGGCGACCCTGTGCGCCATGCTGGAAGGTTCTATCCACGAACGCTTCATCTACCTTTGGGGCGGCGCGGGCTGCGGCAAAAGCCACCTCTTGCAAGGTTTTGCCGCCGCCGCCGGCGCGCATCACCTGCGCGCGTGCTTGGCCCGTGACGCGCAAATGTGCACCGAGGATAAAGCCGCGCTGTGCGACGTGCTGCTGGTGGACGATGTGCTGGCGCTCGACGCGCAGAACCAAAATTGCCTGTTCAATATCATGAATCGCCTGCGCGATGGCAGCGGCCTTCTGCTCGCCAGCGGGCCTTATGCGCCCATGCATCTCAATATCCGGCAAGACTTGGCCAGCCGCTTGGCGCAAGGCTTGGTGTTCCAGGTGAAGTGCCTGTCGGACGAGGACAAGGCCCAGGCGCTGATGACCCATGCCCAGGGGCGCGGCTTCACCCTGCCGCGCGATGTGGTGGCGTATTTGCTGAAACATTGGAAGCGGGATTTACCGTCGCTGATGGCGGTGCTGGAAGCGTTGGACCGCTATTCGCTCGAAGTGAAGCGCCCCATCACCGTGCCGCTGGTGCGCGAGGTATTGGCGCTGCTGCCGAAAAGTGCATGAGATAAAAACTACTGCTGAACTACCAAGCGAGCAAAGCAAACCTGATTTTTTTACCACGGACGAACACGGATAATCACAGATGAAAACCCGAAAAGCATAAGGGGTATCCGTGTGTATCCGTGTGTATCCGTGTGTATCCGTGTTCATCTGTGGTTACAAAGGGTTTTATTTATATTTAAGCCGGCTTTTGCTCTTCTGCCGCGATTTCCGCGCGAATCTGGTCCATGTCCAGCGTCTTCGCTTTAGTGATGATTTCTTCCAGCGCCGAGCCGGGCAGAGCGCCGGGTTGGGAGAAGATGATGACCTTCTCGCGGAACACCATCAGCGTGGGAATCGAACGAATCTGGAAATACCCCGCGAGTTCCTGCTCTTCCTCGGTATTCACTTTCGCGAACACCACATCCGCATACTTTTCCGAAATCTCCTCATACACCGGCGCGAAGCCTTGGCACGGGCCGCACCACGGCGCCCAGAAATCAAGGATAACGAGATCGTTGTTCAGGACAGTTTGTTCGAAATTGTCTTTGGTGAGGTCGAGCGTGGCCATGCGATGACTCCGTGAAGGGGGTAGGTGGTTTGGGGAGTGAACAATAGCAAAGTTGGCAGGGACCGGCTAGTGCCGGGTGTCTACTCAATGATTTGCCGCGCACTTGCCATGTTTTGCCGCAGCCGCGCATACAATTCAGATTGATGTTGTTGCAGATAATGCAAGATCGGCATGTCATCGCCGTGGAGCTTTGTTATATCAATACCGCGCACGTAGATCAGATCAATCAGATACGCAACCGGGGGCGGCAAGCGGCGTTCTCCGGCTTCATAGCGCGAGCCGCAGCTCTGGGTTATGCCGATCTTGCGCCAAAATTCGGTCTGATTAAGGCCGCTCGCGCGGCGCAGGGCTGAGAGCTGGGGTGTTTGTCTGCTTTTGCGGGGAATGGGCATTACGAAGCATCCTTGTCATAAGCCGCCAGCGTCCAAGCGATTTCCACCGCGTCGTCTTCCTGTATTCCGATGAATCTGCCAAGCCCTCTCACGGGTCGTTGCGTGAGGCCATAGGGCATGGGCCGGCCGGCTTCGATGAAGCGGCGATGCTCGGTGATGCCGGGCGCGTCAGCCGCGCATTCCCACACGCCGGTCTGCGGGCAGTTGACGGCGCTGGTGGCTTTGGATTTGAGCGGCAGGCGTTTGGGGGTAGCAGGGCTTGGGTTGTTGGGGTCGCCTGCGTCGCTGGTCTTGCCGGGGGTGGTGGGGCGTAGGCGGATGCTGTTGACGATGGTGTCGAAGAGCTTGATGGCTTGTTGGTCGGTGAGGCTGGGGCGGACATGGCGGACACCAGCCCCCGGATTGATACCGGTAGCCAATTCAAAATAAAAGGCTGGTTCGATCGCGGAATCAAGCTTGCCCTGCGTATCCCACACAAGATGGTGCGTGAAAAAACCGTGATCGGTGGGAAGTGCGGCGAGATTCTCCTCGCCTTGCAGCGGGCCGACATCATGCTTGCCTTGACGCAAGGTTTTAATTTGTTTCGCCATCTCGGCGAAGAGCGCGGGCATCCGCATATCCTTTCTCCGTTCCAG
>JACRIU010000031.1 GCA_016235775.1 Hydrogenophilales bacterium
CTTTGTTACAGATATTGTCGGTCTCAATTTTTGAGAAAACCCCTATTTCATGCGCCTTTCAGCCACTGGGTAACAGAAGCATCGTGCAGCCAGTCACTAACCAATTGATGTTGTTTTGAATTTAACCGGACACTAGTGTCTTTAATTAGTGTTCATTCGTGTTCATTCGTGGTTCCCAAATTTTAAAAATGCCAAAGCAATTCGACCTCATCGTATTCGACTGGGACGGAACCTTGATGGATTCCACCAGCACCATCGTGCACTCGATCCAGGGTGCTTGCCGTGACCTTGGATTAGTGGAGCCTTCTGACGATGCGGCGCGCCATATCATCGGCTTAGGGCTGAATGAGGCGATCGCGCATCTGCTGCCGCAACTGCCTGAGGCGGACTATCCACGCTTGATCGAGCGCTATCGTTATTACTATCTGGGCAAGGATCACGAGATTCCCTTGTTCGCAGGCGCGGACGGCGTCGTGCGTGATTTGCATGCGGCGGGATTTTTGCTCGGTGTCGCCACGGGCAAGAGCCGGCGCGGCCTCGATCGGGTGTTGGATCACACCGGCTTGCGTTCTTATTTCCACGCGACCCGTTGCGCGGATGAATGCTTTTCCAAACCGCATCCGGAAATGCTTGAACAACTCATGGACGAGCTCGGTATGGCGCGCGACCGCACCTTGATGATCGGTGACACCAGCCATGATTTGTTGATGGCGAAAAATGCTAGTGTTGCCTCGCTCGCGGTCAGTTATGGCGCGCATGCGCGCACGGATTTGCTGTTACATGCGCCGCTCGATTGTGTCGGTAATATTCAAGAGATGGAAACATGGCTGCTGGCCAACGCCTGATTTGCGCCTCCGCTGCGCTGCATGAGGGGGGGCAGGGAGTGCGTTTCGAGGTGTCATGGGCAGGGGAAACCACGCCCGCTTTCGTGACGCGCTTTACTGGCCGTGCAGTGGCTTATTTAAACCAATGCGCGCATGTCCCTGTCGAACTCGACTTTAACCCTGGCGAGTTTTTCGACGATTCGGGGCTATACTTCATCTGCGCCACGCATGGAGCGATGTATGCGCCGGAATCCGGCCTGTGCATGGCCGGGCCCTGCGCCGGACGCAGGCTCACCCAGCTGGCTGTTGAAGAACGCGACGGCAACGTCTATCTAATTGAAGGAAATTAATCGCATGGCTGATTCGGAAAATTGGGAACGTCAAACCCTGGAAAAAGTCGCGCTGGCGGCAGTCGCCGAGCAGCGCCGGTCGCGTAGATGGGGCATCTTTTTCAAGATCCTCGGATTTCTATATTTGTTTCTCATCCTGATCATGGCTCAGGGCTTGATGAGTCCTGCGGAGTTGCCGACCGCCAAAACCCATACCGCGCTGGTGGATATGGAAGGCGTGATCGCGCCCGGCAGCCAAGCCAGCGCCGAGCGCATGATCGAAGGCCTGCAAGCCGCGTTCAAAAACAAGCATACCAAAGGCGTCATCCTGCGCATCAATAGTCCCGGCGGCAGCCCGGTGCAAGCGGGGCAAATCAACGACGAAATCAAGCGCCTGCGCGCCAAGCATCCGGCTATTCCGCTGTATGCCGTGGTGGAAGATGTCTGCGCTTCGGGCGGTTATTACGTCGCGGTCGCGGCGGACAAGATTTATGTCGATAAGGCTTCCCTGGTCGGCTCCATCGGCGTGTTGATGGATGGCTTCGGCTTTACCGGCACGATGGATAAGCTGGGCGTCGAACGGCGCCTGATGACGGCGGGCGACAACAAAGGCTTCCTCGACCCGTTCTCACCGGTCGATCCGCGCCAAAAGGAACATGCGCAAAGCATGCTCAGCGAGATTCACCAACAATTCATCCAGACGGTGAAAAAAGGCCGTGGCGCACGCTTGAAAGAAACCGAGGGTATGTTCAGCGGTTTGATTTGGACCGGCGAACGCAGCATTGCGCTCGGCATGGCCGATGCGATCGGCAGCACGGATTATGTGGCGCGGGAAGTGATCAAGGCCGAAGACATCGTCGACTACACCCCACGCCAAAGCCTGGCCGATCGCTTCGCCAAACGCTTTGGCACGGCAGCGGCGGAAGCCGTGCTACCGGGCCTCAGCACGCAACTGCGCTAACCCGCGTGGACTACCAGCCCATTGCCTGCATGCAGCACGAGCGGCTTGAGTTTGCCGTGCTGCGGCGCATTCCCTTGCATTTAAAACTTCAAGATGGGCGTGAATTGACTGGTTTGGCGCTCGATGTTTACACCAAGGATGGTGCGGAGTGGCTTAAATTTCGAGATGGGGCCGACGTAGAGGAAACGCTGCGTCTGGATCGGATCGCGGCGTTTAGTGAGCTTTAGAAAGCGGATCACGAAGCGCTTGACGTGGCTTGTTATGTGGCATCACCTGTAGTATCGTTTTCAGCCATGACAAAAGCGGAAAAAACCCTCGAAAAGATGCGCCATAATCCGCGTGACTGGCGTATTGAAGATTTGGAGGTTGTTGCGGGGAGGTATGGCTTAGCAGTGCGCAAGCCTGGTGGCAGTCATGCGATATTCTTTCATATGGCCAGTGGCAGGCAGCTTTCCGTGCCAGCAAAGCGGCCAATCAAGCCGGTGTATATCGAAGCGTTCATCGCGCTATTGGATGAAATAGGAGTCAGTGATGAGTAAAGCAAAATTTGAAGATTACCCCTTCGATCTGCGGCCTCTCGCAAAAGCGGAAGGGGGCGGGTGGTTAATTACTTGGCCAGACCTTGATGGCTGTATGAGTGACGGCGAGACGCCGGAGGCAGCCATTCAAAACGGGCGCGACGCGTTTAGCGCTTGGATGGCGGTGCGCGGACAAGACTTGAAGCGTCCTGCCCCGAAGCCTTCGAGAACGACGGTTAAGCCCGCCCGCTTTGTGTTGCGTACGCCTCAAACTTTGCATGCGCGGTTGGTGGCGCGTGCTCAGGCTGAGGGGGTATCCCTAAACACCTTGGTCACGTCTTTTATTGCCGAGAGTCTTGGCAAGAATCAACGTTTAGGCGCAAAAAATAAGACTTAACTCGGTAACGATACCGCGTCCTTTGCGATGAAATGGCGCACCCAAAGCAAATGCTATTTTAAAACGCGCGCAAGCAGCAGAAACACGGCAGGCCGCTTGTCGATTTCCGGTAATTGCTTTTCCCACTCGGCTACCGGTTTTGTTTGAATCCATTCCGTCGCCAGCGTCACATCGACTGCCACGCATAGCGCAGTCGTAGCGCCGCAGGTTTCCACAATCGTTTCCATCATCTGCCGGTTGCGATAGGGTGTTTCAATAAAGATTTCCGTCTCGTCGCGGCCAGCAGAAACTTGCTCCAATTCCAGCAGCTTCTTTTTGCGCTCTGCTTTTTCCACCGGCAAATAGCCATGGAAGGCAAAGCGCTGACCGGATAGACCGCTCGCCATGAGCGACAGCAATATGGAAGAAGGTCCGGCCAGGGGAACGATGCGGATTTTTTTCTGATGTGCGAGCCGCACCAGATTCGCACCGGGATCGGCCACGGCAGGGCAGCCGGCTTCTGAAATGAGCCCCACATCTTTTCCCGCCAGCAGGGGAACAAGCAGCGCTGCTAATTCGGTTTCGGGCGTGTGCTCGTCTAGCACCAGCAGATTCAATTGCTGCAAGGGCGTGTGCGTGCCTATCTGCTTTAGAAATGCGCGTGCGGTTTTGGGGTGCTCGACGACAAAGGTGTCTAACCTAGCCGCAATGGCGCGCACTTGCTCGGGCAGAATCGTGTCGAGTGCGGATTCGCCTAAGGGGGAGGGGATGAGATACAAGGTGCCAGGGGACATCTATGGAACAGCTACGCCTTCGTTATTCAGCATGCCTACCAAGGCAATCAAGGGCAGCCCCACCAAGGCATTCGGATCATCGCCTTCGAAGCGCTCGATCAGTGCAATGCCCAGCCCTTCCGATTTAGCACTGCCCGCGCAATTGTAGGGTTGTTCTTTTTTCAGATAGCGCTCGATTTTTTCTTCGCTGAGCGAACGGAATCTGACGGTGATCGGCGCCACGCAAGCTTGCATATTGCCGCTGCGGCTATTGAGCAAACACAGCGCGGTGTGGAACACCACGGCCTGGCCGCTGGCGGCGAGCAGTTGTCGCTTGGCATTCTCGAAGGTATGCGGCTTGCCCAGTTGCTGCCCATTGAGCAGCGCAACTTGGTCGGAGCCGATGATGAGTGCGTCGGGAAATTGTTCCGCTACGGCGCGCGCTTTGAGTTGCGCCAGGCGCAGCGCGGTGTCTTGTGGGGATTCATTGGGCAGAGGGGTCTCGTCCACATCGGGCGAGATGACTTCAAAGGGAATTTGCAGGCGCGCGAGTAATTCACGCCGGTAGGGCGAAGAGGAGGCCAGGACTAATTGCACAACAAGCTCTGGCAAAGAAATTCCCCTTGGCTGTTACCCTCTCTCCTAGCTCTCTCCCGCAAGCGGGAGAGAGGGACGGAGGCTCGCTGCGCGAGTTTCATATTACTCGGGTTGGATTTCGACCAGCGATTCATCGGGCGTTACGGAATCGCCCTTTTTCACGAATACGCCGATCACGGTGCCGGTGACGGGGGCTTGGACTTCGTTTTCCATTTTCATGGCTTCAATTACCAGCACCGGGTCGCCTGCTTTTACTTTCTTGCCGGTTTCCACCAGCACATCGACGATGGTGCCGGGCATGGCGGTGGTGACATGGCCTTGGTGCGCGGGGCGGGGGCGGCCGCTCGCGGTCTCGGTGGATTTGGTCTTGGCGCGGCTGCCGTTGGAGCCGGTCACGCCCACTTCGATTTCACTTAAGGTCTCGACGAATACTTCCTCGTTCACGCCATCGACCGACACATAGAATGGGCGTTGATCTTCCCCTGCTTGGCCGCTGCCGGTGAGCTTGATGTGATAGGTCTCGCCGTGCAGCGTGATTTTGAATTCATTCGGCGCATAGCGATTGGCGCCGGGTTGCGCGGCTTCTTTCGATAGCAATGGCTCGGCCTTGAGCGTGCCTGCCGCGCGCTCTTGGAAAAAGGTGCGCGCCAGATCCGGGAACATCGCATAGGTCAGCGTATCTTCTTCGGATTTGGCCAAGCCTTCGATTTCGCTGCGCAGTTTGTCGAGCTCGGGTTCCAACTTATCGGCAGGACGGCATTCGATCACATCGGCGCTGCCGATAGCCATGCTTCGCACTTGCTGATTGATCGTGCCGGGCGCTTTGCCGTATTGACCTTGCAAATAGTGCTTCACTTCGGTGGTGACGGTTTTGTAGCGTCCGCCGGTCAGCACATTGAGCACGGCCTGGGTGCCGACGATTTGTGAAGTGGGCGTGACCAGCGGCGGGAAGCCCAGGTCCTCGCGCACGCGGGGAATCTCAGCCAGCACTTCATCCATGCGGTTGATCGAGCCTTGCTCTTTCAACTGGTTGGAAAGGTTGGAGATCATGCCGCCCGGCACTTGATTCACCAGCACGCGGGTATCGACGCCGGTAAAGGCGCTCTCGTATTGCCAGTATTTCTTGCGGACTTCGCGGAAATAGGCGGTGATCTCTTGCAGTTTGCCCAAATCCAGCCCCGTGTCGTATTCGGTTCCGGCGAGAGCCGCGACAATGCTCTCGGTGGAAGAGTGGCTAGCACCCTCGCCAAACGAGGAGTTGCAGGTATCCAACATCGTGGCGCCGTTTTCCACGCCTTTGAGGAAGCTCATCGCTGACAAGCCGGAGGTGGCGTGGCTATGGATGTGGATCGGCATGTTCACTGCGGCTTTGATCGCCTTCACCAACTCGGCGGTGGTGTAGGGCGTGAGCAAGCCCGCCATGTCTTTGATGGCAACCGTGTCGCAATCCATTGCTTCGAGTTCTTTGGCCAGCGCGACGAAGTGCGGAATATCATGCACCGGGCTGGTGGTGTAGCTGATTGCGCCTTCGGCATGCTTGCCGGCTTTTTTCACGGCTTCGATCGAGACGCGCATATTGCGCAGGTCGTTCATCGCATCGAAAATGCGGAACACGTCCACGCCGTTGTCGGCGGATTTTTGCACGAAAGCGCGCGCCACATCATCCGGATAGTGGCGATAGCCGAGCAAATTCTGGCCTCTCAACAGCATTTGAATGCGCGAATTGGGCAGGTGCTTGCGCAGCGTCTTGAGGCGCTCCCACGGATCTTCGCGCAGGAAGCGCACGCAAGTGTCAAACGTCGCGCCGCCCCAGGCTTCGAGCGACCAAAAACCGGCGCTGTCGAGCTTGGGCAGAATGGGAAGCATGTCATCCAAACGCATGCGCGTCGCAATCAGTGATTGATGGCCGTCGCGCAACACGAGTTCGGTAATGTGGATCTTAGGCATTTTTTATAACTCTAAAATTTCGTTGAAACAGTTTATAAACAGGCTAACTACAGGCCTTCATGCGCCGCTATCGCGCTGGCAATCGCGGCTGCCAATAGATCTTTGTGTCGCGGCGTGTCGTATTGAATCAACTCGGGGTGCGTCTCCACGAAGCTGGTATCGAAGCGGCCGTCGCGGAATTCCTGATTCTGCAATATCTGCAGGTAATACGGAATAGTCGTTTTGACGCCATACACCGTCATATCGTTCAAGGCCCGCCGGCCCCGCGCGATGACGCCTTCCCAGGACAGATTCCACACCGTGAGCTTGGCGCACATCGAATCGTAGTAAGGCGGAATCACATAGCCGGTATACATCGCCGCATCGATCCGCACGCCCGGGCCACCCGGCGCATAGTAGCGCGTGACGCGGCCGAAGCTGGGCAGAAAGTCGTTCTTCGGGTCTTCCGCGTTGATGCGGAACTCCATTGCGAAGCCGCGATAGCTGACATTGGCTTGCTTGTATTGCAACGGCAGGCCGCTGGCAATGCGAATCTGCTCCTGCACGATATCGACGCCGGTAATGGTCTCGGTGACGGTGTGTTCCACCTGCAAGCGGGTATTCATCTCCATGAAGTAGAACTGATTGTCCGAATCGAGCAGGAATTCGATGGTGCCGGCATTGACGTATTTCACCGCCTTCGCCGCCTGCACCGCGAGCTTGCCGATATAGTTGCGCTGCAATTCGGTGAGCTGGGGCGAGGGCGCGATTTCGATCAGCTTCTGGTTGCGGCGCTGGATCGAGCAATCGCGCTCATATAGATGAATCACATTGCCATGGCTGTCGCCCAGCACTTGGACTTCGATGTGGCGCGGATTGACCACGGCCTTTTCCAGAAACACTTCCGGCTTGCCGAAGGCCTTGCTCGCCTCGGACACCACGCGGTCGTAATTCTTGAGTAGCTCCTCCTCGGAATTACAGCGCCGGATGCCGCGTCCGCCGCCGCCGTTGGTGGCTTTGAGCATGACCGGGTAGCCGATTTTCTTGGCTAACTGCACCGCTTCCTCGACCGAACCCAGGTTGCCCTCGGAGCCGGGAATGACCGGGATGCCGGCCTTGATCATGGCTTGGCGCGCAGCGATCTTGTCGCCCATCTGGCTAATGACGGTAGCATCCGGGCCGATGAATTTGATGCCGCGCCGGGCACAAATCTCCGCGAGTTGCGGGTTTTCCGACAAAAAGCCATAGCCGGGGTGTAGCGCATCGCAGCCAGAGGCGACCGCGAGATTCACGATATTATGCGCGTTGAGATAACCCACGACCGGATCAGAGCCCAGGTTATAGGCTTCGTCGGCTTTTTTTACGTGCAGCGCATGGCGGTCGGCGTCGGTATAGATCGCGACGGATTTGATCCCCATCTCGGAGCATGCACGCACGATGCGTACCGCGATTTCCCCCCGATTGGCCACTAAGATTTTCTTGAACACGCGTAAACCCTGATTATGAATGGGATTTCGAATGGAATTTTGACAGCGAAAGCCCAAAATTGTATCATGCGCGCCTCATGTCTGAACAGGTCGTAAGCGATCCGCTGAAGTTTGCTCGAGGGCGGCAAAGCCTGGAGGGTAATCTGCCGGTTGCCGGCATGGGCCGGCTGAAGGATGTCCTGACATCCGATGCGGGCGCAGTCGAATACCGGTTGACCGGCTACCTGAATGAAAATGGTGAACCGTGCTTGCGCTGTCAGGTCTCCGGCACGCTGCAAATGATTTGTCAGCGTTGTTTGGAGCCGATGCATTACGCGCTGGAAGTCGATTCAGTATTGCTACTGACTACTGATGAGCGAATGCTGCAAGATGACGATCCGGATGCACCAGACCGGATACTGGCGCAGCAAGATTTACCGGTGGCGGACTTGGTGGAAGAGGAAATCCTGCTGGTGCTGCCGATGGCGCCGCATCACCCGGTAGGGGAATGCAAAGCCGGCGCCGGATTGAGTGAAACCGGGAAGCTTCATCCGTTTGCCGCGTTGGCGCGCTTGAAGTCCGATAAAGAATGATTGATTAAGGAGTAAGAAACATGGCTGTTCAACAAAACAAGAAATCCCCGTCGAAGCGTGGCATGCACCGTTCGCACGACTTCCTGACCAACCCGCCGCTGGCCGTCGAACCCGCCACCGGTGAGGTGCATATGCGTCATCACATCAGCCCCAGCGGTTACTACCGTGGCAAAAAAGTGCTGAAAGCCAAAGGCGAATAAGTTCTTTATTCTGCTGGCGCAGCCGGCGCTGGCGATTCAATGGACATTACTGTAGCAATTGACGCCATGGGGGGCGACCACGGTCCCCATGTGACGGTTCCCGCCGCGCTCGCGGTGCTTGACCGCGACCCTGCGGTCAATATCATCCTGGTCGGTCTGCGCGACGCTTTGGAGGCTGAACTGGCCGCCCACAAGCGCAGCGCCGGACCTCGCCTGCGTATCCATGAAGCATCCGAGGTGGTCACCATGGACGACCCGCCCGCGATTGCCATGCGCAATAAAAAAGATTCATCAATGCGGGTCGCGATCGATTTGGTGAAATCGGGCGAAGCCCATGCCGCGGTGAGCGCCGGCAACACCGGCGCGCTGATGGCGATTTCGCGCTTCGTACTGAAAACCCTGCCGGGTATCGATCGTCCGGCGATTTGCACCGTGCTGCCCACCTTGAACGGCCGCGCTTACGTGCTCGACATGGGCGCGAATGTGGATTGCAGCGCAGAACATTTGCTGCAATTCGCCGTGATGGGCGCGATGTTGGCCTCCGCGGTAGAGAACAATCCCCGGCCCAGCGTCGGGCTGCTGAATATCGGCGCGGAAGCCATCAAGGGTAACGATGTCGTGAAAGAAGCCGCCGAACTCCTGCGCCAGAGCCATCTGCGCTTTTACGGTAATGTGGAGGGGGATGACATCTACAAAGGCACCACCGATGTGGTGGTCTGTGATGGTTTCGTCGGCAACGTCGCACTGAAAGCCTCCGAGGGGCTGGCGCAGATGATGGGTACTTTCCTGCGCGAGGAATATCAGCACAGTTTATTTTCAAGATTAGCCGCCGCCGTTTCCTGGCCGGTGCTCAAACGCTTCAAGCAACGCATCGATCATCGCTGCTATAACGGCGCGAGCCTACTGGGCCTGCGCGGCATCGTGATCAAGAGCCATGGCAGCGCCGACAGCTACGCATTTCAATTCGCCCTCAACCGCGCCATCGAGGAATGCCAGGGCGGCGTGCTGCGCCGCATCAGCGAGCAAATGGCGATCGAACACCCCCAACAAGCCGCATGACTTACGCACGCATTATCGGCACCGGCAGCTATCTGCCCGCGCACATTCTGACCAACGCCGACCTGGAAAAGCGCGTTGAAACCTCGGATGATTGGATCGTCTCGCGCACCGGCATTCGCGAGCGCCACATCGCCGCGGAAAATGAAAACACCAGCGATCTCGCGCTGCATGCGGCGCGCGCCGCCTTGGATGCGGCGGGGATCGAGCCGAATCAAATCGATTTGCTCGTGCTCGCCACGACCACCCCCGATTTCATTTTCCCCAGCACGGCTTGCTTGGTGCAGCAGAAGCTCGGCATCACCAACGGCTGCCCGGCATTCGATCTGCAAGCGGTCTGCAGCGGCTTCGTTTATGCGCTGGCCACCGGCGAGCAATTCATCCGTTCCGGCCAGTGCAAAAATGTATTGGCGATCGGCGCCGAAACCCTCTCCCGCATCACCGATTGGGATGACCGCACGAACTGCATTCTGTGGGGCGACGGCGCGGGGGCGGTGGTGCTGCAAGCATCGGATGCGCCCGGCATCATTTCCACCCATTTGCACGCGGATGGCCGCCATGAGGCATTGCTCAAGGTGCCGGCGGGGCCCTCGGCGGGCTATGCCAATAAATCCACGATCCAAATGGAAGGCAACGCGGTATTCAAAATGGCGGTGAATACCCTGGATTCGATCGTCGATGAAACCTTGACCGTAAATGGCATGCAAAAAAGCCAGATCGATTGGCTGGTGCCGCATCAGGCCAACATTCGCATCATCCGGGCCACCGCCAAAAAACTCGGCATGAGCATGGAACGCGTGGTGGTCACGGTGGATAGGCACGGCAACACCTCCGCCGCCTCCATCCCCTTGGCGCTCGACACCGCGGTGCGCGATGGGCGCATCAAGCGCGGCGAAACGGTGTTGATGGAAGCGTTCGGCGGCGGCTTTACCTGGGGCTCGGTGTTGGTGCAGTTTTAGTTCTTACAAAAACATAAGCCACGAATTAAAATCAAGCCTAATTTGTGTAAATTCGTGTTAATTCGTGGCTAAAAAAGGTTTTTTATAAATGAAATTTGCTTTTGTTTTTCCGGGCCAAGGCTCGCAATCGGTGGGCATGATGGCCGGATTCGATGGGCTCCAGGTCGTGCGCGATACGTTTGCCGAAGCGTCCGGCATCCTCAAGCAAGACCTCTGGGCCTTGGTGACCGAGGGCCCGGCTGAAGCTTTGAACCAGACCGTCAACACCCAACCGGCAATGCTCGTCGCGGGCATCGCCGTCTATCGCGCTTGGCTTGATATGGGCGGCGTGGCGCCGGCGGTCATGGCCGGGCATAGCCTGGGTGAATATAGCGCCCTCACGGCGGCGGGCGCGATCGGTTTCAGCGATGCGCTGCCGCTGGTGCGTTTCCGCGCCCAAGCGATGCAGGAAGCGGTGGCCGAAGGCGTGGGGGCGATGGCCGCCATTCTCGGCCTGGACGATGATGTGGTGAAAGCCGTGTGCGCCGAAGCCGCAGAGGGTGAGGTGCTGGAAGCGGTGAATTTCAATTCACCCGGCCAAGTCGTGATAGCCGGCAATAAAGCCGCGGTCGAACGCGGCATGGCCTTGGCCAAGGCAAAAGGCGCCAAACGCGCGCTGCCACTGCCAGTATCGGTCCCTTCGCATTGCGCGCTGATGCAGCCTGCCGCGCACCGGCTGGCGCAATATTTGGAGTCGGTTACCTTCACCCGGCCCAGCGTGCCGGTCCTGCAAAACGCCGATGTGGCCAGTTTTGATGACCCAGCCGCGATCAAAGCCGCGCTAGTGAAGCAATTGCATCGCCCGGTGCGCTGGGTCGAAACCATCGCCCGCATGGCGCAAGACGGCGTGCAACTCGCTGCCGAATGCGGCCCCGGCAAAGTTTTGCTTGGCCTCAATAAGCGCATCGCCACAGAAATGAAGCAGCAAGCACTGCTTGATAAGGCGTCGATTGAAGAACTATTAACGATTATTAAACAATAAGTTAAAATATTAATTTAATCCTATTTATCACTAGTGTCCGGTTAAATTCAAAACAACATCAATTGGTTAGTGACTGGCTGCACGATGCTTCTGTTACCCAGTGGCTGAAAGGCGCATGAAATAGGGGTTTTCTCAAAAATTGAGACCGACAATATCTGTAACA
>JACRIU010000036.1 GCA_016235775.1 Hydrogenophilales bacterium
ACGACGCTGCGCGCAGACGTGTCTGCGCACTCCAAAAGCGGCGTCGTGCCGCCGCACTCCAAAACAAAACCTAAAAATCATCCTCCACCTCAAGCTCGTCAATCTTGCAGCTCTCCACTGTCTCCATCAATGCCGATGGCGCATTCACGGAAAACCTCCTCGCCGAACACCAGCGATATCCCAAAACATTATCCGTCACCCCATGATGCACCGGATTGTGATGGACATAATTTAGCCGGGCCAGATACGAGCGCTCAAAAGTGATGTAGCTGTCCCAGAACTGATACCAGACCTTTCTTCCCGGCGTGCCATCCCATTCATTCAACTGCTTCGCCGTGGTCATGTGCAGCTTGCCGATGAAATTCCGCAGCGTGCCGGGGTCTTCCGGCGAGGTGGCAATAAAATGGTAGTGGTTGAATAATTCCATTTCCATTTAGAAAGTGAGTTAATTCGTAGGTCGGGCTCCGCCCGACAACTTTATCCGGCGGGTGGAACCCGCCCTACAAAAAAGCATTTTTAATCTAGAAATGGAATAACACCGCCCACGCCTGTAATTCCCAGCCAAATTCAGCAGCCCGTGCAAACAAAGCTTCGAGGAAAAAATCGCGCCGCTCCGGCGTTTCCAGATGCGGCAATTTTCCATAAGTCCCCGCCGTCACCATGTAAATGCCCTGCCCGAATAGCCAGTGCGGCGGCGCATGTACTTTGGAGTGCAGCGGCACGACGCTGCTATTTGGAGTGCGCATAACCAGCGGCTTGGCTGTCGTCTTTTGACAGCCTAGCCGAATGGCTAGTAGTTGCATCAGACATGTCTGCGCGGTTTTTAAAAGGCGGCGTCATGCCGCCGCACTCCATATATGCGCTGCGATAAACGCCTTGAGTTGCGCGACATCCGGCGGCAGAGTGTCAAAGCGTTGCGGCAAATTTTCGATGTTCTCAAAACCAGCGGGGCGATCGGGGTCGCGGCCCAATGCTTCGCGGATAGTTTCCTCGAACTTCGCGGGCAGCGCAGTCTCCAGACACACCAGCGGGATGCCCGCTTCGCGGTGCTCCAGGCCGGCCTTCATGCCATCGGCGGTGTGCGGGTCTATCACTGCGCCGTATTGCTGATGCACGCGGCGGATCGTGGCGATGCGGTTGGCGTGGTTGCTTGAGCCGGAGGCCAGCCCGAATTCCTTCACCCTGGCAAAATACGGCGTTTGGCTGAGATCGAAATAGCCATCCTTTTCCAGTTGCTGCCACAAACCCTTGAGTATCTTCGGGTCGCGCCCGGTCAGGTCATAGACAAAACGCTCGAAGTTGGACGCCTTGGTGATGTCCATTGACGGGCTGCTGGTGTGCATCGTTTCCGGACGCGGACGGTACACGCCGGTCTTGAAGAATTCGTCCAGCACGTCGTTCTCGTTGGTCGCGGCGATCAATTTGCGGATCGGCAGCCCCATCTGGCGCGCGATGTGCCCGGCGCAGACGTTGCCGAAATTGCCGGACGGCACGGCAAAAGAAACCTGCTCGTCATTGCTTCTGGTCAGCGCGAAATAGGTCTGGAAATAGTAAACCGCCTGCGCGACGACGCGCGCCCAGTTGATCGAGTTGACCGTGCCGATCTGGTATTTTTCCTTGAAGGCCAGATCGTTCGACACCGCCTTCACCATGTCCTGGCAGGCATCGAACGGCGCGGTGACCGCGATGTTGAAGATGTTCGGGTCTTGCAGCGAATACATCTGCGCGGTCTGGAACGCGCTCATCTTGCCCAGCGGCGACAGCATGAACACGCGGATTCCGCGCTTGCCGCGCATCGCATATTCCGCCGCCGAACCGGTATCGCCGGAAGTGGCGCCGAGGATGTTCAGCTCCGCGCCGTCTTTGGCCAATGCGTATTCGAACAGGTTGCCGAGCAACTGCATCGCGACGTCCTTGAACGCCAGCGTCGGGCCGTTGGACAGGCCGAGGATATGCAGGCCGGGTTCCAGCGTCCTGACCGGCGTGATCTCGTCGCTGCCGAAAATTTTGGCGGTGTAGGTTTTGTTGATGATAGCCATGAGATCATCCGCCGGAATGTCGGTAGCGAAGCGGCTGATCACCTCGAACGCCAGTTCGCGGTAACTCATGCCGCGCATCGCTTGCAGCTCGGCCTTGCTCAGCTTCGGATAGTGATCTGGAATCGCCAGGCCGCCGTCATCGGCCAGGCCGCCGAGCAGGATTTCGGTGAAGGGTTTTGCGGACATTCCGCCTCGGGTGCTGGTGTATTTCATTTGTATTGCCTCAACATCATGTAGGTTGGGTGGAGCGTAGCGATACCCAACATTGGAATCTCGATCGATGGGTATCGCGTTGCTCAACCCATCCTACGTTTTTGCTACCTGTTTAACCCAACTGTTCCAGCCGCAACCTCGTCACCTTGCCCGCCACCACCGGCAACTTTTCCATCCTTGCAATCGCCGCATTGATGCGCTTCTCGCGCGTCTGGTGGGTGAGCAGGATCAGATCGGTCTGGTCTTCGCCTTCGCCCGGCTCTTTCTGGATTACCGCGTCAATGGATATC
>JACRIU010000032.1 GCA_016235775.1 Hydrogenophilales bacterium
CACTTTGTTACAGATATTGTCGGTCTCAATTTTTGAGAAAACCCCTATTTCATGCGCCTTTCAGCCACTGGGTAACAGAAGCATCGTGCAGCCAGTCACTAACCAATTGATGTTGTTTTGAATTTAACCGGACACTAGTGTAGCCCATTATGAAATTCATCGACGAAGCCCTGATACGCGTTCAAGCCGGTAACGGCGGGGATGGCTGCGCCTCGTTCCGGCGCGAGAAATTCATTCCCAAAGGCGGGCCGGATGGCGGCGACGGCGGGCGCGGCGGCAGTGTGTATGCGGTGGCCGATCGCAATATCAATACGCTGATCGATTTTCGCTTTCAACGCACGCATAAAGCCAAGAGCGGTGAGAACGGGCGCGGCGCGGATTGCTACGGTGCGGGGGGCGAAGACATCACGCTGCGCATGCCGGTCGGCACGGTCATTACGGATATGGATACCGAAGAAGTGATCGCCGATCTGGCGCAAGACGGCGCACGCGCCTTGATCGCCCAAGGCGGCCAGGGCGGCATCGGCAACCTGCATTTCAAATCCAGCACCAATCGCGCGCCGAAACAATTCACGCGCGGCGAACCTGGGCAAGAGCGTCAGTTGAAACTCGAACTCAAAGTGCTGGCCGACGTGGGCTTGCTCGGCATGCCGAACGCGGGAAAATCGACTTTCATCCGCGCCGTGTCGGCGGCCAAGCCGAAAGTCGCGGACTATCCGTTTACCACGCTGCACCCGAATCTGGGCGTGGTGCGGGTCGATAACAATCGCAGCTTCGTCATCGCCGATATCCCCGGCCTGATCGAAGGCGCGGCGGAAGGCGCTGGCCTCGGCCATCAATTCCTGCGCCACTTGCAGCGCACGCGTTTGCTGCTGCATATCGTGGATCTGGCGCCGTTCGATGAAAACACCGATCCGGTCAAAGAGGCCCAAGCCATCGTGGAAGAGCTGCGCAAATACGACCAGCTTTTGTACGACAAGCCGCGCTGGCTGGTGCTGAACAAGCTCGATATGATCGCGGAAGACGAACGCGCCGCGCGGGTTAAGGATTTCCTCAAACGCTACAAGTGGAAAGGGGAGTGCTTCAGCATTTCCGCCCTGAACGGTGAAGGCTGCCAAGCACTGACCTACGCGATCATGGCTTATCTCGATACCGTCAAAGCCCCTGAACCCAGCAGCGAAGAAGATGAGTTGCCCCCTGCCAGCGAAGATGAATAGACAGGATTAACGGGATTTCGCAGGATTTACAGGAGAGGTGCTAGAAGTTATCTTACGAATCTGCCCAAGCTAGAAACGTCATTTCTTGCCACAGAGGTCACAGAGGGCACAGAGAAAAACATGGCAGGCGCTTGGGTTTGTAAATATGGCCGGCATTCCAGATAAGCCTCAGCTTTTCTCTGTGCCCTCTGTGTTCTCTGTGGCAAATAGGTTTTTTTGTTCTATCCATCGCGGTTATTGAATGAGCCATATGCAATCCATCCTCGCTAAATCAAAATGCCTGGTCGTAAAAGTCGGCAGCACCTTGGTCACCAACGAAGGCCAAGGGCTCGACTCGGTGGCCATTGCACAATGGGCCGATCAGATCGCGCGCCTCAAAACCATGGGCAAGCAAGTCGTGCTCGTCTCCAGCGGCGCCATCGCCGAAGGCATGCAGCGCCTGGGCTGGAAAAAACGTCCGCATGCGGTGCATGAGTTGCAAGCGGCGGCAGCAGTGGGGCAGATGGGATTGGTGCAGGTGTATGAAACCTGCTTTCGCAAACACCAGCTCCACACCGCGCAGATTTTGTTGACGCACGAAGACTTGGCCGACCGCAAACGCTATCTCAATGCGCGCTCCACGCTACGCACCCTGCTCGCACTCAATGTGATTCCGATCATCAATGAGAACGACACCGTAGTGACCGATGAAATCAAATTCGGCGACAACGATACCCTGGCCGCCTTGGTCACCAATCTGATCGAGGCCGACGCGCTGGTGATCATGACCGATCAAAAGGGGCTGTATTCCGCCGATCCGCGCAAAGATCCGAGCGCCACCTTGATTCAAGAAGCGCACGCAGGTGATGCCGAGTTGGAGAAAATGGCCGGAGGTGCGGGCAGCGCGCTTGGCCGCGGCGGCATGCTGACTAAAGTGCTCGCCGCCAAACGCGCTGCACGCAGCGGGGCGCATACCATTATTGCTTGGGGCCGCGAGCCGGATGTTTTGGTGCGCCTGGCCCAGGGCGAAGCCATTGGCACTCAGCTCACCGCCGACGAAAGCAACAAAGTTGCTGCACGCAAAAAATGGCTCGCCGATCACCTGCAAGTGCGCGGCCGCTTGATGCTCGACGCCGGTGCGGCGCGTGCATTGCGCGAAGAAGGTAAAAGCCTGCTGCCGATCGGCGTGCATGATCTGTCGGGCGAATTCGAGCGCGGCGAGGTGGTCACCTGCGTCGATCCCAGCGGTGCGGAAATCGCGCGCGGTCTTGTCAATTACAGCGCGCAGGAAGCACGCAAAATTCTCAAGAAACCTTCCAGTGAAATCGAAACCATCCTGGGCTACGTGGATGAAGCGGAATTGATTCATCGCGATAGTTTGGTCTTGCTCTGATCTGCTTGTTCCCCCCTTAGCAAAAGGGGGGCGAGGGGGGATTTGCGGACGGTGTCGTGCGCTACCGACATTTTAAAATCCCCCTCATTCCCCCTTTTCCAAAGGGGGAGGCGAACCCCGGCTCTGCCGAGAGAAAAATACACATGCCCGAACTTATCCTGCCCGCCGCTCCACCAGCAGAAAATACTGCCGCGCACTCTTTCAACGCGCTGCCGCTGCCGCCAGGCATACAAGCGACATTGCAGCAGCTCGAATACCTGACGATGACGCCGATTCAGGCGGCCAGCCTGCCGATTGCGCTCGCTGGGCACGACCTGATCGCGCAAGCCAAGACCGGCAGCGGCAAGACGGCGGCGTTCGCACTGGCCCTGCTCACCAAACTCAACCCGCGCCGCTTTGCGGTGCAAGCCATGGTGCTCTGCCCCACGCGCGAGCTGGCGGATCAGGTCACGCATGAGATTCGCCGCCTGGCGCGATTTGCAGACAACATCAAGGTTATTGCGCTGTGCGGCGGTACCACCATGCGTCCGCAGATGGCCAGTCTGGAACATGGCGCGCATATCGTCGTCGGCACACCCGGCCGCATCATGGATCACCTGGAGCGCGGCAGCTTGAATTTGGATGCGCTCGATACCTTGGTACTGGACGAAGCCGATCGCATGTTGGACATGGGCTTTTTTGATGCCATCGCCTATGTGGCGAAACGCTGCCCGGCGCAACGCCAGACCTTGCTGTTCTCGGCGACCTATCCCGAGGGCATCGCACGACTGGCGCGCCAATTCTTGCGCAACCCGCAAGAAATAAAGCTGCTGGAGCAACATGAGGCCAGCAAAATACGCCAACGCTTCTACGAGGTGAAGCACGAAGAGCGCTTGCAGGCCGTCGGCCGCTTGCTCAAGCACTACCGCCCGGTCAGCACGCTGGCCTTTTGCAACACCAAGCAGCAATGCCGCGACTTGCTCGAGGTGCTGCATGCCCAGGGCGTTCACGCGCTGACCTTGAATGGCGATATGGAGCAACGCGAACGCGATCAAGTGCTGATCCAATTCGCCAATCGCAGTTGCTCGGTGCTGGTAGCCACCGATGTGGCGGCGCGCGGCTTGGATATCGCGCAACTCGAAGCGGTGATCAATGTCGATGTCACGCCCGATCCGGAAATCCACATCCACCGTATCGGTCGCACCGGCCGCGCCGATCAGGAAGGCTGGGCGTTGAGCCTGTGCAGCGCATCCGACAAACGCCGCGTTGCCGCCATCACCCAGATGATGGGCTCTGAGCCGGAGTGGCATGCGCTGACGAAGCTTGAAAACGACAACGACGCACCGCTCGTACCGCCGATGGTGACGCTCCAGATACTCGGCGGGCGTAAAGAAAAAATCCGTCCCAGCGACGTGCTGGGCGCACTCACCGGCGAAGCGGGCTTCACGCGCGAGCAAGTCGGCAAGATCACCGTGACCGACCAATCCACCTATGTCGCCGTCGCGCGCGATATCGCACGCGAAGCCGTGCGCAAATTGTCGGCAGGCAAGGTGAAGGGTAAGACAGTGAAAGTGCGCGCGCTGGAGGATTGATTCAGCACCTGCATCGTTTCAATTTCGCCCACTCGGTTCAGCGCCCTAAAGCCCCTCGCCCCTTGTGGGAGAGGGGTGGGGGAGAGGGGGCGGGGTGAGCCAGTTGCTGGATTTCACCCTCTCCCCAGCCCTCTCCCATCCAGGGAGAGGGGGCTTGTTCGTGGATCGGCATCCATCCCTAGGGCTTAACCGAGTGACATGAAGACCTCACCCCATGCGTTTATAATCGATTCTTTCACACGCAATCGCAGGAGCTATTTTGTTCAGACTCATTGGCGCCTTAATCGGATTTTACTTCTACGGCATTCTCGGTGCATTTCTTGGCTATATCGTAGGCAATATTGTTGACCGCATTAGCGCTTACGGCGTGGGTGGCGTTAATCCGCTCAGCAGTGCCAAACGCCAAACCGTATTCCTGGAAACTGTTTTTATCCTCATGGGCAAGCTGGCCAAGGCAGACGGCCATATCTCCCAAGACGAAGTCACCTATGTCGAACAGTTCATGCAAAAACTCGGCATGTCTGCCGCGCATCGGCAACAAGGCATCGCGCTTTTTAAGCGCGGCGCCGTTCCCGGTTTGGAGATTGAGTCGGTCATCAAGAAATTCTTGAGCGTATGCGGCCATACGCATGACCTCAAGCAAATGTTGCTGGTCTATCTGATCGTGATGGCGTTGTCGGATGGCCGCATCGATTCATCCGAAGAGCGCTTGCTCATAGACATCGCGCGTGATCTTGGCTACGACCAAGCCGCCTTCCAGCACATGCTGGAGATGGTGTTAAACCAATCACACTTTGCCGGCGGCCAAGCCAGCTCGGCCACCGCTTTGGAAGATGCGTATAAAGCCTTAGGCGTGACTAAAGAAAGCACCGACCAAGAAGTCAAACGCGCCTACCGCAAACTCATCAGCCAATATCATCCTGATAAGCTAATCGGCCAAGGCCTGCCAGAAGACATGATTGCCGTGGCGACTGAACAAGCAAAGGAAGTGCAGCTTGCTTATGATTTGATTTCAAAGAGTCGGAAGCAATAGCTGGCATAAATGGAAATGCGATGTATTGTTTTGTCGGGTATTGACGTTGTTCAGCGGATAGAAAAGGTGGCCTGCCCCCATTGTTCTTACGGCACCTCATAAGCACCTTATAGTTTCTGGTTAGTCATATGCAACATAATGATTTCCCAGCAAGCCATTGCACAGATTCTGAAGAATAAGCGGTTGCAGCGATACAGGTATTCCGCGTAGGACATTTTATGAAGGGCACCGGTACCACCACTTCTGTATAAAATGACTCTTTTCGCGTCATCTATTTTGAACCAGCGATGATGCGATGCGTTTCTAACCTGACTGTCATACTCTTCGACGAACCAGCTTAGTTCCGAATTGCTTGAAAAGCATTTGGTTCTATTTGATTTTTTAATTGTTCTGTACTGCTTTAAATCCATTGCCTGCATTTGGTCATAGTCGCGACCAGAGCACATATTATTAACGGCCGCAACAACATCTAGGTGCATTCCAAGAACTTCGTAAGCATTACCATAAAACATTCTAGTTGATTCAAACGCAGACGATGTGGCGATGGATTCCGGAGGAAGAGGGATTCCTAATCTGGCGTATACCGCAGTTTGATTGAATTCCTCGTAACAATGGAAATATTCGCCAATAATTTCAGAGTATGCGGCAAATCGCTCGGCCTTTAAGTCGACATCGTATTCCGCCATAAACCTGGAAAACTCCGTTCGATTCGCATTCCTGGCATTCTTAAGTTGCTCTACCAATGGGCCAAGAATAGGCTCGGGCTTACCCCCCAGGAACCTCGCGAGAAACATATAGAAAGCGTTCTCTATCGAATGGTCGCTCTGACCCCACCCCTCAAACATCAGGGTGATTTGTACATCTCGTAGTTGACATTGCTTGTTCCGATGAAATCGGAGGGCCTTTTTTAGCTTTGCCCAAGCATCTGTAGCACCGGGAAATCCACCCAAAGCTATAACGGAGTCCATAAATACAGGCCCAGCGCCCGAGGCAATCGATGGTATCGCTGGTTTTGGCAGTTGCGTAAACGAAGGAAAATATTTGTCTTGGTGAAGATGTTCGGTCGGAATTGTGAAACCAACTCCGAGGTTCATAATCATTCCTTCCACATCTCCGTGCTCACAGTTTTCATCCCAACGCACGCCGACATTTGGCGGATCATTTAATAGGAGCGTTGTGCATATATTTGTTCCGCAATGAGGGCACGGAAAGGTATGAGACTGTTCGTTTTCATGGCCGATTTGTACTCGAACGGTAATGGCGTTCTTGCAAGTCAAGCAACGCATTAGTATTCGGCTTATCACAGGCTTTTCTCACATGAAGACATGAAATCTAATAAATAGTATTTATTCTTCGCCCGCCCGAACTGGCAAGGGCCTCACACAAAATTGTCTGGGGATAAACGCTCTTCGTTATTCGGACACTGTGGCCCACTCAAGAATGCTTTGGGCAATTGGCAACGGCTCATCGAACGAAATGATTCGAAACCCCTGCCTTTCGAGGCACCAACTCTGCTCATCAATGAGGTCGCTCAAGCGTGTATATTCAGGACTCTCGTACTGCTCTCGTTTGGCGGTCATGATGAAGAGTGCCAAGTCATCGACCTTACGGATCATTCCGTAAGTCGCCAAGTCGCGGCTAGCTCGCAGAAGATTTAATTCAACAGTGCCCGGAGTCTTGTAGACAGCCGACAAAACACTGCCTGCACCACTTGCGGGCCGCAAGTTAAAATCAAGAAAATGCGGGCCCGATCCATCGTCCGCTGGTATGACATGCTGCGGCTCAACGACAATCATCTCGAATCGGGTGCCTGCAATCCGCTTTAGCTCCTGATTAACCAGATGACGTACTTGCTCCGTGTCCAAAGTCACGAAGTCACGTGGCTGCTTTTCATTGGCCGGCTCCATGGTGACAACCTCCGCGAAGAGTCTCGCCAGAGCTTGCTCAGGGTTGTTGCCCGATGTTGGCCACGGCTTGGAAATTGAGAGGCATGCCGACTCGAACGTGATTGCTGTGAGTGTGTGCTTATCACGCGCCAACCGAGTAAGCGTGTACTCGGCAGATTCAATTAAGGGCCGGAGCACCGCCGCCGCCTTCTTCCCATACACGCAATCGAATTTCGAAGCATCCGACAGAAGCCGAAAAGCAAAGCCACCTTCGGGGTAGCCGACAACAACACCAATCGTGAAGCGCTGTGGTGCAAAAATGTCAGGCTGGAGTTCAACGGTGGCCCATAGACCGTCGAACCCGGCTGCGGGAACTCGGGATAGCTTTGAACGAAGATGCGAGAAAGGATCTGGTCCCTCGGATATAAACAGGTTGCTCATGCAATCACTCCCAGTTGTGTTGATAGCCAATCGGGATGTGCCCTGCTAGCAAGGAATTGCTGGATATTGGCCCACATCGTATTGGCAGCTGTTGAGTTCGAAATGAGTGAGAAAATCGCCTGCTCTAACTTCGGTTCCACGGTGCTCAGTGCAGCGATGTGCAGCTTGCCTTCACGGGCCACCTCTACTTTGAACCGTGCGTAATCACTACTGCTCAAGTGCTGTGCACCTTCAATGAGCAGGCTGTTGTGGGTGATATTGAAGGGCATCTTTTGCGCCCACAGTAGCGAGTACAAAATGAATTCATTATCTATTGGAACGTAATCGCCGCCAGGCTTAACAATTAGGTTACCAGTGTTACGATCTTGGTTGTCGACCCATTGGTCAAAAGCACTAATCCGCGCAATTTCAGGGCGCTTGTAGAGGCGTTTGGCGCGTAGGTGGGCTAGCCATTTCCATCCTTGCGATGCATTCTTACCATCAACGGCGGATGCGCAAAATGAAAGCATTTCAGAATAGTTCAACCAATGTTGGTCCATCTGCATGTTTTGGCGAAGCTTATCTAAAGGAACCATGACCAAAGCCGCAAATTCTGGCCTTGGAAGATTCAAAGCTTCAGCTAAGAGCCAACCTATTGCCTCCGTCAATGGTGTTACCCAATTCGGAGGACAGCCTTTTACGTAGCATCGGTGCCATTTGCCAGAGGGGTCTTCAATCATCGCTAGATGGGTTGTCTTGTTGAGACCTTTCTGTGCGGGTTCCCCTCGGAATTCGCGCCAAGCCGTGGCAGGCAGGATTGGAATCATGTGTTGGTTGACGTCGGTCGTTGGAAACAAGGGCCATTCTCGCAGAAATGCGGCAAGTGTGGCTTGCGAGCGCTAAGCTTTATTCAAAGAATGTACCGCAAACAAGGAGCATGTCCAACTCGGGCGTAGCATCGAACGCATAATGCTAGCCGAAAAAATCAGCTATCCACGCGTGAAGAGCTAGATTTAAATGAAGCTTGCTGCAAATACAATCCCTCAACTTTCTTACGCGCCCACGGCGTTCTGCGTAAAAACTTCAAACTGGATTTGATGCTGGGGTCATGCGTGAAGCAGCGCACGGGCACGGCGGCGGCCATCGCTTCCCAGCCCATGCGCTCGGATAGTTGGGTGACGATCATCTCAAGTGTGATGCCGTCCAAGCTGGGGCGGCTTGCCGGTTTTTTAGTGGCGTTCATGTTTGCATTTTACAGTCTGATAGCGGGCCTTGAGCGTTTACAATGATCGCTCTTTCTTTTCTGGCAGCACTCATTTATGTCTGACCCTCATGTCACTCGATTAAGCGCCCTTAAGCCCCTCGCCCCTTGTGGGAGAGGGGTGGGGGAGAGGGGGCGGTGTGCCAGTCTCATGGATTTCACCCTCTCCTCCGCCCTCTCCCATCCAGGGAGAGGGAGCCTGTTCGCGGCTTTGCAACTATCCCCATGGCTTAATCGGGTGCTATGAATGTCAGACCCCATCCGTCTCTCGAAACGCCTGGTCGAATTAGTCTCCTGCTCGCGCCGGGAGGCGGAGTTGTATATCGCAGGTGGCTGGGTCATGGTGGATGGGCAGGTGGTGGAGGAGCCGCAGTTCATGGTGTCGCAGCAGCAGGTGACGCTCCACCCCGATGCGAGTCTCACACCGCTGGAGCCGGTGACCATTTTGTTTCACCAAGCGCCCGCAACGGGCATGGATGCTGACAAGCAGATTCGTGCCGATACGCGGGCGGCGGATGACGCTTCCGGCATTCGCATGCTGAAGCAGCACTTTGTGCGGCTGACGCCATGCACACCGCTTGAGCCCAATGCGAGCGGCTTGTTGGTGTTTACCCAAGACTGGCGCGTGGCGCGCAAGCTAATCGACGATGCCGCCAAGATCGAGCAAGAGTATGTGGTGGAGGTCGCGGGTGAAATCGCTCCCGATGGGCTGAAGCGCCTCAACCACGGACTCACATTTAATGGCCGGGCACTGCCTCCGATCAAAGTCAGTTGGCAAAACGAAACCCGGCTGCGCTTTGCCCTCAAGGGGGTGCAAGCCGGGCAGATCGCGCATATGTGTGAGAAGGTGGGGCTACAGGTGCTGGCCATGAAACGCATCCGGCTCGGGCGCGTGTCGATGGCCAAATTGCAGCCTAGGCAATGGCGTTATCTAATGCCGCATGAGCGGTTTTAAGCTGGACAGACTGTTGGGCGCCTACGCGCTCATGATGGGCCGAAAGTAACCCTTGATGCACTCGGTATTGATAATCGCAAGTTGGATGTGGTTGTGAATCCGGAATCCGGCGCCTGCATAGAGGGGATCAGCCTCCTGGAATGGGGCGCGTATGGAGTCATAAGGTAGCAGTCCATTCTCTTGGCGATAGAGGTGAAGCGTTTGAATCACTTGGCAATCCAGTTCGCGCTTGAACTGGTCTTTGCCGCCCGTATTGAGGGGCAATGGCAATCCTGCCTTGGCGTAAGAGTCGCTCAGCGTGGCATAGGCTTCTGCGACTTCATCGAGCCCCATGCGGGTGGTCAAGTCCAAACACCTGCCTAAATCTATGATGGCGCCAGCAACATCGGGATTTTTGATTTTTTCTTTGTGTTGCCGCTTTTCGCCCACTCCAGCCCACGCTGCGGGTCGTTCTCCCAAAAGTAAATACCGTGGCCGAGCCACTCGTATTTGCCTTCCGATTTCTTGAGATGGGCTGTTTTGCCCGAGACAACTTTGTCGACGAGCGTTTTTTCCGTGCCGTGAAAGCCGAGTACGAACGATGGTGAGCGCTGATACAGCGCCCAGGGGTTAGCCACGTATCAACTTCTTGACCTTGCCGCTGGTGGTCATAACGCCCAAGCGGGTCAGAAAGCTACGCGCGGATGCGGGCGTGGCCGCGACTTTCTTGCGATACGCCTCCATATTCTCCAGAAGTGCCTGGCCGGTGAGCGTACTGGCCGCAACGGATTTCGCAGCAGGAGTGCGCGCTACGGATTTCGCTGGCTTTTTTCTGGAGGTGGCGGTTGCGGTGGACATGGTTGTTTCCTCTATGAGAGTGCAATTCTACACAATCTGGCAATTTGCCGCATGTTCGTCCGACCTGAATAGGGTGTAAGTCAAGTCGGAACTACTACAGCCTAGTTCACCTTATTCAGCGCCTGGATATGCGCCGCCACGCTGAGCCCAAGCGCTTCGAGTTCGTAGCCGCCTTCAAGTGTAGAAACCACCCGCCCCTGTGCGAAGTGGTCCGCGATGCGCAGCACTTGTCCGGTGATCCAGGCGAAATCTTCTTCCACCAGCATGAGCCCCGCCAGCGGGTCGTCGCGGTGCGCGTCGAAACCGGCGGAGAAAAAAATCATTTGCGGTTGAAAGCGCTCCAGCGCGGGCAGTCCCTGTGCTAACCATGCATCTCGAAATTCCTTTCCCCCTGATCCTGCCGCGAGGGGCATGGGGATGATGTGTGCGTTGCCCGAATCTGCGCCGCTGAACGGATAGTAGGGATGTTGAAAGCTCGAACACAGTATCACGCGCGAATCATCGTGAAAGATGTCTTCGGTGCCGTTGCCGTGATGTACGTCAAAATCGACAATGGCGACGCGCTGCAAGCCGTGTGCATCCAGCGCATGCAGGGCGCCGATCGCCACGTTGTTGAAAATACAGAACCCCATGGCGCGATTGCGCAGTGCGTGATGGCCGGGCGGGCGCACGGCGCAGAAGGCGTTGGCTACTTCGCCGCGCATCACGCTATCCACCGCCTGCGTCAGCGCGCCCGCCGCATGCAGCGAGGCGGATAACGAATAAGGATTCATGGCGGTATCGGGATCGAGGTAAGCCAGCCCGCTTTGGGGCGCGGTGCGCTCGATTTCATCCAGGTAGGCAGCGCCATGCGCGCGCAGCAACTGCTCGCGCGTGGCAGGGAGTGCTTCGAAGTGATGCAGTTTTTCAAACAGCCCCGCCGCATGCAACGCATCTTCTATTGCAGTCAGCCGCGCCGGCTGTTCGGGATGGTAACCGCCCATGTCATGCCGCAGGCAGTCGGGGTGGGTGAGGTAGGCGGTGGCCATGCGTGCTGCCCATCCACAAATTGATTACTTGAAAAGCACAGCAATTATTGCCACAGAGAACACAGAGATCACAGAGAGAAGCAGCCGATTTCTCAAAATTCCGCTATCGTCAAAGGGTAGGCCAAGCACTATGAGCCCGCAGAGATTTTCTCTGTGTACTCTGTGACCTCTGTGGCAAACAACTTTTTAGGTTCACTTAGCTAAGCGCTTCTTCGCCGTATCCGCCGCCGGGCTGAGCGGGTGCTTGGCGACGATTTCTTCCAATGACTTTTTCGCGCCGTCCTTATCGCCCAACTCCGCTTGGCTGCTGGCGATGTTGAGCATCGCATCTGGCACTTTTGGGCTGTTGGGGTAGGTTTGGATGACTTTTTGCTGTTGGGCAATGGCACTCTTGTAATCCTTCAGCGCGGAATAAGAATTGCCGATCCAGTATTGCGCGTTGGCAGCCAGCGGGCTCGCAGAATAGGTCTTCAGGAAATTTTGAAAACCTGCGATCGCGGCTTGGTAGTTGCCGATCTTGAATAGATTGAAAGCCGATTCGTATGCGCGATTCTCGGCGGCCGGATCGGACGATGCCGCGGGCGTAGCCGGTGCGGCGCTGGCGCCGGGAGTTGGCGTCGCGCTGGGTGCGGGGCCATCCATGCGCTCTAGCTTGCGCAGCCGATTATCGAGATCGACATACAAATCCTTCTGGCGCTTTTGCGTGGTGTCGATGTTGTAGGTGTTGACCTCGATCTGGCCGCGCAGCTTGGCCATGTCGTTCTTCATGGCTTCGACGCTTTGCAGCAGATCGAGCAAACCCTGCGAGCGCAGCGTCGCATCAAGTTTGGTCACGCGCTCGTCCATGGCTTTCAGCTTCTGCTGCAATTGCTGATTTTCTTGCTGCAGCGCCTCGATTCGCTTGTGCGCCTCATCATCCGAAAAGAGGCCCGCCGCAGCCGTATGGCTCGCGGCGAGCAAGACCAGCCCTAGCCAAACGTGGCGCATGTTACTCACCTTGATACACGATGTCGGTGCGGCGGTTTTGCGACCAGCACGATTCTTCCGGGCAATCGGCGCGCGGCTTCTCTTCACCGAAACTCACCGATTCCATTTGCTCTTCTTTTGCGCCGAGCACGGATAGCATTTTGCGCACGCCCTCGGCGCGCTTGGTGCCGAGCGAGATGTTGTATTCGCGGCTGCCGCGTTCGTCGGCATTGCCTTGCAAGAACACCTTGGCTTTGGGATTGTCGGCCAGGTATTTACCATGCGCCTCGATCATCGGCTTGTATTCGGCTTTCACGTCGAAGCTGTCATAGTCGTAATACACGCTGCGCTTGGAAAGAATGCTTTTCGGATCCTTGAGCGGGCTGACAGTTTGCACCGGCGGCGCCAGCGGCCGGGTGTCGGCGGGCTGCGTGGTCTTTGGCGCTTGCGTGCGGTCTTCGACTTGCGCGGCGGTTTGGGTTTTGGGCGGCTCGCTCGCGCAGGCGGAAAGCAGGCTGACAACGATCAGGGAGAGGTAAACACGTTTCATGCGGTTGCTCCTTTTAAATAATGCAATGTCAAAGTTTAAAGCTTGGGTTTAATCAACGGCCCCCACGCCGGCTCGCGCACATCGCCGGATTGGGTCGAGAGTTTCTGTTTCACGCGCCCGTCGCTGGAAACGGCTGATAGCACGCCACGGCCTAAAACGGTGGTGGCGTACAGAATCATTTTGCCGTTGGGCGCCCAGCTCGGCGATTCATCCTGTGCATTGTTAGTCAGCACTTGTACTTGGCCGGAGACGATGTCCTGCACCGCAACACGGAACTGGCTCCCCTCGCGTTGAATGAAGGCAAACGACTTTCCATCCGGACTGTAGCGTGGCGAGACATTATAGCTGCCCTCGAAGGTGAGGCGCGCCGGCTCGCCGCCGTAGGACGGCATCCGATAAATCTGCGGGCTGCCGCCGCGATCTGAGGTGAACAGCAGGTATTTTCCATCGGGGGACCAATTCGGTTCGGTGTCGATCCCGGCGCTGTTGCTGAGGCGTTTAAGCCCGGTCCCGTCGGCATTGGTCGAATAAATCTGCGAGTGCCCATCGCGCGTGAGCACCACCGCGATTTGGCGCCCATCCGGCGACCAAGCCGGTGCGCTGTTGTTGCCTTTCAGGTTGGCGGCAATCTGGCGGTGCCCGGTGGCCAGGTTTTGCACATAGACGATGGGCTTCTTTTGATCGAAAGCCACATAGGCCAGCTTCGCGCCATCCGGCGACCAAACGGGGGAGATGATCGGCTCGCGCGAACTGAATACGGTTTGTGCGTTGTAACCGTCAGAGTCCGCCACTTGCAACTCATACTGCGAGCCGCGCTTGGTGATGTAGGCGATGCGCGTGGAAAATGCGCCCGGATCGCCGGTGAGTTTTTCGAAAATGATGTCCGCGATTTGATGCGCGGTGAGGCGCAATTGCGCGGGGCTGGTCGGCAAGCTGTAACCGGCAAGCTGCACGATTTGATCTTGACGCAAGGTGTCGATCAGACGGAACTGCACATCCAACTTGCCGCCGGGTTGCGCCACGATATTGGCAATGGCCAGCGCCACCGTTCCTTTCGCTTTCCAATCCGCGACACGCACGTCTTGCGGGCCACGCATTAAAGGCATGCCGGCGGTATCGATCAGTTTGAAGAGGCCGCTGCGCGCCAAATCCGCGGCGACGATCTGGCTCAGTTTGTCCGGGTAAGATTCCTCGCCGCTAAACGGCGCGATGGCAATGGGAATTTGCAGTGTCGCGCCGCCGGTGATCTCGATCGTGAGCGCGGCGCGGGCGTTGAAAGCCGCGCAACTCAGGGCCAAGGCCGTTAACCACAAATAAATGTTCAAGCGAGTGCGCGTCATGATTTACTCGTTAGGTCTAAATTTTAGTTCCGTGTTCCGGAATTCGCTGAAAACTTCGGGTTGTGGCGGCACAGGAAGCGGATCCGATAGCAAGATCGCATTCTCCACGGCCTTATCACACGCGGCAAGGCCGCTGCCCTTGCGCAAAACCGGATTGCCGCGCAATTGACCGGTAGGCAGCAGCGCGATGTCGAATATGAGCAGCGGTTTGCCGTCGCCGCATACCGTATTATTGAGCTTACTCCGGATTTTACTTTGGATGCGCCCGGTATAGTCATCCACAATCGATTTCTGCGTTGCGGCATGTTGCGTTCGCGCGCGCTGTGCCTGCTCGGCGTCTAGCTGGCGCTTTTTTTCCAAAATGTCCTGCAACGCCTTCTCACGCCGTTCCTGCTCAAGCTTCGCCTGATCCACTTTCGGTGGCGCTGGCTTGGGTTTCTCTTTCTCCAGCTTCTGCATCTTGAGCGCAATATCGGGTTTCGCCAGCACCGGCTTGGGTATTACTTTCTTCACCGGTTCCGGCGCGGGTGGCGGTGGTTCGACCCGCTTGATGACCGGTTTTGTCTCGGGTGCGGGCAAATCCGACCACAAATCGACCACAACTCCTTCTGGTTCTTTCGCCTGCCAAGTAATGCCGAAAATCAAAAGCGCAAAAAATGCCGCATGCACCAGCAGGGCCAACATGCCCGATTGGAAACGAAAATGATCGGGGGCGGGTGAGATCAATTCGCTTTGGACTTGGCGAGCAGGCCCACCTTCTTGACTTGGTTTTGGCTCAAGATATCCATCACCTTCAGCACTTCCTCGTAACGCACGGCTTTATCGGCGTTGATGACCACTGCTTGCTCTGGATGCTTGGCCTGCTTCGCTTTGATGGCTTCTATCAGGCTGGCGCGATCGACTTCTACTCCAGTCGAAGACCCTTGGTCACGCAGAAACAATTTTTTATCGGCATCGAGGATGACTTCCAACGGCGCGACCGGCGGCCCTTTGAGTTGCTGCCCCACTTGCGGCAACTCGATTTGCCCCGGGTTGATCAAGGGTGCTGCCACCATGAACACGATGAGCAAGACCAGCATCACGTCGATAAAGGGCACGACGTTGATCTGGTTCATCAGGCGGCGTTGTCTCGGCATTTTTTAATTAACCACGAATGAACACGAATTGACACGAATCAAAAACCTGACAATGGTTCTTGTTGTTGTCATGTTCGAACAGAACTGGCACGGCTTTAAAAAAGCTGCCTAAGAAACATTCGTGTTCATTCGTGTTCATTCGTGGTTCCGTATTAACGTGCTTGCCGCTGCAAAATATTCGAGAACTCTTCCATGAAGCTCTCGTAGCGGATCGCCAGCCGGTCGATGTCGTGGGTGTAGCGGTTATAGGCGATCACGGCGGGAATCGCGGCGAACAGGCCCATGGCGGTGGCGATCAGGGCTTCCGCGATGCCGGGGGCGACATGCGCCAGCGTGGCTTGCCCGACATTGGCCAGGCCGCGGAAGGAATTCATGATGCCCCACACCGTGCCGAACAGGCCGACATAGGGGCTGACCGAGCCGACGGTGGCGAGGAAGGCGAGTTTGCGCTCCAAGGCATCCACCTCGCGCTGATAGGCGGCGCGCATGGCGCGGCGCGTGCCATCCATGACGCTGCCGATGTCCATGCCCGATTGTTTTTTGAGTTTGGCGTATTCGCGAAAGCCTGCTTCGAAAATCTTCTCCATGCCGCGCGGGATCAAGCGGCCCGAGGTCAGGTTCTGGAAAATATGATTGAGATCGGCGCCGCCCCAAAATTCTTTCTCGAATTCGTCCGCCTGCTTGATCGCGATGCGAAGCGCGAACATTTTTTGGAAAATGAACAGCCAAGACATGAAAGAGGCGATCAGCAGCAACAGCATGACGAGTTGCACGATGACGCTCGCGTTCGTGAGCATGGTCAGGAAGGAAAAGTCGGGCGTCGCTTCGATTTTCATGCGGGTGCCAAGCTTTCGAGTTGTTGTTTAATAGGGGCTGGAATACTGACGGGCTTGAAGCTTGCGCCGTCTACACAAACGATCTTGACCGACGCTTCGATCAGCCGCGCCTCGCGTTCAACCGTCTGAAATACTTCAATCGTGCTGCGCCCGAGCTTTTTCATGCGCACGGTGACAGCAAGCTCATCGTTGAATTGCGCGGGACGCAAATATTCTATCGTTACCGAGCGCACCACGAAGATGACATTATGGTCACGCAAGAGTTCCGGTTGCTCGAAACCGGCCGCGCGTAGCCATTCGGTACGGGCGCGCTCCAGAAATTTTAAGTAGTTAGCGTAATAAACCACCCCGCCCGAATCGGTGTCTTCGTAATATACGCGGACGGGGAAGGAGAACGTTTCGGGTTCCAGGCCAAGGCTCACTGTGCGCTATCCCACAATTCGCGGCTGGTGCCGGATGCAGGCGCTTTGATCCCGAAATGCTCATACGCCAAAGGCGTGGCGATGCGTCCGCGCGGCGTGCGCATCAGAAAGCCTTGCTGGATCAGGAAGGGCTCCAGCACATCTTCAATGGTGTCGCGCTCTTCGCCGATCGCGGCGGCCAGGTTGTCCAGGCCGACCGGCCCGCCGCCGAATTTGCTGAGCACAGCTTCCAGCAGCTTGCGGTCCATGACGTCGAAGCCGCTCTTATCCACATCCAGCATCGATAGCGCCGCATCGGCTACGTCCGGCGTGACGTGGCCCTCGGCTTTCACCTCGGCGAAATCGCGCACCCGCCGCAGAAGGCGGTTAGCGATGCGCGGCGTGCCGCGCGAGCGGCGCGCGATTTCAAACGCGCCCTCATCGGTGATCTGCACATTGAGCAAGCCCGACGAGCGCGTCACGATGCGCTGCAATTCGGCCGGCGAATAAAATTCCAGGCGCGCCACGATGCCGAAGCGATCGCGCAGGGGATTGGTCAGCATACCGGCGCGGGTGGTGGCGCCGACCAAGGTAAAAGGCGGCAGATCGAGCTTGACCGAGCGCGCGGCCGGGCCTTCGCCAATCATGATGTCGATCTGGTAATCCTCCAGCGCGGGGTAGAGAATTTCCTCCACCACCGGCGATAAACGGTGAATCTCATCGATGAACAGCACATCGTTCGGCTCGAGATTGGTCAGCAGCGCGGCCAGATCGCCCGCCCGCTCCAGCACCGGGCCGGAAGTCATGCGCAGATTCACCCCCATCTCGCGCGAGATGATATGCGCCAGCGTGGTTTTGCCTAAGCCGGGCGGGCCGAACAACAGTACATGATCTAGTGCTTCCTTCCGATTGCGCGCCGCCTGGATAAAGATGGTGAGCTGCTCGCGGATTTTTTGCTGGCCCACATATTCGTCGAGCAGCTTCGGGCGCAAGGCGCGCTCCACCGCTTCTTCCTGGGGAGAAAGATTGGTGGCGGCGATGAGGCGATCGGTTTCAATCATAGAGTTATTCTGCTTTAAGGCTCAGGACTAGGTAATTTTAGTGCGGCGTTTTGCACGGCTTCTGCCGCAGCGATCAAGTCCACCAGAAACTGTGCGTTTATTTCCAGATGACCTTCATACTCGGCAAGATTGCGCATTTCATGTGCCTTGGACAGTATCCGCCATAGTGGAGTATCTAATCCCAAAGTGTGCGGCAAGGACTGGAAAACCAGATAACGGTTATCCGAACGATAACCGTACCAGCGCAAGGCAGCCAATGCGAATGCATGGGCCGCGTTGTAGGCCAGATCAAAGCGGCTTGCCAGTGAGTTCACCTCACGTTTCGCATCCGCCAGCCGCGCATTGCCGGAAGCGAGCAGTCCGTTAAACTCCCTTGCCGAAGGCGATTCCGGCGCCAGCTTGCCGATGCGCGCCAGGTTCTCCAGTTCCGGTTTGCTCACGTTAAATCCTGGTCCGTACCGATTAGAAACAGCTTGGGCCGCTTGTCCACTTTGGCGGCAAATCCATTCCCAGCTTTGCGTTTTTCCGCCCACTCTGCGGGTGAATAAAGTGTCGGATTCACTGGCCTGCCTAACCTAGCCTCGGCAGCTTGCAAGGCTTCAAATGCATCCGCGTAGCTTAAATTTTCGCAAATCAGCATCAAATCGATATCGCTTTTTGCGGTATCTGCACCCTGCGCCACAGAGCCATATATGAAGGCTGCCCTGATGCGCTCAGCAAAGGGTTGAAGCGCATTTCGCAAGGGCTCGGCCAATCCGACAGTCTTGACAATAATGCCGCACAACTCCTCATAAATCGGTGAGTTCGGGTCAGCCTGATAATGCTTTTGCGTTCCAAGCTTGCGTACTGTCACCAGACCGCTTTCCGCCAGGCGCGCCAGTTCGCGCTGCACGGCGCCTGAGCCTACTCCGAGCATATTGATTAGCTCGGTTGCATAAAAACTGCGGTCAGGCTGGCCGAACAGCATCCCAAGCACCCTTTGTTGCGTGGCTGAGAATAAAGCATCGGCCAGGCTTTTACGGGCCTTGATACGTACCGTTTTAGTCTTCGTACCCATATTGGGTATATTACTACCCATATTGGGCATGTTCAAGCCAGAGATCATCATGGGCATGTCAGGACTTGGATAACAACTTCAAAGCTTGCCGAATTCCGTCTGAAACAGACGCATCTCCCGCCAGTTGTTTAACTGCCCATAACGCTTCCTTGTCGTTATACCCAAGTGCGTTGAGCGCATTGAGAATGTCGGTCTCGCTGGAAGGGGCGGCGCCTGTCGTGGCAATGGTGGCGACCGCCGCCGAAAATTTGTCGCGCAATTCCAGCAGCAAGCGTTCGGCGGTTTTTTTGCCGATGCCGGGCACTTTGGTGATGCGGCCGGTTTCTTGTGCAGCGATCGCATTGGCCAGGTCGGTCACGCTCATGCCGGAGAGTACCGAGAGCGCGGTTTTAGCGCCGATGCCGCTGACTTTGAGCAGCTGGCGAAACGCTTGGCGCTCGGCTTCGGTGCCGAAGCCGTAGAGCAAATGCGCATCTTCGCGAATGGTTAAATGCGTATAGAGCGTGATGCGCTCGCCGTTCGCGGGCAGGTTGTAAAAAGTGCTCATCGGCACGTCGATTTCGTAGCCGATACCGCCCACATCCACCAGCACATGCGGCGGTTGTTTCTCGGCGAGGACGCCGGTAATGCGTCCGATCATGTTGCACCTCCTATTAAACGGCCATTGCGTACGCGATAGCCCGCGGTTGAGAGTTGTCCCAAGCCCAGCCCGCCATGCGCGTGGCAGATCGCACACGCCAGCGCATCGGCCGCATCGGGTGAGGGCGTGCCGGCCAGTTGCAGCAGGCGTTTCACCATCTCTTGCACTTGTGTTTTATCCGCATGGCCATTGCCGACCACGGCTTGTTTCACTTGCAAGGCGGTGTATTCGGCGACGGGCAGACTGGCGGAGACCGCCGCGCAAATCGCCGCGCCCCGGGCTTGGCCCAGCAGCAGCGTGGATTTGGGATTGACGTTGACGAAGACCTGCTCGACGGCGACGTGTTCGGGTTGATGTTGCAGAATGATTTCGGCGAGACCGTCGAGGATGGTTTTGAGCCGCTCCGGCAGCGCGGCGTCGGGGGTGCGGATACAGCCGCTGGTGACATAGGCGAGTTGCTTGCCGGTCTTGTCGATCAAGCCGAAGCCTGTGATGCGTAAGCCGGGATCAATGCCGAGAATGCGGATTGTCTTATTCCTCTGATTGTTTC
>JACRIU010000033.1 GCA_016235775.1 Hydrogenophilales bacterium
ATGGAGCATACGAATCAACGATCAGTGGCGAATCTGTTTTCGTTTTGAAGCAAGCGATGCATTCGACGTCGAAATCGTGGACTACCATTAAACGAGGCAAGTCATGGCAAAAAAATATTCCCCCATACACCCCGGCGTATTCCTTTCGGAACTGCTCGCCGAACTCGATATTACACAAGCCCAACTGGCACGCGCGATTGACGTTTCGCCCATGCGCATCTCTCATGTCGTGAAAGGCGCGCGTCCCGTCACGGCGGATATCGCGCTGCGGCTGGGCCGCTACTTCGGGCAATCGGCACAGTATTGGCTTAACTTGCAGGCTCGCTATGACCTGGATTGCGCGATGGAAGCAATGGGGAACGATGCATTGACCGCGATTCACCCGATCGCGGCGTGATGAACCCGCCGCAATGAGGATAAACACTGTCTTTCCCAATTAGCCTGATTCGACAGGACCGGCTTTACTCTGTTGCCGCCTTGGCTATTGCGCCCAGCAAACCTTCCAGCTTTTTCGCCAATTCATCCTGGCCGGCAATTTTGTGGCGGTTCACGATGTATTCGAGTGTGTTGTAGCTCACAAATACTTTTCCATCTGCGTTTTCCCACACCAGCGCTTTGAGCGGAAAATCGATGGCGGAGCGGGGTGAGGCCACCATGAAAGGCGTGCCGCCCTTGGCAGCACCGAAAATCGTGACCGTGGCAGGCCGCATGCTCAGCCCGGCTTTCTGCGCGCCGTCAGCGTGATCGATCTTGGCGAATTGGGTCAGGCCCTTTTCCTTGATCGCGCTTTCCAAACGCGTTTGCGTTTCCTGAAAACCGAAATTACTGGCCTTGTCTTTCATGCCGCTCTCGTTTGCGTTGACGTTCAATGAAATACTTAATGCGAACAATCCTAACAAAATCGCTTTCATGATTCATTCTCCTTTGGGTTGAAATAACAGCGGGCGAACTATTCATACAGGGCACATGGGCAAACGCAAGACTTGCAGCACGTCGCCGCTCGCCTGATCTTGCACGAAAGCGGCCACGCCCATTTTGGCCGCGACCCAATCTGGCTTGAAGTTGATGGTCTGCTGCCAGGCATTGGCGGTGTTGGCGTTCAATGCAATCGGGCCACGCCACTCGCGCACCACGTAATCGTGATGCAGGCGCACGCCGCTATTCTCACCCGCCCGCACCTCGCTGGATAAATCGTTCTGATACACGGCGACATAGAGCACGGCGTTGCTGCTCGCTTTGAGCGTTGTCGCGACAGCGACTTCGAGCTGATTATTCGCCAACGGTTTCAAGGCCAGTTTTATATCGGCTCCGGCCGGTTTGCGGTTGATCTCAGCTACCCCGTTTGCCAGCGCATCGCCACGCGCCACGCGAAAGTCGCGAGTATTCAACATGAATTGCGGCGTATACACCGTGCGCCCGCCCGCGCTGCGCACCAAGTCACGCTGCCGGGCGGAAAAAGCGGGATTGGCAAAACGATCTGTCCAGCCGATGTAGTCCCAATAATCGACATGAAACGCTAGAGGCACCATGCGCTCAGGGCCGAAGCCTTGGCCCGCGATGCCACTGAGCAAGCGATCGGCAGGCGGGCAACTGCTGCAACCCTCGGAGGTATACAGCTCCAACAAAGCCACGCGCTGCGGGCCGCTGCTGGCCTGGCACTGGGCAGCATTTACCAGCGGTGAAGACATGAACATCATCAAAGCAAGCCACCCCAACCATCCATGCGAAAATCCCATCATCCCCTCCGCGCAATACGCAATTAGTCGGATGACTTTGGAATAGCTTACATGGCCATATTTGAGCCATGTAAGGATATGATTACTGCGGAGACTAATACCCAAGCTCGTCAAAACTGGAGAAACCATGAAGCTGTTCCGTATCATTTTTGCGCTATTTCTGATCGCCGCCGCCTCCACCGCGCAGGCGCTGGAAATCAAACCCTACACCCCCGCCGCGCTGGCCGAAGCGCAGAAAGCCGATAAGCCCTATGCGCTGCATTTCCACGCCGACTGGTGCCCGGTGTGCCGCGCCCAGTCCAAGGTGCTCGAAGGCCTGAAGGCCGACAAAGCGCTGAATCTCACCGTCTTCGTCGTCAACTACGACAAGGAAAAAGAACTCCGCAAACAATTCGGCGTGCGCACCCAATCGACGATCATCGTATTCATTGGAAAAGTCGAAGCTGCGCGCTTGGCGGGTGAATCCGCAGAGGCAAAAATTCGCGCTGCACTCAGCGCCGCGCTGTAAGGAGCACACCCCATGAGCGTCAGCATCGCCCAAATGGGCCTGAGTTTCACGGCAGGTGGTTTGACCACGCTTTCGCCCTGCGTCTTTCCCATTTTGCCGCTGGTCGTGGGCGGCGCCATGCAGGCCAACCGGCTGGCGCCGGTGGCGATGGGCGCGGGGATGGTCGCATCGTTCGCCTTGATGGGCGTGCTAGTCGGCGCGCTCGGCGAAGCACTCGGCATCGACACCGACACCATTCGTGTTGCCGGTGCACTGTTGCTGATCGCATTTGGTGTCGTGATGTTGGTACCGGCGCTCAACAATCGCTTTACGCTACTCATCACGCCGCTCTCTTCAATGGCGAACCAAGCCTCCAGCCGCGTTGACGGCGGCTCGCTTATTGGCGCATTCGCGCTCGGCGCGCTACTCGGCATGGTATGGAGCCCCTGCTCCGGCCCCCTGCTCGCCTCCGCGCTCACCCTGGTGGCCACCAAGGGCAACGCACCGGATGGCGCACTGATACTAGGACTGTTCGGCTTGGGCGCCGCCGTGCCGCTGGTGGCGATCGCCTATGCGACACGGGCCGGGTTTACTCGTTCGCGCGATTGGGTGCTGGGGCATATCGGTGCACTCAAGACTGGATTCGCGGTGCTACTCGTTTTAGTGGGTGTGGCGATTTTGTTTGGGGGTGATAAGTGGCTGGAAGCCCTGGTCACGCAAAGCTTGCCTGATGCGTGGGTGAATATCACGACGCGGTTTTGAACCGTAGGGCTGCTCTGCAAAAGCCCCACTTGCGTCATACCGGCGAAAGCCGGTATCCAGAAAGCCTTTGATTTTCCGCGACAGTCAAAAGCCTGGATCGGCTTTCGCCGCAATGACCGTCATTTGCCTCTCACACCGTAACCACTCGCGCTTTCTCAGGCCTGCACACCTGTATCCGTTTGGGTACAATGCAACGCTTGAACACATCGAACGCGCCATCGAAATGGCGCGCGCTTTGGATAAGGAGTGAACCATGGCTAAATTTGCCCCCTTCGACTCAGCCGACTACCTCGATAACGAGGAAACCATCGCGGAATACATAAGCGCCGCACTGGAAGATCCCAATCCCGATGTATTTCTAAGCGCCGTGCGTGATGTGGCCCGCGCTCGCGGCATGGCGCAACTCGCCAAAGATGCCGGACTTGGGCGCGAGAGTCTGTACAAGGCACTCACGCCAGGTGCCAAGCCACGCTACGACACGATGCTCAAGTTGCTTCATGCGCTTGGGGTAAAGCTTTCCGCTTCTCCCAACCATTCATGAGATGCATGCTACTCCCCAGCATAAACAGATAAATGGGTGGACAGGCACGACTTATTTCATGCGTTCATTTATATCGAGTCTGACCCTAATGGCAGACCCTAATGGCACTACGTGAATTCGCGCGCGTACCGGGGCTGCGGGTGGAAAACTGGGCTGAAAAATAACGCGTGCAGCGCGCTAAGGTAGTTCCGAAGAAGCCCATATATTCATGCGCCATACACATGATCAAACATGGGTATATTCGAGTACTCGGAGGAATTCAACGCATGGCTCGCAGAAGCGTGATATCAAGCGCGCCTTCGAAATGGCGCGTGCATTGAATGAGGTTGATTGGGTCAGGAATGCGTCATTACAAGATGTGACCCTTCGTGTTCTGACCCTTCGTGTTCTTCGTGTTCTTCGTGACCCTTCGTGTTCTTCGTGGTGTTCCAAGATGTGACCCTTCGTGGTGTTCGTGTTGCGTCATTACAAGATGTGGCCCTTCGTGTTGTTCGTGTTGCTGACCCTTCGTGTTGACCCTTTGTGTTTCACTTCGCCCCCACCCTCAAGCCAGGCAGAAATCTGATAGCGCTAGCCCCGATCAGGTAAAATAGCCCTTTTTATTCGCAGCGAAATCAAATGGCTCAATACGTTTTTACCATGAACCGCGTGGGCAAGATTGTCCCGCCCAAGCGTCAAATCCTCAAAGACATTTCCTTGTCCTTCTTCCCCGGTGCGAAGATCGGCGTGCTGGGCTTGAACGGCTCGGGCAAATCCACCGTGCTCAAAATCATGGCCGGCTTGGACAAAGACATCATCGGCGAAGCGACGCCGATGCCCAATCTCAACATCGGCTACTTGCCGCAAGAGCCGCAGCTCGACCCGGCTAAAACCGTGCGCGAGGAAGTGGAAGGCGGCTTGGGCGAAGTATTCTCGGCACAAGCTAAATTGGACGCGATTTACGCCGCCTATGCCGAACCCGATGCGGATTTCGACAAGTTGGCCGAGGAGCAAGCCAAGTACGAGGCGATCATCGCCGCCTCGGGCTCTGACGCCGAACATCAACTGGAGATCGCCGCCGATGCGCTGCGCTTGCCCGCGTGGGACGCCAACATCGGCCACCTTTCCGGCGGCGAGACGCGCCGCGTGGCGCTGTGCAAGCTGCTGTTGTCCAAGCCCGACATGCTGCTTTTGGACGAACCCACCAACCACCTCGATGCGGAATCGGTGGATTGGCTGGAGCAATTCCTCACCCGCTTCCCCGGCACGGTGGTGGCGGTGACGCATGATCGCTACTTTTTGGATAATGCCGCCGAGTGGATTCTGGAACTCGATCGCGGCCACGGCATTCCGTGGAAGGGAAATTACTCTTCCTGGCTGGAGCAAAAAGAGGCGCGCTTGGAGACCGAGGGCAAACAAGAAGCCGCGCGCATCAAAGCCATGAAGCAAGAGCTGGAGTGGGTGCGGCAAAATCCCAAAGCGCGCCAAGCCAAGAGCAAGGCGCGCCTATCGCGCTTTAATGAACTCTCCAGCCAGGAATACCAGCAGCGCAACGAGACGCAGGAAATTTTTATCCCGGTGGGCGAGCGGCTGGGCGATAAGGTGATCGAGTTCAACGGCGTCTCCAAAGGCTACGGCGACCGCTTGCTGATCGATAATTTGAATTTCCAAATCCCTGCCGGCGCCATCGTCGGCATCATCGGCCCCAACGGCGCGGGTAAATCCACCCTCTTCCGCATGATCACCGGCCAGGAAAAACCCGATGCGGGCGAAGTCGTGGTCGGCCCCACGGTGAAGCTCGCCTATGTCGACCAATCACGCGATGCGCTCGACGGTAAAAAAACCGTGTTCGAAGAAATCGCCGATGGCGCCGACATTCTCACCGTCGGCAAATACCAAACGCCCTCGCGCGCCTATCTCGGCCGCTTTAATTTCAAGGGCAGCGATCAGCAAAAAGTGGTCGGCAACCTCTCCGGCGGCGAACGCGGCCGCCTGCACCTGGCCAAGACCCTGATCGAAGGCGGCAACGTGCTGCTGCTGGATGAACCCTCCAACGACCTCGACGTGGAAACCCTGCGCGCCTTGGAAGATGCGCTGCTGGAATTCGCCGGCTGCGTGTTGGTCATCTCTCACGACCGCTGGTTCCTCGACCGCATCGCCACCCACATCCTCGCAGCTGAGGGCGAATCGAAGTGGACGTTCTTCAACGGCAACTATCAGGAATATGAAGCCGATAAGAAGAAGCGCTTGGGCGAGGAAGGGGCGAAACCGAAACGGATTAGGTATAAGCCGGTCACGCTTTAAACCCTTATTCATTAACCCATGCTGAGCTACCGTCACGCCTTCCACGCCGGCAATCACGCCGACGTTTTGAAGCATCTGCTGCTGGTGCAGCTGATTCACTATCTCAAACAGAAGGACAAGCCGTTCTGGGTGATCGACACCCATGCCGGCGCCGGTCTGTATGAACTGGAGAGCGGCTATGCCACGAAGCTGAACGAATACGAGGCGGGCATCGGCCGCCTCTGGTCGCGCCCGGATTTGCCTGCCCCGCTCGCGGAGTATGTCGATCTGGTGCGGCAACTGAATCCGGATGGAAAGTTACGCCTCTACCCCGGCTCGCCCTGGCTGGCCTTGCACGCGATGCGCGAACAAGATCGGCTGCGCTTGTTTGAGCTCCACAGCAGCGATGCCCGCCATTTGGAGGAGAACTTCAAGGACGCAGGCCGTCGCGTCACCGTCGCCGCCAGCGATGGCTTCGCCGGGCTGAAAGCCCTGCTTCCCCCGCCGCCGCGCCGGGGGCTGATCCTGATCGACCCCTCGTATGAGCTACGCGAGGATTATCAGCATGTGCTGCATGCGCTGCGCGATAATCTGCCGCGTTTCCCCACCGGCCTTTATGCGCTGTGGCACCCGCAGCTTACGCGAACCGAATCCACGCAACTGCCGGATAAATTAAAACGCTTGGCGGGCAAGAACTGGCTGCACGTCGCCCTCACCGTGCGCACGCCCGCCGCCGAGGGGATCGGCATGCACGGCAGCGGGATGTTCATCGTCAATCCACCCTGGACGCTGCACGCGATGCTGAAGGAAATAATGCCCTATCTCGTCAAAACGCTGGGGCAGGATGACGGCGCGGAATTTATTTTGGAACAGCAAATAGATTAAGCGTCGGACAGAAACAATGCGGGGTTAGCGCAACCCACCGTTCGATAGACATACGGCGCTCCAAGCCGGCCGCGTTTTGGCGCTATAATCCCGGAAAGTTCGAGAGGGGAAATACTGTGGAAATCATCTATTTCACGCTGGTGGCGGCCGGCTTGTACTTGTTTTCAAATTGGCTGTTAAACCGTATCGAGATCGCACGCGGCAAGCGTTTCGAACAACGCAGCCTGATCTTCTTCGCCATCATCATGACGCTAACCCTGATCACTTTCCAATTAATCAACTTGCTACAGCGCACTCCCCACTAATCCGCCTTCCCCAATACACCCACGCGATATGGCCCATTCGCGCTAGCCGGCTTCCATCGAAGCGGTATATTTCCCTTGCCGCGCCGCGCTGTTGAGGCGCGCCCGTTTCAGCAAGGCCTGTTGCGCCGCTTCCCTATTGGCGGCCATGCCATGCCAAGCTTTGAGTGCCGGCGCCTGCAGCGCGCGGCCATAGGAAAAACTCAAAGCCCATGGCTGCTTTTGCGCATAGGTGTTCATGGCGTTGAGATTGGCGGTCGCGGCTTCGTCGCTTTGCCCGCCGGAGAGGAAATGGATGCCCGGCACGGCAGCCGGGACCGTACGCCGAAAACAAATCAGCGTCGCCGCGGCAACTTCCTCTGCTGTGGCTTGTTGCGGGCAGTCTTTTCCGGGCAGCACCATATTCGGCTTCAGCAGCATGTATTCCAATTGCACGCGATGCCGGTGCAAGGCGTGGAACACGGTCTCCAGCACCTCCTCCGTCACGCCGGCGCAACGCTCGATGCCGTGGTTTCCGTCCATCAATACTTCCGGTTCCACGATCGGCACGATGCCGAGCTCCTGACAGATCGCCGCGTAGCGCGCCAGACTGTCGGCGTTGACTTCGATCGCGCGGGTCGAAGGCAGCCCATCGCCGATCGTGATCACCGCGCGCCATTTCGCAAAGCGCGCGCCCAGTTCCTTATAGCCGGCAAGCCGTTCGGCCAGACCTTGCAATCCCTGCGTCGCCTTGTCGCCTGGAAAATTCGCCAAGGCTTGCGCGCCCTTATCCACCTTGATGCCGGGCACTATGCCTTGTGCCGCCAGCACCTGTGGCAAGGCAATACCCGCTTCGCTTTTCTGCTTCAGCGTTTCCTCGAAAAGGATCACGCCGCTGATGTAGTCGCCCAGTTTCGGCGCGGTAAACAGCAACTCCCGATAACTGCGGCGGTTTTCCTCGGTGGAGGCAACATCGACGCTCTTGAATCGCTTCTCGATCGTGCCGGCGCTTTCGTCCGCTGCGAGAATGCCCTTCGCCGGCGCGGTCAGTTCGGCCACAGTTCTTTCCATTGCTTGCGAAAACATGAGATTAAGCTCCTCTCTAATTTCTTCATTAAAGATAGACCCCAATGTTCACGACAGCAAGAAACGTTGCATCTAAGCGATGCTTATAAGATTTGAGTCAAGTAGCGGCGGCGCGGGATACGCGCTATGGAATGGCGTCATCAAGCGTAATACACGCTTGATGACAAATTACCTCACGCAGAAATGAGGTAGGGGGCGGGCATGCCCGATCCGTTATTTACATCGGGCGAGGCATGCCTCGCCCCTACAGTATCGGAAAAGATCAATAGAATGAACTTCAAGCAGCATGGCGAATAATTTAGCCGGTTGAAGCGTCGCCGGAACCGTCTGCCTGCGGCGCTTCGTCTTGGCCGGCTGTCGTGCCGCCTTCGCCTGCGGGCTGATGCTCCGCCAGCTTGCGCAGGCGCTTTTGTTCCTGTTTCTTTTTCTTTTCCAGTTCTTTCTGGCGTTTCTCGAATTGGTAGTTTGGTTTTGCCACGGTGTTATCCCTAGTGACGGCCCGTGCTGGCTAATCAGCGCCGGATGCCTTTCCCGAATAATACGCTACCCCTGCACAATAATCGACGCGCCTAACCGCCTGGCGGCGGCATCGCCTTAGCAAGCATGAAATAAAAGTTAAGTTAGGTTTTCATATTCCTTCGATTTGAGTCTAAATTTCTAGGCCGTCTCGCCGATAAAGCAAAAAGCTTCAGGAGAAACCATGTCCACGCTTGAATTCTCCATTTTGATCGCAGCCGGCCTAGTGTTACTCGGTGCCGACATAATCGCACGATTCGCGTCGTGCGCCGCTTGGGACGATACAGCATGAGCTACGTGCTGTTCATTTGGCTGGCGCCGGTGATCGGCGCGCTGTTCGTGTTGGCCAAGATAAAACGCGAGCGTCCTGCGCGCTTGCTGCCGATCAATGCCAATACGATCGACAATCCTTCCACGCTTCAAGCCGACCCTTGGCCGGCCGCGAGCGGCATGACTGGATCGCACCCCCCTTTCCGCAAGTAAGCCCGGCTCAGGGTACCTGGATAGTTTGCCGTCGCATCATCCAACGAGTAAGTCATAAAGCATTTTCACCGCGGTTGCTATCACTGCGGCAGCCAAAATGCCGCGCAGCAAGCGGCGCGGTATGCGCTGCGAGAGTTCCGAGCCGGTTTGCGCGCCGATGATGCCGCCGCTGACGGTGATCGCTGTGAGCAGCCAAGGAATCTGCGCCGTGCCGATGCGCCCCAGCACCACCGCTACGGAGGAGGCCACACCCACCGCCAGCGCGGTGCCGATCGCAATGCGCAAGGGCATCCCTAAAAACGCCATCAACACCGGCACGAATAAAAATCCGCCGCCTTGTCCAATCACCCCCGCGCACACGCCGATCAGCGCGCCCAACATCCAGGCGCGCGGCCGGCTGTAGTGCGGGGCTGTTTCTTCATGCATCGCTTGCGCAACTTCCGGGCGCGGAAACAACATCAGCAGGGCGGCGATCACCGCCATCACTGCAAACAAAACCAGTATCCAATGCCCGGAAATGAAACTCGATGCGATGGAGCCGAGTAAAGAGGTGGCCGTCATCGCCCCGCCGAAATCCCGTGCCAAGGGCCAATAGACGCGGCGATGCCGGTGGTGCGCGATCGTGCCGGTGAGCGCGCCGAACAAGCTTTGCACCGAGGTGATGGAAGCGGCAGCCTTGATCGACAGCGCGCCCAATCCAAACGCGGGCGGCACATAAAGCAAAAGCGGGAACATGATGATGCCCCCGCCTATCCCGACTAAACCGGAAAGCAGTCCGCCCAATAAGCCCGATAGAAACAGGACGGTATAAAGCTCATATTCCACGATAGGGTTTAAGGCCCCTCAATCGTCACGCTGCATGCGCCATTGGCGGCAACGACACGCCCCACGGGAGCTGCAACCAGGCAATTCAGTTCTTTGAGCTTGGCGATGATTTCTTCCGCCGCGTCGGGCGCCACGGCCATGAGCAAGCCGCCGGAGGTTTGTGGATCGGTGAAAATCAATTGGTGGTCGGTGCTGAGATTGCCGTTGAATTGTATCGCGCCGCCAAATGCGGCGAGATTACGGTATGCGCCGCCGGGCACGATTCCCTCGGTGGCAAGGCCCCAGGCTTCTTCCATGACGGGAATTTTCCCCGCTTCCAGGATGATCGACACCCCCGCGCCGCGCGCCATTTCCAGCGCATGGCCGGCCAAGCCAAAGCCCGTCACGTCGGTCAACGCATGCACGCTCTCCTGCGAGCCAAGCCAGGCGCCGGGCTTGTTCAGAGTGGACATGGTGCGCACGACTTTCTCATAGCCTTCTTGAGACAGCGATTGCACCTTGACCGCGGTGCTCATGATGCCGATGCCTAAAGGCTTGGTGGTGATCAGCACATCGCCCGCCTTGGCGCCGGAATTTTTCTTGATTCGTCTTGGATCGATCATCCCGATGACGCACAAACCGAATATCGGCTCTTCATTATCGATCGAGTGCCCGCCCGCGATCATGATGCCTGCGTCCTGGCAAGTCTCGACGCCGCCGCGCATGATTTCCTGCATCACATTGAGCGGCAGCTTATTCACCGGAAAGCCGACGATGGAGACCGCCATCAGCGGCGTGCCGCCCATGGCGTAAACATCGCTGATCGAATTGGTCGCCGCGATGCGGCCGAAGTCGTAAGGATGATCCACGATGGGCGTGAAGAAATCGTTGGTAACCACGATGGCCTGGCTGTCGTTTATTTTAAACACGGCCGCGTCGTCATCCGACTCGATGCCGACGAGCAAGTTGGGGTTGCCGGCGAAACGCGGCACATTCGCCAAAATTTCGTGCAGCGCGGCCGGATCGATTTTGCAGCCGCAGCCGCCGCCATGGGAATATTTTGTCAGACAAACTTGATTCGTGGGTCGGACATCCATTTGACCATGCTCATGTTTATGGGGAAAGACTGCTGGATAGAAAATTAGCGGCGAGCCGGCCTGAAACTTGAGCCAAGACCAGGCGCTGTCCTTTAGAAAAACCCCATTCTTGGCTAAAGATTCAGCCCAATCCGTCCGATATTTGCCTAATAGCCCTTTCACTGAATCTTACGAGGCATTGCATGGAGCCCATCGTCACGCATAAGCAAGAACGCGAACTGGATGCTCGTATCGCGGAAAAAGTGATGAACGAAAAGGTGATCTGGGCGGACAACAAGCCGTGTCTCGCCACCAATCATGATGCCGCGGCGCACAGTGAAAACTCGGTGCCGAATTACTGCACCAGCGTCGGCGCGGCCATGACGGTGGCCATGCAAGTGCGGCGGCTCGGCTTCACGCTCGATATTCTGATGGATGAACGCGGCACTACATTGACGGTCATGACGAATAGCGGGGAAGAAGTAGTGCGCTTTGAAAATATCATTACGCGCTTTGCACAATATATGTGCCACGCCGCCTTGATCGCCGTCGGCGAAGAGCGGCGGCGCGGAGAGGATCGGCGTAGGGCGCGGGGCTAGCGTGTTCGGCGGGCCCTACCTGCTACCTTAACTGGAAGGAGTACCATGAAAAATCTAAAACCCAACTGCCTGAACGGCGGCTTTGGCTCACCCAATAAACGTGGCGCTTTCTCTTTTCTAGAAAAAATGCCTGCTGCCGCCAGTCGACCGCTACTTGCGCCGGGGCCTCGGCTCGTAAGCGTGAATGGCGTGAACGATCTCTTGAAACGGCAAGCTCGCTAGGCTGCCGTATTGATTCGCTGCGGCGTTTAATACAGCGTTGATGTCGGCAACTGGCCCCGCTGCTTCGGGCATCAGCGCGCGCTCGACCCCCAATAACCCCCCGCATTGCAACTTGAGTTCTTTGGTGTGTGGAATCGGTTCGTCAGGATGCGTGAGCTTAAGGGTAAAGGCAGCCGCCCGCCGTAATTCCTTCTTTAGTTCCACGCATATGGCATGCGCGGCAGCGTCCAAACAACCGGCGGCTTCGCGCTCGGCGATATTGCGTTTGATCGCGTGTTGACAGCCACAGCAACGGCACAGGATTGCACGTTCAAACACGCACTGGAGCGGGTTCACCTCCGTGTAGGCAGTGCGGTAGGCGTTCTCGTCCAGCATGGCGGATGCGTGGGATCAGTAATCTTCGCCGGTGGTGGGTGGCGCTTCCCGCACTTGGGACAGGATATCTTCGGCTTCCAGTTCCGACTCGGCGAACATCACCTTCACGACCTGGCCATTGGTAAGCTGCATGGTGCCGCGGCGCGCCTTGGCCTCGGCGCTGGCCGCCTTGAAATTATCGAAGCTCGCCAGCAGCGCCAACTGCCGCACGGGGAAATTTTCGATTTTGTACACGTAATACGGCATGCATTACTCCTTAAGCCGATTTCAACAAGTGCTGCACATACATTGAACAGCCTTCCTCGACGGTGAGGAGCGGTGCGTCATACCCCGCATTGTGCAGATTGGAAATATCGGCCTGGGTAAAATTCTGGTACTTCCCCTTCAATGCTTCGGGGAAGTCGATGTATTCGAGGATGCCCTGCTGCTGCAATTGCGCCAGGCTTAACTCGGTCTCGCCTTTCGCGCGGCGGCACGCATTCACGGTGGCGACCGCCACATCATTGAAAGTCTGCGCGCGGCCCGTGCCCACGTTGAAAATACCGGATTGGTCTGGATGATCCAGAAAATGCAGGTTCACTTTCACCACGTCTTCCACCGAGATGAAGTAGCGCCGCTGCTCGCCATTACTGTAACCGCCGCTGCCCTCGAACAAGCGCACCTTGCCGGTGGCCATGTATTGATTGAATAAATGAAACGAGACTGACGCCATGCGCCCCTTGTGCTGCTCGCGCGGGCCGTACACATTGAAGTAGCGGAAGCCCGCGACTTGCGCCGTGAGATGGCTCCAATTGCGGCGCACGTATTGGTCGAACAGAAATTTGGAATAGCCGTACACATTGAGCGGACCTTCGTGTGAGCGCTCTTCCTTGAATACCGTGCCGCTGCCGTACACGCTGGCCGAGGAGGCGTACAGGAAGGGCACTTCATCCGCCTGACAATAATCGAACAGGGTTATCGTGTAGCGGTAATTGTTGTCCATCATGTAGCGGCCGTCGGTCTCCATGGTGTCGGAGCAGGCGCCCTCATGGAAAATCGCCGCGATGTCGTCCTCCCAAGCGCCTTCCAACAGCAGTTCGATGAAATCCTCCTTGTCGATGTAATCCGCGATCTCGCAATCGACCAGGTTCTTGAATTTATCGGCGTGGGTGAGATTGTCGACGCAGATGATGTCGGTCTCGCCGCGCGCGTTGAGCGCTTTGACGATGTTGGCGCCGATGAAGCCGGCGGCGCCGGTAACGATGTAAACCATGAAAACTCCTTATTTAGGATTCAGTATCCGGGATTCAGGATTCAGGGGGTGGTGCGCTACGCGCTTTTCCCTGAATCCCGGATCCTGAACCCCGAATCCTGCTATTCAAACAATTCTTCCTTATGCACGACCGCCGTGCCGAGCTTGGCCACCACGATGCCGGCGGCGCGATTGGCGACCCGTACTGCCTCGGCCATGCCGGCGCCGCAGGCCAGCATCACCGCCAGCGTGGCGATCACCGTATCGCCCGCGCCCGAGACATCGAATACCTCGCGCGCTTGCGTTTGTTCATGCACTCTTTCACCTTCACAATAGAGCGTCATTCCTTCCTCGCTGCGCGTCACCAGCAAGCCCTTCAGATTCAACTCGCGGCGTAGCGCTTCGGCCTTGCGGGTCAACTCTTCCTCGGTTTTCCAACTGCCCGCCACTTCGCGGAACTCGCCCCGGTTGGGCGTGATCAAGGTGGCGTTGCGGTAGCGCGCATAGTCCTCGCCTTTCGGATCCACCAACACCGGCTTGTTCGCCGCGTTGGCCAGCTCGATCATGCGCGTGATGTGAGCAAGTCCGCCTTTGCCATAATCCGACAACACCACCACATCGAACTTGCCCAGCAAGCGCTCATAATCCGCCAAGGCGGCGGAGAGCACTTCATGGCTGGGCGCGGTCTCGAAATCGATGCGCAGCAACTGCTGCTGCCGCCCGATGACGCGCAATTTGATCGTGGTCGAAATCGTCGGGTCGCGATGCAATTCGGCGCTCACTCCTTCGTCGCGCATCAGATCGGCGATCTTGGCGCCGGCTTCGTCGTCGCCGGTCACCGACAGCAACGTTGCCTTGGCGCTCAACGCCGCGATATTGCGCGCCACATTGGCCGCCCCCCCGGGCCGCTCGTCGCTGCCGGTCACGCGCACCACCGGCACCGGCGCCTCGGGTGAAATGCGGCTCACCTCGCCGAACCAATAACGGTCGAGCATCACATCGCCCACCACTAGCACGCGCGCTTTATCTATTTGAATTGTCATAGAAAAAATAAAATGCCCATAAATTCTTTAGTCAACTGTTTTGTCAAAGGCTTTTACAAATCATTTAAGAATGTGCTATTTTAGCTCGAAAGCTGTGAGCAAAACTCGGCCCCGTGCCGTGTGAACCTTCGGGGTTCCTATACTCATGGCTTTTTTCTTTTCTGCTCCCCGAAACGCACCTCCAATGTCAGCGGCTGCTGGCCATTGAAGAAGGTTCCGCGATCCGGGCCAAAATGCAGGTCGTGTATCTCACCTACCTGCGGCCAGATCACTTTCAGGAAGCGTTCCTCCCGCTTTGCGACACTTGTTACCTTATCAACACGCGGCTCAAAAAAGCGTTGCACTGCCCATAGAAAATAATCCACCGCTTGCAGACAAGAATCGTTTTTCGGGGTGGATACGCGAATCCGCCAATCATCCCGCCCGCCGCGCCCGAAGCCGTATCTCGCCGCGAAATCCCGCTCGGCATGGTCAATCGCCGTGCGGATAGCCTCGTTGCGGTCGCTTTGTCCACGGCGGGCCACGCACACTTCGTAAGCATCCGCTAGGCGGTGAAATTTGCCGAACAGGGAACGCATCAGTCCGTCGTACAGCTCATTGTGCTTGTAGCGGTAACCAGGTTCCAATTCGTTGCGGCGCAGCACATCTTGCAGGATGCGCGTCTTGTCACAGACGACCGCATGAAAACGTAGCGCGTTACCCTCTGCCGCCAGCAACTTGAAAACCTCATAACGCACCTCCGGCAAATCATCCTTGGCATGGAAAGCAACGGCAGTCTTGCCGCGCGCCGCGTCGAAGGAAGGTACACCGCTGAAATAGGGATAGTCCATAAGCTGCTGGCGAAGCGCCTCAAGCCGCTGCCCCAAACCTGCCGGATCATCCACCTCAAGCTTGCCGAGGATAAAAAATTGCGAACAGCCATCGGTACCGACGATGGCGCGGCGACGATTGGCGAACAGCGTCGGGTCGCCCGCTTCGTCGACGAAAATGTGCAGGATGTCTTTTTCGGACTTTAACATTCAGCCTCTGCACAAAACTCAGCAAAGGGCGACTCATCACGCCCAGGCCCTTTGAGAAAATAATCTGCCACATCCGGCTGAAAAGGTAATGTAAGCCAATTTCCACACCGCACCCGCAGTATGTCAGTGGCAAGCTGCCCTTGGTTGTAAAGGGCTAGGGTGTCCTGGATGTGCTCCTTCAAGTCAACTAAACGCATCTGCCTGGATTGTTGCAAGGCATCCCGGTCTAATGCCAAGATTTCGATGGTTTTGCTGGCGCGGGGATCCGGCGCATTCAGCTCAGGACGCCAACGCGGCGTCAGATTTCCAAACTCGTCTATGAAGAAGAATAACCAGACATCCTCTGTCACCGGATTGATGATGGTAGCGCCCGCCTCCGTATCAGGCGGAAAACGGGCGCTCTTGGAATGGTTGCAAATGCCACAGACCCACAGGAAATTCTCCCACTTCATCGCTTCATTGTGGAATATAGCCTTGGGACGGAAGTGTTCAACTTGGGAGGATTCACTCCCACTACAGAACATGCATCGTTCGCCTGGCCCGCTCATCTCGGCAAGCTTTTCCACGATGGGTTTAAACCATTTCGTCTTTCGCGCATTGCCATAGCGGCGCTCGGCTTCGGTTTTGGGGTCCTGGGACTGAGCGATGGCCATCGTTTCCTTTACCAGTTTTTTTTTGGTTATCAGCCGAAGTTCAGGACGGGGTGGCAGACGCCGCATCAAATGGTCTCCGGATCACGCTCGAACGCTAGATTCATCTGCTCACGTAGATGTTCATATTTCTTTGTCTCTTGCTTTGACAGGGGAGCCCCGGACTTGGCTTTTGCGTTCAATAGTTTCCATTGCTCGATCTGCTGGTTGGCCCAGTAACTTCGTGTCTTATTCAAACCGAATGCGGTTCCGAGTAGAGTCTTTACAGCGTTCCCCAATCGCAACTTTTCTAACTCGTCGGCATCCAGTGGGCGCGGCTCGCGATTCAAGTCCGTCTGGGACGGTAGTACAAACACCCCATTCGGATCGGCGGCTTGAGCAACAAGGGGGCTATGAGTTGTCACCAGAAACTGCACATTCGGGAAATGCTGCTTGAGCCATTCCGGGATGTCTCTTTGCCAAGACGGGTGCAAGTGCGCTTCGATCTCGTCAATCATCACCACGCCGGGGTGGGTCACGATAGGTCGTCCTGCACTGTCTGATCCAAACAACCCCACAATGCCGTACACCTCAAACATTCCATGAACCAAATCCAATACGGTAGCGTAGATGCTGCGGCAACCATCGCTGATATCACGCATGGGTAGTTCCAGTCCGTTCTTATCCTGGATAAATACGTGATCTACTGTGGTGCGGCTGATCTTCATGCCATGGGGCAATAAATCATCGTTCAACAGCGCGGTAACGCCATCCAGAAGTTGCTTGAGCTCAGGACTCTTCGATTCCAGCCAGCGCGAGTAATTGGTCTTCAGCCAAGCCTCGCTCTCACTTAACGCCGCGTCTTCCCGAAAGAGGGTGACAAAGCGGCTCACCACGCCCCCCCTGGCAGTCAACATGCCTGCCTGTGTTGAGTCGCCAGACAAGCGGCGCATGGGGCCGTAGCCGGCGCAGAACCAGCCTGGGGCATTTGGGTTCCAAGGGCCGCGTTGAGCCGAACCAGTTCGCTTGTTTTTGGGCAGGGGGGCTGCACGGAAAATGGGAATTTCCTCCCCCTTCTCCAATTGCCAGCGAACCTCGGCATCAAATACCCCTCCCGGGGGCTTTCCGCTGGGTTTGAATTTGTCGTGCGTCTGATCCCAATCAACCTGAGTCATTGCTTTTGCTCGGTGTTCACTTCGAGCAAGCCATCCAGCAGGTACTCTGCCGATCAACTCATACCCTGCATCGGGTCCAATCAGCGCTAACGCAATGCTTTTCAGTAAAGTGGATTTCCCCGAGGCATTGCCGCCTACGAACACGGTCCAGCCTGCATAACTTTTGTCCGGACGTTGAAAGTCAAAATGCAAGCTGGCAAAGCCCTTGAGGTTTTCCAGAGTAATAGATTTCACATACATGTTGATTTCCTCGTTGGTTTACACGCCGGTAGCGGCGGCATCCTGGGTGGAAGAAAACGCCCCCGGCCAACCGCCGTGGGTTTCGATGACGCGGTCAATTTCCGCCATCAGACGGATGGTCTCGTTCAGGGCGACGATCACGCGCTGGTAGTGGGTGATGTCATCAGCGGAGAGGGTGCGGCCCTTGCGGTCTTTCAGCCACTTCTCGCACACCTGGTAGCCGCCGATGTGGAAGTTCCACGCTGCTTCCGGCACACCCTCGAAGCGTTGGCTGGTGTTGATCCATACCGCGCCGTCCTTGTAGGTTGGCTTCTTGGGGATGCTATTGTCGCCGATGCCCTCGAAGCGGGTAATGAAGTTGTTGACCTTGGGGGATTCCAGCAGGTGCAGTGCGACGAGTTCACCGCCGAGCCGAGCCAGCGCGCGGAACAGTTCCAGGCTCCCGGTCAACGGCAGACGCGGGAAATCGATCTTCAGAAACTCTGCGTAGCGGCTCCGGTAGCCGGGGCTGTGAAACACTGCATAGGTGTAGTGGAAGATGTCTTCGGGCGACAAGCCGGAGGGCAAACCGTGTGAGCCTATCTGCGGTACATCGAGTGCCCCCGCGACGGCCTTTAAAAAGCTGGTGGCGAAATTTGGAACTCGCTCGCTTGAAGAGAGCATGTCGCGCTGTTCTCGACGTTCAGGGTAAACGTAGAGCGGAAAGGCTCTGTTGATGTCGTACGCGGCTACCGACTTGTGCCCAACTATGAGCCGAGTGGCGAGTGCACCAAATGGATCTTGGGTTTGTCTCGTTGTGACGAGCGCCAAATTCTTCTGACGCATTTGGCGCATCACGTCCAATCGAGGTCGCCAGACTACTGCGGGATGAAAGAAAATATGCCGTGTATTGAAAGGCCGATAGAGAACCTCAGTATAAAACGGCTCGCAGTCGCTAACTGCCATCAACTGCTTCCGCGCATCGCTTACCCGCCACATGTAGTTCTCAGAAAGCTCCAACTGGGCGGTGACTTGAGCGTCCGATAGCTTTAGATTCCGAAAGTCTGCGATTCGCTCACGGAGAACCGGCAAATCCAAATCCAAGACAAGACCATCGCGGGCAGTCACAATGCCAGAGTTTGACAGAGAAAATATTTCGTCAATTGGCATGGCAGTCTTGTACGCGGGGTCGCTCTCCGAGTTTTGAGTCTCGAAAAAATAATAAGGCAATTCAGGGGTAAGCGCAGAGAAGTTGCTATTGCGAACATCGTGACTTGCGAGCCACAGATATTTTGACTCTCGAGGGCCCCATAAATCGACGCGCTCGACAGCGGAATGCGCGCCACCTCGCGTTGCAAGACAAACGGCGACGCCTTGTCGAATATCGAAGACATTCATGTCCTCGGAGCCATTGGGCGCTTGTTCCTTCTTATTCGCGTTGCCGTGGAGATCGAGTACGCACATATTCTGGAAGGTACCCATGAGGCTCTGCCTCATCCCACGAAAGGTCGGGTTATCGAGATACCCGTGATTGGTGATGAACCCGAAAACCCCAACTTGTGCGTTTTCGATGGCAGTCTGTGCCTTGCGGATGAACTTCACATAGTCGTCTTGCAGCCAAACCTTCTTCTCGTTCAGAGGGGCACCGTCCACAATTCTGTAAGCATCCACAATCCGCTGTGCGCTCTCGGACATGTTCGATGAAATACCAGAATATGGCGGATTGCCTACGATCACCGTGAACCGCACATCGCGCTTCACATTTGCCACCGCTTGCGCTTCGTGCGCCAAGGCAGGAGCAAGTGCCTCCAATTGCGGCTGAACTTCATGTGCCGGTTCCAGTGCATTGGTCAAGTACACCCGCACCCGCTCCTCGCTACCGAAGCGATAGCCAGTCTCGTGGAGTTTGAGGCCGATTTTCATGTGGGCGATAGCATAGGGAGCCATCATCAATTCGTAGCCGTAGAAGCGGGGTAGCAGGTGCTTGGGGACGTAGTCGTTCCAGGCTTCCAGCCGCTGCGCTTCATTCATGTCCTGCTTCTTCCACTTCTCCATCAGGGTGTGATAGATGACGCCGATGACTTCTACCAGAAAGGTGGCGGTGCCAGTGGCCGGATCGAGGATGACGACGAAGGGTTCGCCTGGGGAGACGGTGCGCTTATCGCCCGGTTGATCAGTGAGCGGCGGCAATTTCAAGCCGGGGTGCTTTTTCAGCATCTCGCCCCAGGTGGTGATGTCGGCGAGGCCATCTTCCAAACCGAATTCGGTTTGCAGTAGTGCGTGGGCGCTGCGGACGATATAGCTGACCACTGACTGTGGGGTGTAGAACACACCGCGCTGGAACCTAAGTTGATTGTTGTATGCCTTGAGAAAACTCTCATAAAAGTGAATTACGGGGTCTTCTGCTTGCCCCCGGTTATTGAAATCACGCCGAACAGCAGCAAGATTCGTCTTGGGATCGTTAAGTAATTCGACAACTTCATTTATACCTAATTCATCGAAATTCAAGAAGCTTCTGCGCCCCCCAAGAGACAAAAATCGCTCCAGCGTTTCCCGAAGAAACGGATTGGTAATCGGCACCATATCCGGGAGGTCGGCTGCTGAGACGGCTGTGCGTTCATCGGCGGTTGCACTTTCATTGTTTACAGTGCGGGAATTGGCGGCTGTGAACAGGCCGTAGGTGATGGTCTGAGCGTACATGTCTGCGAAATCCTCATCACTCATGTCGTGAATGAGGGCGACCTTGAAGCCGGCGAGATCTTTCCTTAATGGACCTTCGTCGTTTTCTCTGGCGAGGATAGCCAGCGCGTTTTCCCTGATGCCTTTCGCCAGCCTCGCCAGAGCAGAAGCCAATTCTTTTGTTGTGCTGATAACTTCGCCAACACCAAGACGGAAAGCCCCGCTCCACCTATCTTTCCAAGCAGAAAAATCGACAGTGTCATCAGGCCAATTCAGTCGTTCATGAAGAACCCTGTTGACGTAATCCAGCTTCAATGGGGTGTCTGCCCCATCCCAGCCAAGCACTTTTAACACGGGTAGTTCACGAGAGCCTTCCACATGGTGAAAGTGTGCGAAGGTAATTTCACGAGTGTCGGTATCGTTTTCGCCAAAAGCCGTGATAAATAACAGGTCTTCGGCATGCCACGCTGGGGCGCTGGCCTTGTTGGCAGAGGCACGCTTCTTGATTGCGAGGTGGGAGAGGATGCGGCGGAGCACAACAACAGGCAGTTTCTTACTCTCGAATTCGACGAAGAAGATGCCCCAAGGCTGCCCACTGGCGAGCGGACGTAACTGATTGATGGCCTTGATGCGGGCGGCATCTTCTTCCTTCAAGCCTAATTCGGCGGGCGTGAATTCGAAGGTGAGTTCGTCGAAGCCGTATTCTTGCAGTGGCCAGTCTAGTTCGTCTTCGAGATAGCGGACGAGATCGGGAAAGGCGCGGATGTCGCGCAGGTTTTGGGTTGCCATCAGTTCAATTCCATCCAGCACTTCAGGACTGGAGCCACGCCCAGTGGCGCTTGCAGCGGGCGCAGAAATTCGGCGGTGAGTTGTTTTTCAACTTTCTTGCGCAGATCAGAAAGCGTGGCGCTTTCAATTGCAGTATTGCGTGAAGTATCGGGGGTAGATCGGATTAGGGTGGCAATGGCGCTCACATCGGTGAGTGCCTTGTCAGTTTGTAGATCGAAGCATGCCCACACGGTAAGTCCGGCGGCATCTGACCAGCGTGGTTGATCGGTTTCTGGATCGAGCAGGTTGGAATCAGGCCGGGGAATACGGTAGCAGAAGAACACGGCTTTGCTATTGGGCTTCGGATTCGCTTTGCCGGTAAACACTTTGAGAGGAAAGCCAGCCAGTTGCCCGGCGAGTTCCGGATGCTCGGCCATGAGGCGTTCATATTCCAGGCGCAGGCTTTCGGTTTCGGAAAGCTGGCCGTCGCATTGTTCGTTGAGCTCCTTCACCGGATCAAATTCATCGTCCGGAGTGAGCAGCTTGCGGCCTTCAATACCCATGGTGCGGGAGATGATCAGTGTTTTGTGCGTGACGCGTTGGAACAGGCGCAGGATGTCGTCCAGATCCTCTGGCGGCAAGAAGTTCCAGAATGCAGTTTTACCGCGCAGTTTCTTGCGATCAGGATGATCGGCAATGATGCGTGCCTCGATTTCTGGATTCATGCGCCGATCCACGCGGCCGATGCGCTGCATCAGGCGTACTGGGTTCCAGTGCAGGTCATAGTTGATGAGGCGCGTGGCGTCTTGCAGATTGAGACCTTCGGATATCACATCAGTGGCGATGAGAATGCGGATTTCCTCCTTGCCTGCGGATGCAAGCTCGGCGGTGGAGCTATCGTTATAGTATGGCGAAAAACGACGAATGACATCGCTGCGTTGTTTCTGGCTGCTGCCACCGTCGATGCGGCAAATTCCATCAAGCCCCGCCTGACCGAGCTGGTGTTCCAAATAGCGAGCAGTATCGGCGAACTCGGTAAAGAGAATAACTTTCTCTTTTTTTAGCACGGCATCGTTCTTGAGCAGCTTGATGAGTGCCTTAAGCTTGTCGTCGCGCTCCGGCTTGGCATCAGCCAGCAAGTTTAGGAATTCGGCGAGTTGGTCGAGGTCGTCGTAGCTGTCGTCGATAATTTCGTCGATTTTGTAAAGGTCGGCGTCCAGTTGTTCTACGGCAGAGAGATGATCTTCTGTGAGAAATTCCTCGACTTGGTCTTCGTCGGCCTCGTCTGGCCAGAGTTCAAGGTTATGGGATTGGGTGTGATTGATCAGTGCGCCGTGCTTGATCTTCCAACGCTCCAATCGTCGCTTGTCGTGATCGGTCTGGCTGTGGACGGTAACCCATGCCAATAATTTCTGAAGCAGTCGCCAACATGAATTTTCAAAGGCGCGGGCAGAGCTTTCAAATCGCTTGAGAAACAGGGTGCGTACCAGGGTGACCACCTGCTTTTGACGGCCTTCGTCAAAAGAGCCAAGGCGCGCGTCCGCGCTGTCACCTTTCCAGTAGGCTAATGGATAATAAATGCCCAACACGAACAGCGGAGTTTTCTTGTTGAAGGCTTTTTCCACGGCAGTGAGCAATTTGCCGTAGGTGGCCTTAAGGTTGTAGGCAACCACGCTGGGAGCTTCGCGCTCTGGGAACAATGCTTCGTTGGCACCCTGCTGACGCTGACTTTCCTTAACGTAGCCACGGCTGCGCTGGACGACGATGGCGTCAAAGATGCGGTCGGTGCGCAGCGCTTGTTCGGCGGCGAAAATTTCAGAGCCAAATTCCAATTCGAGTTGGCTGGTATCCGGCATCTTGCCGAGCAGATGTTTTTCTAGTTGGTTGAAATGGGAGCGTAGGTTGTGGATACCTAACTGCGTGGCGAATACCATCTCATTTCCAGCCAATTCGATCATATGGCGGAAATCGTGGATGGAGTTGTTGACCGGCGTTGCAGTGAGGAGAAACAGTTTTTTAGGGCGGTCACCGGTTTGCAGATATTGCTGGAGCAAGCGGTAACGAGAGGCTTCCTTTTCCCCTTCGCCCTTGATGCCGGGATTGCGGAAGTGATGAGCTTCGTCGATTAACACCACATCGGCATCACGCAACGTGAGTTCAATATCGCGAGGCCAGCGGCCTTTGCGTTGAAGGTCGGTATGGTTATACAGAACGAAATTGACGAAACCGCTGTTGAGATGCGGCAGGTAACGCTGGATTGCACGCTCCCATACATCTTCTCGCGCGGCCTTTGGCGCGAATAAAACAACGCGGCGGCCTTCACGCACAACCATGCGCTCAAGCAGCATCAGACCGACGAATGTTTTACCCAGGCCAACACCGTCGCACAGAAAAGCAGAGCCAAAACGGTCGGCAATCTGGATAAGGTTTTTGTATGCATCCTGCTGGTACTTGGCCAGGATAGGAAACACCTTGGACTGACCACGATCCCATTCGTCCGGTGTAAGTTCATGGCCGCGCATGAGTTCGTCCAACGCTTTGACCCAAACCTCGAATGGGCTGTATTCGCGAGTATGGCGTTCGAGCGTTCTAAGTAGCTCAGGCGCGACGTCTTCCGCTTCATTCCAGTGGCGTTCAAACCATTCCTGAAGCAGACCAACATCCGTGCCACGTATCTGGACGTTGAGTTCGACGTTGTCGGTAAGGCCTGGATAGGTGAAGTTGGAGGAACCCACCATGCCAAAAGAGCCAATGACAGCCGCGCGACCATGCGTCAGGTAGGCTTTGGCGTGAAACTTATCTTTGCGAAAAACGCGGCACTGAATTTTTCCGCTGCGGATAGCCTCAACAATGGCCGGTACGCCTTTCAGAAAATCATTTTGGGACTTCTCGTTTTCTAGGCTTGTATCCAGCCGCTCATTGATTTTTTTTAGACTCTGAGCGAAAGCGCGCTTGGTGCGCAGCGATACCTCGTCGCCCATTAGGATGCGTATGCGGTCAACCGTTTGCCATTTTTCTTCAAGCGTCAGCAGTGCGCCAATTTCGAAATAGCCCGTGGCTATGTCGATGGCGCTTGAAAGTTCGCACCAATCTTTAAGATAGGAGCGGACTTTCCAGTCGGAATCACTGTTATCGACAATGAAGAGGTCGGACGACTTTTTCATCGTCCTTATTGTCTCCCAATCGGGAAATACTCCAAGCCCTGCTCGCGCACCAACTTCGGCTCGTACAAATTACGGCCATCGAAAATCACCGGATGCTTGAGCTTGGCCTTGATCTCGCTGAAATCCGGGCTGCGGAAAACTTTCCATTCGGTCACGATCACCAGCGCATCCGCGCCGTCCAGGCACGCCATCGGCGTATCGGCGTACTGCAAGCGCGGCTCATTGCCATAGATGCGCTGTGTCTCGTGCACCGCCGCCGGGTCATAGGCGGTGATGGTGGCGCCTCGCGCCCATAAGCCTTCCATGATGACGCGGCTGGGCGCCTCGCGCATATCGTCGGTATTCGGCTTGAACGCCAGCCCCCACAAGGCGAAGCGCTTGCCGGCCAAGCTGCCGCCAAAACGCTGTTCGATCTTTTGGATCAGCACGCCTTTTTGCCGTTCATTGGCGACTTCAACCGCGTTCAAGACTTTGAGATCGACGCCATTTTCCTGCGCCGTCCGTTGCAGGGCTTGCACGTCCTTGGGGAAACACGAGCCGCCATAACCCACGCCGGGATAGAGGAAATGATAACCGATGCGCGGATCGGAACCGATGCCGTGGCGCACATGCTCGATGTCGGCGCCGAGTTTTTCCGCCAGCAAGGCCAGCTCATTCATGAATGAAATGCGCGTCGCCAGCATGGCGTTGGCGGCGTACTTGGTCAGCTCTGCGGAACGGATGTCCATGCCGATGATGCGTTCGTGATTGCGCTGGAACGGCGCGTAAATGCTGCGCATCATTTCCAGCGCATGCGGATCGTCGGTGCCGATCACGATGCGGTCGGGGCGCATGAAATCCTCCACCGCCGCGCCTTCCTTGAGAAACTCCGGGTTCGACGCCACCGCGAATTCGATCTTCGCGCCGCGCTTGGCCAGCTCTTCCCGCACCGCCGCGCGCACCTTGTCCGCCGTGCCCACCGGCACCGTGGACTTGTCCACGATCACGCGGTAATCGCTCATGTAACGGCCAATATTGCGTGCCGCCGCGACCACGTATTGCAAGTCGGCCGAGCCATCCTCGTCCGGCGGCGTACCGACCGCGATGAATTGCACCGTGCCGAACGCCACGCTTTCTTCCACGTTGGTGGTGAAATGCAGGCGGCCGGCAGCAACGTTGCGCTGCACCATGTCTTCCAGGCCAGGCTCGTAAATCGGAATGCCGCCTTGCTTGAGCAGATTGATTTTGTTTACATCGAGGTCAAGGCACATCACCTCGTTCCCCACCTCGGCGAGACAGGTGCCGGTGACCAGGCCGACATAACCGGTGCCGATAATCGTGACTTTCATAATGCGTTCTCTTTCTCTTTATTTGTTTTCGATTTCACGCTGGATCGACGCCAGTGCCGCCAGCGGATCCGCTGCTTGCGTGATCGGCCGCCCGATCACCAGATAGCTCGCGCCATTTTGTATCGCCTCGCGCGGCGTCGATACGCGCGCTTGATCGCCGATCGATGCTTGCGCTGGACGAATACCCGGCGTGACCAGCAGGAATGAGGATCCGCGTTCGCGCCGGAGTTGCGCCACTTCGCGTGCCGAACACACCACGCCATCCAGGCCGCAACGCTGCGAAAGCTGCGCCAGGCGCGACACCGCTTCCTGCGCGCTGCCCATCACCCCTACCTCGGCGAGATCTTCATCTTGCATGCTGGTGAGCACGGTCACGGCAATCAAAATGGGCCTGGCAGCGACGCATTCCACCGCTTCGCGCGCGGCGCTGAGCATAGCATGCCCGCCCAGGGCATGCACATTGAGCATCCATACGCCGAGCTTGGCGGCCGCGCGGCACGCCGCCGCCACGGTGTTGGGAATATCGTGAAACTTGAGATCGAGAAACACGCCGTAGCCTTGATCCACCAAGCCCGCGACAAAAGCCGGTCCGGCGGACACGAATAACTCCTTGCCCACCTTCAATTTGCAGCACGCGGGGTCCAGGCGCGCAACCAGTTGCTGCGCCTCCGCGGCGGAGGCGTAGTCGAGCGCGACGATAACGCGGGGATCGCTCATGCGGCGGTTTCCTCTATGCGGCGTGGTGGAAAGGTTTCCCAACCGGTGCAAGCCGGGCAATGCCAGAAAAACTGCCGCGCCTTGAAACCGCAGTTCGCGCATTGATAATAGGCGAGGCGTTGGCTGTGTTGATGAATCAGATTTTTGACCAGCTGCACATGCGGGCGTTGTTCCGCCGGGACGTCGAACAATTGCGCCTCCAGCAGTTTTTCGTAGCCTTGCAAGGTGGGATGGCGCTGCAACTCCGTGCGCACCAGCGGAAAAGCCGTTGCGATCCCTTCATTTTCGAGCGAGGCTTGGTACACCACGTTCAACATATCGATCGACGCATATTTTTCCAAATAGTGCTTGAGCAGCGCCAAGCCTTCTGCCGTGCGGCCCAAGGCTTTGAACGAGGCGAGCATCTTTGCCGCAACCAGGGGCAGAAAATCGGGCTGCTGCGATTCGATGCGGCGCCAGATCGCCAGCGCCTCCTCGTGCCGCCCTTGCGCCGCCTCAAATTCACCCAGCAATAGGCTGGCGCGCACACTGCGCCGATTAAGGCTCAACGCTTGGTCCAAATACTGATGCGCGGCTTGATACCGGCCGGCAACCGCCTCGTTGGCGGCCATCTCGCACATAAAATGCGCGATCTCGATTTGATGCGGCTGATTGGTGCGTTTAGCTAATTGCTCCGCCGTGGCGATCGCTTGCCGCCACTCTCTTTCCTGTACGAAAATTTCCATCAGAAAGCGCAGCGCCCGCTCCGCGTAGTGGGTTTCCGCCAGCACCTTGAATAATAGCTCGGCGCGATCGAGCAAGCCCGCGGCGAGAAAATCCTGGCCAAGCTCGAATTGCGCGGCAAGCCGCTGCTCGTGTCCGAGGTCGGGACGGTCGACCAGTGCCTGATGCAGGTGAATCGCGCGATCCACTTCCCCTCGCCGGCGAAACAAACCGCCCAAGGTGAAATGCAACTCGACCGTCTCGGTATCGGCTTTCGCCGCTTCGGTAAAGGCTTCGATGGCCTTGTCAGGCTGCTGGTTCAGCAGAAAGTTCAAACCCTTGAAATAAGACTCGGGCAACTGCTTGGACTGCGAGACAATGTGCTTGATATCAATGCGCGCGGCGAGCCAGCCGAGCATGAAAAACAAGGGAAAGGCGAGCAGCCACCAATATTCGAACTCCATGCCCGACTACTCCTCGCCCTTGGCAGGTGTTCGACTACGCAATTCGCGCTTCAGGCTCAATATCTCGCGCCGCTGGCGATAAAGGTAACTGAAGCTCGCCGCCACCCCCGCCACCGCGCCGAATGCGAACGCCACGAACAGCACCACAACCAATGGCGCTTGCCAGATCATGCCCAAATAATAATGCAGGGTGACGGGCTCGCTGTTCTTCACTGCGAATCCCAGCGCGGCCAGGAACAGGGCCAGACCGACAATCGGGGCGATAAAGCGTAGGAAAAAAAGCTTCAATGAAACCCCTTTTTAACCACGAATGAACACGAATGAACACGAATTACTTTGATGCCAGGAAAGCTGTGGCCAAGCAAGTGAGCGCTAAGGCATAAACGCTTACCTTCGGGTTTATTCGTGTTCATTCGTGGTTGCTTTAGCAGTTCTACCAAATACCAATAAAAAAGGCGGCACCATCGCGAGATGCTGCCGCCCGGCCTTGATACATCAAACACCAATTACGCGGCGGGAACCGCCTCGGTTTCGGGCTGATCGACGCGGTCGCGCAGCTCCTTGCCGGCCTTGAAATGCGGGACATACTTCGCCGGCACTTCAACGCGGCCACCGGTTTTGGGATTGCGCCCGATGCGCGGCGGACGGTAGTTCAAACTAAAACTACCAAAGCCGCGAATTTCGATACGCTGCCCCTGCGCCAAGCTCTTGCCCATGGCGTCCAATATCGTCTTAACCGCCAGTTCTGCATCTTTGGCCACCAACTGCGGATAACGCGCTGACAGCCTTAAAATGAGTTCCGATTTGGTCATGAACGGCTCCCTTTTGTTTTTTTACTGAGATTGCTCGGTGTTTTTAGTGCCCATCTTGGCCTTCAGCAACGCGCCCAAGTTGGTCGTGCCCGCACTGGCGGCGCCATGATCCGTCGCCATTTTCTGCATCGCTTCGGAAGCCTCGTTGGCCTCCTTGGCTTTGATCGAGAGGCTGATGCTGCGCGTTTTGCGATCCACGCTGATAATCATCACTTCGACTTCGTCGCCTTCTTTAAGATGGGTGCGAATGTCTTCAACGCGATCACGCGAAACTTCGGAAGCGCGTAAATAGCCTTCCACATCGCCATCGATCACGACCGTCGCACCTTTAGCGTCGAGGGACTTCACGACCCCCTTCACCACCGAGCCCTTTTCGTGGGTTGCGGCATAGCTGTTGAACGGATCGCCATCCAGCTGTTTGATGCCGAGGGAAATGCGCTCTTTGTCCGGATCGATCGCCAGCACCACGGCCTCGACTTCGTCGCCCTTCTTGAAATTGCGCACGGCCTCTTCGCCGGGAAGGCTCCAAGACAGGTCGGACAAATGCACCAGGCCATCGATGTTGCCGGGCAGGCCGACGAAAATACCGAAGTCGGTGATGGATTTGATCTGGCCGCCGACCTTGTCGCCTTTCTTGTGGTTGGCGGCGAACTCATCCCAAGGATTGGCTTGGCACTGTTTCATGCCGAGCGAAATCCGGCGGCGCTCTTCGTCGATTTCCAGAATCATGACTTCGACTTCATCGCCCAGTTGCACGACTTTGGCCGGATGAACGTTCTTGTTGGTCCAATCCATTTCGGATACGTGCACCAAGCCTTCGATGCCGGCTTCGATTTCGACGAATGCGCCGTAATCGGTCAGGTTGGTGACTTTGCCGAACAGGCGCGTGCCTTGCGGGTAGCGGCGCGCGATGTTGACCCACGGATCGTCGCCCAACTGCTTCATGCCGAGCGAAACCCGGTTCTTTTCCTGATCGAACTTGAGAATCTTCGCTTCCACTTCATCGCCCACCGTCAGCACTTCGGACGGATGCTTGACGCGACGCCAGGCCAGATCGGTGATGTGCAGCAAGCCATCGATACCGCCCAGATCCACGAACGCGCCGTAATCGGTGATGTTCTTGACGATGCCTTTGACGATCGAACCTTCTTTCAGATTCTCCATCAGGGCTTGACGCTCGGCGCCTTGGGTCGCTTCCAGCACGGCCTTGCGCGACACCACCACGTTGTTGCGCTTCTTGTCGAGCTTGATGACCTTGAATTCGAGTTCTTTGTTTTCGTAGGGCGTGGTGTCCTTGACCGGGCGGGTATCGACCAGCGAGCCGGGGAGGAAGGCGCGAATGCCGTTCACCATTACCGTGAGGCCGCCCTTGACGCGGCCGCTCACCATGCCGGACACGATGGCGTTGTTTTCCATCGCTTGTTCCAGATCGTTCCAGGCGGCGAGACGCTTGGCTTTTTCACGCGAGAGCTTGGTGGAGCCGTAACCGTCTTCCAACTGCTCAATCGCCACGGTGACGAAATCACCGACTTTCACTTCGAGCTCACCGCGATCGTTGCGGAATTCCGCCGCGGCAATCACGCTCTCGGATTTGAGGCCGGCATTCACAACCACTTCGCCGCCATCAACGGAGATGACTTCGGCGGTAATCAATTCGCCTGCGCGCATTTCTTGGCGCAATAGGCTTTCTTCAAACAGGGCGGCGAAACTTTCGCTGCCGGAAGTTGCGGGGGTAGCTGCAATCATGGGGTTTACTCTATTTTCCCGTCCGGAGACGGCGTTAGTTCATCAACGTCAACAGCCGGATGGATAAGCGCGCTGGGTGATGATTGGCGGTCGCCTGCACCCGTTAAGCTTGTTCTCGTTACCCGTTACATCTAATAACCGATAACGCCGGCTGATGACACCTAATTGCGGCGCTGGTCGTGGAACTGTTTCAGCACTGCCGCCACCGCTTGTTCGATGGTAAGGCCGCTGGTGTCCAACAAACTGGCGTCCGCTATCTGCTGCAGGGGGGCGACACTTCGATTGCTGTCGCGCTCGTCGCGCGCCTGAATGTCCTGCAAAAGAGTTGGGATATTAGCAGACAAGCCTTTTTCGATCAACTGTTTATAGCGCCTGTCGGCCCGCACTTCAGCACTCGCCGTCAGGAAAATTTTGGCGCCGGCATCGGGGAATACCACCGATCCCATATCCCGCCCATCCGCCACCAAACCGGGCGCCTGGCGAAAGGCGCGCTGCCGTTCCAGCAAGGCGGCTCGCACCCGGGGCAAAGCCGCCACACGGGATGCGCCATTGCCGATGTCCTCGGCCCGAATTAAATCGGTAACATTTTCATTTTTAAGGAAAATATTACCGCCCTCGAAGCGTACATCGAGGCTGGCGGCCAGCCCGGCCAGGCGCGCCTCGTCGCCGAATGCGATGCCGGCTTTAACTGCGGCCAAGGCGACTAATCGGTACAGTGCCCCGCTATCCAGATAGTGGAAACCCAGCTTCTCGGCTACCCGCTGCGCCACCGTGCCCTTGCCGGAAGCGGACGGGCCGTCAATGGCGATCACTGGGGCGAGCAAGCGGGGAGCGGGAAGCGGGGAGCGGTCGCCCGGCTGCACCAGACGCTGGAAAACCTCAAAATATTCGGGGAAAGTCTTGGCCACGCACTTGGGGTCATTGATGCGTACCGGCGCCCCGCCCAGAGCGACTAGGGAAAAACACATCGCCATGCGGTGGTCATCATAGGTATCTATTACGGCGTGAGGGGTGAGCGGTAAGGGGTGAGGGGGGGTGATGCGAATGAAATCTGGCCCTTCCTCCACGCTCGCGCCTACTTTACGCAACTCGGTGGCCATGGCATGGATGCGGTCGGTTTCCTTGACGCGCCAACTGCCGATGTTGCGCAGCGTGGATGTGCCATCGGCGAACAGCGCGGCGACGGCGATGGTCATCGCCGCGTCGGGGATATGGTTCAAATCGGCGTCGATGGCTTTCAGCCGCCCGCTGCCGGAGGCTTCGATCCAATGCTCACCCATGCTGATGTTGGCGCCCATCTTTTGCAGCACTTCGGCGAAACGCACATCCCCCTGAATACTGGTCTTGCCCACCCCTTCCACGCGCACCGGCCCGCCGCCGATGGCGCCTGCGGCGAGAAAATACGATGCGCTGGAGGCATCGCCTTCGACGTGGATCACGCCAGGACTGGTGTAACGCTGCCCGCCGCGCACCACAAATTCTTGCCAGCCGCGGCGCTCGACCGTCACCCCGAAGCGCGCCATGAGATTCAAGGTAATCTCGATATACGGCTTGGAAATCAGCTCGCCCACCACTTCCACCGTGGTGTCCGCCTGCGTCAGCGGCAGCGCCATCAGCAGCGCGGTCAGAAACTGGCTCGACACATTGCCTTTGATACTGACGCGGCCACCGGCGCGGATCGCGGCGGGCTTGATCTCCAAGGGCGGAAAGCCAGCGTTACCCAGATAAGCGATATCCGCGCCGAGTTGCGTCAAGGCATCCACCAAATCGCCGATCGGCCGCTCATGCATGCGCGGCACGCCGGAAAGGGTGTAATGCCCATGGGACAGCGCCAGCGCGGCGGTGAGCGGGCGGAACGCGGTGCCCGCGTTGCCTAAAAACAACGCTGCCTCCTTCACCGGAAACGCGCCGCCGACGCCGTGCACGGTGTAATCGCGGCTCTCGCCGTGTTGCGTCCAGCGCACGCCAAGTGCCTGCAACGCCGCCAGCATGTGCTGCGTGTCATCGGACGCGAGCAGGCCCTTCACTTCGGTCGCGCCGTCAGCTAATGCCGCTAACAGCAAGGTGCGATTGGAAATGCTTTTGGAGCCGGGCAACACGACCGTGCCTGCCATGTGGGCGATGGGTTGTAGGTCTAGAAATTCCATTTCTTTCACCGCAGAGGACGCGGAGGTCGCGGAGGAAATGCAAGAGCAATTTTTTCGGTTTACTCCGCGTCCTCCGCGTCCTCCGCGGTTAAGGATTTTTTAGTAGTTTCTGCCGCGCATCCCGCGCATGCTCGAATAACTTCGCCAGCGCCACGCCGTCACCCTGTTCGATCAGTTGCCTGATCCGCGCCAACTCGGCCTCATAGCCCGAAATCTGCTGCAACAGTGCACCACGATTCGCGAGACAGATATCGCGCCACATTTCCGGGTGGCTTCCGGCAATGCGGGTGAAATCACGAAAGCCGCTGGCGGCAAAGCCGAACAAAGCTTCGGCATTCGGTTGTGCGGCGATATAGTCCACCAGGCCAAACGCCAGCAGATGCGGCAAATGGCTTACCGCGGCAAACACCTCGTCATGCAGCGCCGGCGCCATTTCGGACACCTTTGCGCCGCAACCTTGCCACAGCTTGGCGATCAATTCGCGGGCGGCGGGATTAGTTTCGGGCAAAGGCGTCAGCACCACATTGCGCTCGCGAAACAAATGGCCGTCAGCCGCTTTCACGCCGCTTTGCTCCGCCCCGGCGATCGGATGGCCCGGCACGAATTGCGCTAAATGCTGGGGCAAATTCGCGCGTGCCAGCGCCACCACATCCTGCTTGGTGCTGCCCACATCGCTCACGATCGTATGCGGCGCGAGGTGCGGTGCTATCGCCGCCATCATCGGCCCCATTTGTCCCACCGGCACCGCCAGCAGCACCACATCGGCGCCCTGCACCGCCTGCGCCGCTTCTGTATAACGATCGATCACATACATGCCTAGCGCGGCGCTCAGATTCTCGGCGCTGCGCCCCACCCCCACCACCTCGCGCACCAGCCCCGCCTCGCGCAATGCCAGCGCGAAGGAGCCGCCGATGAGGCCGACACCGATGATGACGAGTTTGTTAATCATGAGTCTTCGCGCTTCGCCCTTAAATACTCCGTCCGATCACCTGCGCGATACCCGCCAGCTCGCCCATGAGCTGCTTCAACTCGTCGGGGTTCAGCGCTTGATCCGCGTCGCACCAGGCTTCGCACGGCTTGGGGTGCATCTCCACCAGCAAGCCGTCGGCGCCGGCAGCGATCGCCGCGCGCGACAGCGCGGGCACCATCCACGCCTTGCCGCCGGCATGCGAAGGATCGACGATCACCGGCAAGTGGGTTTCCTTTTTCAGCACCGGGATCGCAGTCACATCCAGCACATTGCGGTAGTAGGTTTCATAGGTGCGGATGCCGCGCTCGCAGAAGATGATGTTGTGGTTGCCGCCGGCCGCGATGTATTCCGCCGCCATCAGCCATTCGGAAATGGTCGCCGACATGCCGCGCTTGAGAATCACCGGCGTGCTGATCTTGCCGACTTCTTTCAACAAATCGAAGTTCTGCATATTGCGCGTGCCGATCTGAATCACATCCACCTTGTATTCGAGGAAGGTGTCGAGCATGCGCACGTCCATCAGCTCGGTCACGATGGGCAGGCCCTGCGCATCGGCCGCTTTGCGGAACAGGTCGAGGCCTTCCACGCCCTTCCCCTGGAAGGCATAGGGGCTGGTACGCGGCTTGAATGCACCGCCGCGCATCAAGCGGCAGCCGGCGGCTTTGACGAATTTGGCCGACTGCTCCATTTGGTCTTGCGTTTCCACCGAGCAGGGGCCGCCGATGATTTGAATTTGCTTGCCGCCCAGGGGCACGCCCATGATGTCGATGACGGTGTTTTCCTTATGCCACTCGCGCGCCACGATCTTGTAGGGCTTGACGATGTGCATGGAGTTTTCGACGCCGGGCAGCGCATCGATCATTTCCTGATCCAGGCGGCGCTCGTCGCCGATGGCGCCGATGACGGTGCGCTCCGTGCCGCGCGAGACATTGGCGTCGAGGCCGAATTCCTTGATCTTTTTGACGACGCCTTCGATTTGCGCATCCGATGCGCCGTTTTCCATTACGATAATCATGTTTTATACCCTTAATTATTCCTGTATCGCGTCAGTCAACGCGCTTAAAAATTTCCGGTTTTCCGCTTCCAGGCCGATGCTGACGCGCAAATAGTCCGGCATGCCGTAATTCGCCACGGGCCGCACGATGACGCCCCGCTTCAGCAAGCGTTGATACATCGCGGTCGCGTTGCCGATGCGGAAGCTCAAAAAATTCCCGAACGAGGGAATGTAATCCAATTTGAGCTTGCTTAATCCGCCGGTGATTTGCCGCATCCCCGCCGTGTTCAATGCGATGCTGTCATGCAAATGCGCCGTATCGCCCAGCGCCGCGATTGCCGCCGCTTGCGCCACGCTGCTCACGTTAAACGGCTGGCGCACGCGATTCAGCATCGCCGCCACATCTTGATGCGCCAAGGCAAAACCCACGCGCAAACCGGCTAAGCCATACGCCTTGGAAAAAGTGCGCGCAATCAGCAGATTCGGAAAACGCTTCAACCAACTCACACTGTCCGCCGCCACTTCCGGCGCCAGGTATTCGTAATAGGCTTCGTCCAGCACGATCAGCACTTCGCGTGGCACTTGCTCGATGAAATCCAGCAACACATCCGACGCAAGCAGGGTGCCGGTCGGGTTGTTGGGATTGGCGAGGAAAATCAGGCGCGTTGTCTCCTCGATCGCCTCCAGCATCGCCTGCGGATCATTGCCGAAATTTTGGGCGGACACTTCAATGCCGCGCGCGCCCACCGCCTGCACCACCAAGGGGTACACGGCAAAGGCATGTTGCGAATACACAGCGGAGTCGCCCGGCTTGAGAAAAGCGCGCGCCGCGAATTCCAACACGTCGTTCGACCCGTTGCCCAGCACGACTTGATCTGTCTTCACGCCATACTTGGCGCACAAGGCGGATTTCAGCGCGAAGCCATTGCCGTCCGGATAGCGTGCCAGTTCCGGCAAGCAATCACGGATCGCCGCCAAGGCCAGCGGGCTCGGCCCCAGGGGATTTTCGTTGGAGGCGAGCTTCACGATATCGTCCGGATTCAAGCCCATTTCGCGCGCCAGTTCGCTGATCGGCTTTCCCGGCGGATAAGGCGCAATCGCCCGGACATAGCCGGGCGCGAGGTCACATAGGTCCATTCGTTTTAAATTCGTAAGCGGTGAGCGGTAAGCCGTGAGCGGGATTTGACTACCCGCTTACTGCTCACTGCTTACTGCTCACTTACAACACAGCTACCGGATACGATCCCAACACTTTCAAAAACGGTGCAAGGTTTTTTAATTCCGCCAAAGCAGTTGCCACCGGCGCATCTTCCTGATGACCTTCGACATCGACGTAGAACACGTATTCCCACTTGCCCGCGCCGCTGGGCCGCGATTCGAGCTTGGTCATGGAGACGCCGTTGCGCGCGAAGGGTCCGAGCAGATCATGCATGGCGCCGGGTTGATTGGGGGCGGCCATCACCAGCGAGGTTTTGTCGCGGCCGGAGCGTCCCGCATCGTGCATGCCCAGCACCAAAAAGCGCGTGGTGTTGTTCGGTTCGTCTTCGATATTGCGGGCGAGCGGAGTGAGGCCGTAAATCTCCGCCGCGGTCTCGCCGGCGATGGCCGCGCTATCGGGCTCCGCCGCCGCAAGCCTGGCCGCTTCGGCGTTGCTGGACACGGTAATGCGCGCAACATTCGGAAGATTTTTATTCAGCCACTCATGGCATTGCGCAAACGACTGGGCATGGGAGTAAAGCTTGGTAATGCCCTCCATGCTTTCCCCTTTGCGCAGCAGGTAATGGTGAACACGCACCACGACTTCGCCGCAAATCATCAAGGGGGTGTTGAGCAATAAATCCAGGGTGCGGCCGATCGCGCCCTCGGTCGAGTTCTCCACCGGCGCCACGGCATAAACGGCCTGACCGGACTCAACCTTGCGAAACACCTCGTCGATCGATACACAATCGGCGGTTTCCGCCGCGTGGCCGAAATGCTTGATCGCCGCCGCTTGCGTGAAGGTGCCTTGCGGCCCCAGATAGGCGACCGTCAACGGTTGTTCGAGAGCCAGGCACGCTGACATGATTTCGCGGAACAGCCGGGCGGCGGTTTCGCCCGAGAGCGGGCCGGGGTTGGCTTCCTTGATGCGGCGCAATACTTGCGCTTCGCGCTCGGGGCGGTAGATATTGCCTTGCTTCAAACGTCCGATGGTCTGGGCGAGCTGCGCGCGCCGGCTGATGAGCTTCAACAGCTCATCATCGATCTGGTCGATCTCGGTGCGCAGTTTTTGCAGATCGTCCGGCATGCATACTTTCTACAGCGAGCGCACCATCAACACCCCTTTGATCGCGGCGATCTTATCGATCACCGCCTGCGGGGGTGCGCTGTCCACATCCACCAGGGTGTAGGCCATCTCGCCCTTGGATTTGTTGACCATGTTATGAATGTTCAGGCCGGAATCGGCCATCGCGGTCGAAATCTGCCCCACCATGTTCGGCACGTTGGCGTTGGCCACTGCGATGCGGAACGGCGCTTCGCGCTGCATGGACACGTTGGGGAAGTTCACCGAATTGAGCACGTTGCCGTTTTCCAGATATTCACGCACTTGCTCGGCGACCATGATGGCGCAGTTGTCTTCCGCTTCCTCGGTCGAGGCGCCCAGATGCGGCAAGGCGACCACTTTCGGATTGCCTTTGAGCGTGTTCGAGGGGAAATCGCACATATAGCCGCGCAATTGGCCGCTGGCCAGGCCTTCGACCACGGCCTTGTCATCCACGATGCCTTCGCGCGAAAAGTTCAGCAGCACCGTGCCGGGCTTCATCAGCGCGATACGCGCGCTGTCGATCAGGTTGCGCGTCGAATCCAGCAGCGGCACATGCAGCGAAATAAAATCGCTGTTCTTCACCACTTCTTCCACGCTATTCGCCTTGCGCACCGTGGACGGCAAGCGCCATGCCGCTTCGACCGTAATTTCCGGATCGTAGCCCAGCACATTCATGCCGAGCTTGATACCGGCATCCGCCACCAGGGAGCCGATAGCGCCGAGACCGATCACACCCAGCGTACGGTTGGGCAATTCGATCCCCGCGTAATTTTTCTTGCCCGCTTCCACCGCCTTGGAAATCGCCGCATCTTCGCCCGTGAGGCTATTGCTGAAATTCCAGGCGGGAATCAGGTTGCGCGCGGCCATCAACATGCCGGCGATCACCAGTTCCTTCACTGCATTGGCGTTGGCGCCGGGCGCGTTGAAAACCGGCACGCCGCGTTCGCTCATCTTGGCCACGGGCACATTGTTGGTGCCGGCGCCGGCGCGCGCGATGGCTTTCACGCTCGCCGCAATCACCATGTCGTGCATCTTGAATGAGCGTACCAAAATCGCGTCCGGGTCACTGATGTCGTTGCCGATCTCATAGTGGTCGGCCGGCAGGCGCGACAAGCCTTGTGCGGAGATATTGTTCAGCGTTTGAATTTTGAATTTCTTAGCCATGCTGTTTCTCGAATGCTTTCATGTGTTCAACCAAGGCGCGCACGCCGTCGATCGGCATCGCGTTGTAAATCGAAGCGCGCATGCCCCCCACCGAGCGGTGGCCCTTGAGCTGCACCAGGCCGCGCTCTTTCGCGCCCTTGAGGAAGGCCTCGTCCAGCGCCGCGTCCTTCAGGGTGAAGGGGATATTCATGCGTGAGCGGTTTTCCTTTGCCGTCGGGCAGTGATAAAAACCCGTCGCATCCAGATAGTCGTACAGCACATTGGCCTTGGCGATATTGTGGGCCTCCATCGCGGCCAGCCCGCCGTTATGCTTCAACAACTTGAACACCAAGCCCGCGATATAGATGCCGTAGGTCGGCGGGGTGTTGTACATGGAATCGTTGTCGGCATGAATCTTGTAGTCAAACATGCTCGGCGTGCCGGCGAGCGTCTCGCCCAACAGATCCTCGCGCACGATCACGATGGTCAGGCCCGCCGGGCCGATGTTTTTCTGCGCGCCGGCGTAGATCACCCCGTATTGCGACACGTCGATCGGCTTCGACAAAATATTGGAGGACATGTCCGCCACCAGCGGCACGTTGCCCGTCCCTGATTCCAACATCTGGGGCACCCAATGAAACTCCACGCCGCCGATGGTTTCGTTCGGCGTGTAGTGCACATACGCTGCGTTGGCGTCGAGCGACCATTTATCCTGGGTTGGCGCGTAGGAAAAATTCTTATCCTCGGACGTGGCCGCGACATTCACGCTGCAATACTTTTTCGCTTCCTTGATGGCCTTCTTCGACCATTCGCCGGTATTCACATAGTCCGCGCTTTTTTTGCCGCGCAGCAGATTCATCGGCGCCATGGCGAACTGGCTCGATGCGCCGCCTTGCAGGAACAGCACTTTGTAGTTGGCGGGAATCGCCAGCAGCTCGCGCAGATCGGCCTCGGCCTGGGCCGCGATGCCCATGAATTCCTTGCCGCGATGGCTCATTTCCATCACCGACATGCCGCAGCCTTGCCAGTTGAGCAGCTCGTCGCGCGCTTGTTCGAGCACCTGCTGTGGCAATACCGCCGGTCCTGCGCTGAAGTTATAAATGCGTTCCATTATTCGTTCCCCTCTTCCTCTTCTACGTCCGTCTCGACGATGCGCTGCAAGCTGACCAGCTTCTCGCCTTCGCCGGTATTAATCAGTGTGACGCCCTGCGTGGCGCGTCCCATTTCGCGAATCTCTTTTACCCGGGTGCGGATCAACACGCCGCCGGTGGTGATGAGCATGATCTCGTCGGTTTCGTCCGCCAGCGTCGCCGCCACCACCGGGCCGTTGCGCGCGCTGGTTTGGATGGCGATCATGCCTTGGGTGCCGCGCGCGTGGCGGGTGTATTCGGTGATCGGGGTGCGTTTGCCGTAGCCGTTTTCGGTCGCGGTCAGCACGGATTGGGTTTCGCTTTCCGCCACCAGCATCGAAATGACTTTCTGTCCTTCGGCCAGGCGCATACCGCGCACGCCATGCGCGCCACGACCCATCGGACGCACGTCGGATTCTTCGAAGCGCACGGCTTTGCCGCCGTTGGAGAACAGCATCACGTCATGCTTGCCGTCGGTGATGGCCGCGCCCACCAGATAGTCGCCGTCATCCAGGGAAACCGCGATGATGCCGCTGGTGCGCGGACGCGAGAATTCGGTCAAGGGAGTCTTCTTTACCGTGCCCATGGCAGTCGCCATGAACACGAAGTGCTGCTCGTCGAATTCTTTAATCGGCAGCAGCGCGGTGATCTTCTCGCGGTCTTCCAGCGGCAGCAGGTTCACAATCGGCTTGCCGCGCGAAATGCGGCTGCCCTGCGGCACGTCGTACACCTTGATCCAATACACCCGGCCGCGATTGGAAAAACACAGAATGTAATCGTGGGTGTTGGCGATGAACAAATTCTCGATGAAATCGTCTTCCTTGGTGGGGGCGGCCTGCTTGCCGCGCCCGCCGCGCTTCTGCGCGCGGTATTCCACCAAGGGCTGCGCTTTCATGTAGCCGGTGTGCGACAGCGTCACCACCACTTCTTCCGGCGCGATGAGATCTTCCATCGAAATGTCTTGCGCATTTTGCACAATCTCGCTTTTGCGCTTGTCGCCGTACTGCGCTTTGACCTGGCCCAGCTCATCGGTGATGATCTGGGTGATGCGCGCCGGCTTGGCGAGGATGTCGATGAAATCGGCGATCTTCTCCAGCACGTCTTTGTACTCGGTGACAATCTTGTCCTGCTCCAGGCCGGTCAAACGCTGCAAACGCAATTCCAGAATCGCCTGCGCCTGGGTGTCGGACAGGCGATAGCCTTGCGGCGTCATGCCGAATTCGGCGGACAGCCCTTCGGGGCGGCTCGCTGCGGCATCGGCCACGGCGCGCGCCAGCATGTCGCCCACCAACTGCGACGCCCAGGTTTTATCCATCAAACGCTCTTTGGCGATCGCGGGCGTCTCGGACGCTTTGATCAAGGCAATGATCTCGTCCACGTTGGACAGCGCCACCGCCAGGCCTTCCAAGATATGGCCGCGCTCGCGCGCCTTGCGCAATTCGAAAATCGTGCGCCGCGTCACCACCTCGCGCCGATGGCGCAAGAAGGCATCCAGCATTTGCTTCAAGTTCAGCAAGCGCGGCTGGCCATCGACCAGCGCAACCATATTCATGCCGAAGGTATCTTGCATCTGGGTGAGCTTGTACAGATTGTTCAGCACCACCTCGGGCATTTCGCCGCGCTTCAACTCGATCACCACGCGCATGCCGGACTTGTCCGACTCGTCGCGTAAATCGGAGAGACCTTCCAGGCGCTTTTCGCGCACCAACTCGCCGATCTTGATCAGCAAATTGGCTTTGTTCACTTGGTAGGGCAACTCGTCGATGATGATCGACTGGCGGCCTTTATCTAAATCTTCGAAATGCGTGCGGGCGCGCATCACTACCCGGCCCTTGCCGGTGCGGTAGCCTTCTTTGACGCCTGCGGTGCCGTAAATGATGCCGGCGGTGGGGAAATCCGGTGCGGGCACGATCTCAATCAACTCGTCGATAGTGATGGCCGGGTTGGCGAGAATAGCCAGACAGGCATCCACCACCTCGGTCAAATTGTGCGGCGGGATATTGGTGGCCATGCCCACGGCGATGCCCGACGAACCGTTCACCAACAGGTTCGGCGTCTTGGTGGGGAGCACCGTCGGCTCCATTTCCTTGCCGTCGTAGTTGGGCACGAAATCGACGGTTTCTTTGTCGATATCGGCCAACAACTCGGACGTGATGCGCGCTTGGCGGCACTCGGTGTAACGATAAGCCGCGGGAGAATCGCCGTCGATCGAGCCGAAGTTGCCCTGTCCGTCGATCAGCATGTAGCGCATGGAGAAATCCTGCGCCATGCGCACCAACGCATCGTAAGTCGCGGTATCGCCATGCGGGTGATATTTACCCAGCACATCGCCGACCACGCGCGCGCACTTCACATAGGGCCGGTTCCACACATTGTTCGACTCGTGCATCGCGAACAGCACGCGGCGGTGCACCGGCTTCAGCCCGTCGCGCACATCGGGCAAGGCCCGCCCCACGATTACGCTCATCGCATAATCGAGGTAGGAATTGCGCATCTCTGCTTCGAGGCTGACCGGGATTGTCTCTTTAGCGAATTGATCCATATTTATCAGTTACTTATATTGTATCTGCCAGGGCGGCCCAGGGAGGCGAGGCAGAGCGGAATCAAAGTCAAAGATTGTAACACGTGCCCCCCTCCCCAGCCAGACTCGCGCCACAAGCTCAAGTATCAGCGCGAAAACCCGTAAAGATACCCGTACTTGAGTCTTGTATTTACAGCGCTATATGGTTAACATCCGCTCAAGCGTTCCCCCCGGATTTATAAAGATAAAGAAAGGTGACAACATGACGACTTCCCTGACATTGAAAAGCGCGTCCAGCCTCCTGATCGCCCTCAGCTTAGGTCTGGGTGCAGGCGTGGCAACAGCCCACAGCGACGGCAAAGTCACTCCCGGCTATTTGCAAGACAACAACAAACACATCGTGAAAAACAATTTCGGCCAATGCTGGCGCACTGGTTCCTGGACGCCGGCCATGGCCATCGCCGAATGCGACCCCGATTTGGTCAAGAAAGAGGCGCCGGTCGCCAAGAAACAAGATACCGTTCCGGCACAACCCTTGGTACCACCGGATCTCGGCCCGGCCAAACCGGCTTTCGCCAAGATCAACCTGCAAGCCGAAACCTTATTCGATTTCGACAAAGCGGTTCTGCGCGCCGATGGCAAGAAAACGCTGGATGACGAAGTCGTCGCCAAGATGAAACAGTATCCGGAAGTGGAGGTAGTGTTGGTCACGGGTCACGCTGACCGCATCGGCACCGACAAATATAACCTGAAGCTTTCCGATCGCCGCGCCGCAGCCGCCAAGACCTACATCGTCAGCCAAGGCATCGACGCCAAGCGCATCGAAACCGTAGGCAAGGGTGAAGCCGAGCCTTTGGTGGATTGCAAAAACGTGAAAGGCGTTGAGAAACGCAGCAACAAGAAGCTGGTTGAGTGCCTGCAACCCAACCGCCGCGTGCTGGTGGAAATCAAAGTCCAGGCGCCTACCAAGTAATCGCAACAAAACGAATCCGGCCCCGCCATTGCGCGGGGCTTTTTTTTGAGTTCGCGGCGACGTCACCATGAGAACCCCATGAAAGAAATTGACACACTCATCAGCGCCCGCTGGATACTCCCGATCGAACCCAGTGGCGCCGTGCTGGAACATTACAGCATTGCGATCGATGCCGGGCGCATCGTTGCGCTTCTGCCCACGGTCGAAGCCACTATCGCCTTCGCCGCGCGCGAACAGGTCGAACTCAGCCAGCATGTGTTGATGCCCGGCCTGGTCAATCTGCATGCGCACGCCGCGATGACGCTGATGCGCGGCCTGGCCGACGATCTGCCGCTGATGACCTGGCTCAAGGATCACATCTGGCCGGCGGAAGGCAAACACGTCGCACCCTCCTTCGTGAAAGACGGCACGCTACTCGCCTGCGCTGAAATGCTGCGCGGCGGCGTGACCTGCTTCAACGATATGTATTTTTTCCCCGAAGCCACGGCGCAGGCGGTGGATCAAGCGGGCATGCGCGCCGCGATCGGCATGATCGCGCTCGAATTCCCCACGGCATATGCCGCCGACGCCGATGACTATCTGCGCAAAGGCTTGGAGGTGCGCGACGCCTATCGCGACCATGAGCGCATTGCCTTCAGCATGGCGCCGCACGCGCCCTATACGGTGAGCGATAAGACCTTCGAGAAAATTCTCACGCTGGCCGAACAACTGGAAGCACCGATCCACATCCATGTGCATGAGACGCAAGACGAGATCGATCAGAGCTTGGCCGAACATCAACTACGCCCCTTGGCGCGGCTCCATAAGTTAGGCTTATTGAGCCCGAACGTGATCGCGGCGCATATGGTGCATTTGACCGAGGACGAAATCGCGTTGTGCGCGGAGCGGGGCGTCAACCTCGCGCACTGCCCCGTTTCCAATCTCAAACTCGCCAGCGGCATTGCGCCGATCGCCCCACTCCTCGCCCGGGGCGTCAACATCGGCCTCGGCACCGACGGCGCGGCAAGCAACAATCGCTTGGATCTACTCGCCGAAATGCGCATCGCGGCCCTGCTCGCCAAAGGCGCCAGCGGCGACGCCACCGCTCTTCCCGCGCATCAAGCGCTGACTATGGCCACCCTCAATGGCGCGAAAGCGCTGGGACTGGAGCAGGAAATCGGCTCCCTCAAACCGGGCAAGGCTGCGGATATCGTGGCCATCGATTTGTCCGCACTGGAGACTGCCCCGCTATATGACGTCGCCTCGCACCTGGTGTACGCAGCGGGACGCGAGCAGGTCAGCGATGTGTGGGTCGCCGGCAAGCGGCTTTTAAACAAGCGCTCGCTCACTACCCTCGATGCGCATGAACTGGCCGCCAAAGCCGCGCATTGGCAAGGGGTGTTAAAAAGCTAGTATCATCTCCCCATGAACGCTGACGAACTCGAACTGCAAAAATTCTCTGCCCTGGCGCATCGCTGGTGGGACCCGAATAGCGAATTCAAGCCGCTGCACGACATCAACCCGCTGCGCTTGAATTACATCGACGGGCTCGCGCACATCGCCGGTAAAAAGGTGCTCGATGTCGGCTGCGGCGGCGGCATCCTGTCCGAGAGCATGGCCGCGCGCGGGGCCGAGGTGACCGGCATCGATCTCGGCGAGAAGCCGCTCAAAGTCGCCAAGCTGCACTTGCTCGAAACCGGGCAAAAAGTGGATTACCGTTTGATTGCCGCAGAAGACTTGGCTGCGGAACAGCCAGAACAATTCGATGTCGTGACCTGCATGGAAATGCTCGAACATGTCCCCGATCCGGCCAGCATCGTCCGCGCCTGCGCCACGCTGGTCAAACCCGGCGGCCAGGTTTTTTTCTCCACCCTCAACCGCAACCCCAAGTCGTATCTGTTCGCGGTGATCGGCGCCGAATATCTGCTCAAGCTGCTGCCGCGCGGCACGCACGACTACGCCAAATTCATCAAGCCCTCCGAGCTCGCGCGCTTTGCCCGCGACGCCGGATTAAGCGTGAATGAAGTGATCGGCATGAGCTACAACCCGTTCAGCAAACACTACGCGCTCGGCCCCGACACTTCGGTCAACTACCTCATCGCCGCGCGCAAAGATGTCTGAGCCGATTGGGGCGGTGCTGTTCGATCTGGATGGCACGCTCGCCGACACCGCGCTGGATTTAGCCTACGCGTTGAATGAATTGCGCCGGCGCCACGGCTTAGCCCCCCTGCCGCATGAAACGATTCGCCCGCAAGCCTCGCATGGCACCGTTGGCCTGCTCAAAGTGGGTTTTGAAGTCTCGCCGAAGTCGCCGAATTTCGCCGCGCTGCGCGCCGAATATCTGGAACTCTATACGCAGCACATCTGCGATCGCACCGTGCTCTTTCCCGGCATGGCCGAGCTGCTGGATGAGTTGGAAGCACGCAAATTGCGCTGGGGAGTGGTCACCAACAAACCCGCCCGCTTCACCCTGCCCTTGCTCAAAGCCTTGAACCTGGAACACCGCGCCGCCTGCATCATCAGCGGCGACTCCACGCCCAACTCCAAGCCGCATCCCGAGCCGCTGCTCACCGCCGCCGCGCAAGTGCGCGTCGCGCCCGCCGCTTGCCTCTATGTCGGCGATGCCGAGCGTGACGTGGAAGCCGCCGTCGCCGCCGGCATGAAGGCGCTGATTGCCAACTACGGCTATCTCGACCTGCATGACCAGCCCGATACCTGGGGCGCCTATGCGCGCATCGACACGCCTGCCGACATCCTCGGTTTTTTGTAATTACCCTAGCACCGGCGGCATCTGCTTCGTCAGCGCGCTGCGCAGCGCCGGCGCTTGGCCGCATAGAACAAAGCCCTGCAAATTCCCTTGCTCGTCCTTGAAGCGCGCCACCATGCATGCCGCTTCCATCTCCGTGTGCCATTGGCCGGGCTGGTTCGGCGCCGGCGGCGCGACGGTCAAGGGCAGCACGGGCGTTTTAACCACCACCGGCATGGCCGGATAGTTCACCGGGGTGGGGATGCCGGCCAGCGTTGCCGCCAAGGCGCGCGCCTGTTGCAATAGCGGCTGCACATAGGGCAGCACCCAGCCTTCCACTTCGGCGCAATCGCCCATGGCGTAAATGCCTGCCACGCTGGTTTGCAGCAAACGATCGACGACGATGCCACGCCCGGTTTTGACACCCGCCGCCTGCGCCAAGGCCATGCGCGGACGCAGACCAATCGCCGATAGCACGACATCCGCCGCTATCACCGAACCGTCATCCAGCTTCAGTGCGATGCTGCCGCCCGCCGTCTCGGCGCTGACGGCGCGGCGGCCGAAATGCCACGCTACCCCCGCCTCGGCCAAGGCTTCGCTCAGGCGCTGCGCAATCGGCGCGGGCAGCATGCGCTCCAAAGGGTATGGGCCGAGGTGCACCACCGCCGCTTCATAACCCGCCGCCGCCAAATCATTGGCGAACTCGCAGCCGATCAAACCGCCGCCCAGAATCGCCACCTTTTTCTTGCCTGCGAGCGCCGCGCGAAACCGCGTGTAATCGCCGAGATCATTCACGCTCAAAATTTTCCCGGCGGCGGCGCCCGCTACGCCATGCGCGATCGGATACGCACCCAGCGCCAATACCAGACGGCTATAGGGCACGCTGCCCCGATCTGTCTCGACCTGCCGCGCGGCAATGTCGATGCGGATCACGCGGGTGTGAGTCAGCACTTGCGCATTCAGACTCGCGCCGATTTGTTCTGCGGTCTGATTCGCCAATTGCTCTGGCGTCTTGCCCGTTGCCAGCGCATTTGAAAGACTCGGCTTGGCATAGGCCGCGCCCTCATCGGCGGTAATGACCGTGACCGGTGTCTCGCGATCCAGCTTGCGCAACTCCCGCAGCAAGCCGTAGCCGGCCATGCCCGAGCCGATGATGACGATGGGTTCCATGCTCATTTCCTTTTGTTAAGCTGCAATCCGAATCATTTCGAAATCGGCCTTGGCTACGCCGCAGTCGGGGCAGGCCCAGTCCGCCGGAATATCTTCCCAGCGCGTGCCGGCCGGGATGCCGTCTTCCGGCATGCCCACCGCTTCGTCGTAGATAAACCCGCACACCACACACTCCCATTTATTTGCATTCATGATATTTCCTCTCATCTAGATAGTTATAAAATTAAACGGCAACTTTTTCGGCGCGCGCGCGGTAGTGATTCGCATGGCGCTCTTCCACCTTGGCCAACGCGGCGAAACGCTTTTCAGCCTTGGCGAGGATGGCGCGGAATTGATCCGCATGTTCCTTCGATTCCGCAATCTGCTCATCGAATTCCGCCACCGCCGCTTGCTGACCTTCCACTTCGGCCTCGTGCCGGAATTTCGGGTACATCTCGGTGTATTCATGCGTCTCGCCGGCGATCGCGTATTCCAAACACTTCGCCGGGCTCATGCCGGCACGGGGGAAGAGCAAATCGGCGTGACCGAGCGCATGCTGCACTTCCTGCGCCGCGGTTTCCTCGAAAATGCGCGCCGATTCCTCGTCGCCCGCCGCGCGGCAGACCTTGGCGAAGTGCAGGTATTTGATATGGGCCATGGATTCGCCGGCAAACGCGGCTTCCAAATTCTGGATGGTGATAGAAGCTTGTTTCATGTCGATCTCCTGTTTGGGTTACGTCCCTCATGTGGACAAGACGCATTCTGGACAAACCCAAGCAAACGATCCAATGAATTAAATTTGTTATATTGATCGATGTTTTCGATTAAGATAAGCGCATGGCCGCCCTGCCCTCCCTCCGCCAACTGAGCTATCTGGCCGCCCTGGCCGAACGCCTGAATTTCACCCAGGCGGCGCAGGACTGCTTCGTCACGCAATCGACGCTGAGTGCCGGCATCATGGAACTGGAATCGATCCTGAACGCACGCCTGGTGGAACGCGAGCGGCACCGCGTCGTGCTGACGCCGTTGGGAATGGCGGTAACGGAACGGGCGCGCGCCCTGCTCGCGGCGGCGGCGGATTTGGTGGAGTCCACCCAAGGCGCCGCCGCGCCCCTCGCCGGGGTCGTGCGCCTGGGCGTCATCCCCACTATCGCGCCGTTTTTGCTGCCGCAAGTGCTGCCCGAGATGCGGGTGCAATACCCCGCGCTGCAATTCGCCCTGCGCGAAGACCTTACCGCGAATCTGTTGGCACGGCTGGATAGCGGCCAACTCGACCTGGCGCTGATCGCCCTCCCCTACGACGTAGGCAATTTGCTGGTGCGAGAATTGTTCATGGAAGAGTTGTGGCTGGTCACGCCGCCGGGCGAGAAAACGCCGCGCCGGCTGGAGATCGCCGCCCTCGACACTGAGCGCTTGCTGCTGCTGGAAGAGGGGCATTGCCTGCGCGGCCATACCCTCACCGGTTGCGGCCTCACGCCCAAGCCTACGCATGGCTATGAAGCCACCAGCCTATATACCCTGGTGCAAATGATCGAAGAAGGCATGGGTGTCGGTCTCTTGCCGGAAATGACGCTGCAGGCCGGCTTGCTGCGCCACAGCCCGCTCATCGCGCGCCCCTTTGCCGCACCGGCGCCACGCCGCGGCATCGCGCTGGTGGCGCGGCCTTCGACTTCGCGGCGCGAGGTCTTCGATCGGCTGGGAGATGAAATTGTTGCGCGGCACAAGCAAAACCAAGCCTCAAAGCTCCTCTCGCCATCCCGCCGTGGCCGCGTCAAGCCATCTGGCAAGCAGCGCGCCACTTGAACTTTCACGCGTCAGCCCCATCTGATTGCCGTACAATGTTAAACAAGACAGTCGTGTGTCTTGCGCAGTAATCTCAGCAATGGGGGCGACCTGGCTTCGACGTGGGTTGCGAAGCAGTGCAGTGCATACCGAGGACCAGTTACCTCGTAAATACATCTGGAAATTTATAGTTGCCAACGACGACAACTACGCTCTAGCCGCTTAATACCGGCTGGACTCTGCACCACTTCTCCCATGGGGTGGATCTGAGCAATCAGACGCAGAGTCATATACATGGGATCGTGTCGTGCAGGGTCGCTTTGCACGTTCGCTAAATCCAAGGCGACTCGCTTGAACTCAGCCTGTTCGGCCGGCGTAGTTCGGGTTAAAACCAAATGACCGGACTAAGTATGTAGATCTGTCTGTAGAGGACTTGCGGACGGGGGTTCGATCCCCCCCGCCTCCACCAAACCAACGAAAACGCCGTCCTTGTGACGGCGTTTTCGTTTGCGTGGTTACACTAACTGCCGCCTGTCTCCGGCTTCGTCTCCGAATACACCCAGCCAAACTCGCCTGCCCCGCCGGAAAAAAGGCGCTCATGCGGCTCGCCCAAGTTGCGCAATTTAACCAGCAGCTCCTGCGGCGAACCGGTAAGCAAATCTTCGCCGAATTTGATGCGCATCGTGCGCACCACGGTTTCCCCGGTGATGGCCTCGATGTCGCAGCGAATTTCTTGCGCCCACGCCGTTTGCTGCTTTTCCATTTCCTGCAACTGCTGCTGCGCATGGCTGATGATCGCTTGTGCCGGCTTGCCCTGTTCAGTCAGTTGGCGTAGCTGTTGCAGTTGTGAAGTGAAACGGGAAGCCACTTTCTTGAAGCCGTCTTGTTGCGCCGGGCTGAGCTTGACTTCGCCGCGCGCGACTTTGGTCTGGAGCGTCAAGAAATGCGCGAACTCAGGCTGCGCCTGCAGCGCTTCGATTTCTCGCCGCGATTTCAGCAGTCCTGCTTGGCTCTCGGCGATTTGTTTATTGAGTGCGGTGCGTTGTTCTTCAAAATCGGAAAGATCGGGAATGAATACCGAGACCACCGCTTCGACATCCTTGCGCGCGCCGGATTGGCCGATTTTCACCGCTTTGGCCGCGACGGCGCAGCCTTCCGCGATGCCGAGTTCCAATACCTCGGCCACGATCTGGCAGCGCACGGCATTTTCCACGATCACGTGTTTTCCCGAGATGGTGCATCCCTCTGCCGTGTGTAGGTGTATTTCGCCGCCAGGCGCTTCAACCAGCGTCGACGAGGCGCGCCCTTCCACCACGATCTTGCCTTGGGGGTTGCTCGCACGGCCGTTGGAGAAATTTTGCTTGAGCGTGATCGTGCCGCCATGCGAGATGAGGTTGCCATACACATCCGCGCAGAAGGTCATGTTCTTGCCTTCCACCGTGCGTTTTTCCTGCACCTCGCCATGTTCTTCGTAATCATCGCCGGTGAGGGAGAGGTTACCGGTGGTGCGCATGCTCACGCCTTCGTGGCTGACGATCTTATCCGTGATAGACACTTGGTTGGACGCGGTGTCGAGCGATAAGAATCCTTCCATGCTGGAGACGATATATTCGCCGTCCGAGCGCTGTTCTACCTGTGTACCGATTCCTGCCAGCGCCCTAAAATCAAAATCTTTGGGTAGCGCCGGCTCAACGATTTCGCCGGATATTTTTCTGCCTGGCTGGCCAAGCACGCGCGGTGTTTTTTTCAGGAGTGCGACATTCCGGGCGATCTGCGGATAGCGATTTTTAAATTGCCCAAGGTCGATGTGGCCGTTCGATAACTGCTTGGGCGAGTTGTCACGATGCAAGGCATCGCTGATCTCCTTAATGCCCGCATCCTGCCCGGTTGTTGGCTCAATCCAGCGCGCTACCTCGATGGGTCCCAATTCGCCCTTGTCGATGACACGGCGCACGGTTTTTTCATCTAATCCGGCACGCACACCCTGGCCCCATAAATGCGCGACGAATTCGTCGAAGACAAGCTTGGCTGGCACGGGCTGCGCGGGTGGCGCTGGGCTGGGCGTGTCCGCCTCGCCCTCCTCCAATTCAGTAAACACGGGTTCAAACAAGTACTCCGCGCTTTCGGCATCGCCTTTGATTTTGACGTTCTTGTACAAGGCACGGCGCGGCTCAGGAAAAGCAGCGACTCGATTCGATATTTTTAGCCACTCGACTTTGCTGGTGGCCGCGCCCGCATCCGGGTAAAGCAGCCGGCTAAACACGGCATAATCCAGACCGGAAAAACAAAAGCCTTCTGCGAACAGACCGTCCACAAACCGGGTGAACTGCGTATCGGCCGCCGCACGCACGGCATCGACATAAAGGCCATCCGAACGTGTATTAAAAAATGAAGGGAAAACGATTTCGCTCGCCTTAGCCTCGGATTTTTCAGGCAATGGCTTCGCCACCTCGGATGCCGGCACGGCAGTAGGATCGCTGCCGGGCTCAAGCTGAGGCGCACTGGGTGCTTCGGTTATGTGCGATGTTTCCATTTCTGCGCGGGATATCCCGACCTCGATAACGCGTGTGCATTAGGGTTTTAGCGTCAAACACAGGGCCATCTTGAGCGCTATTCCCCCCGGATTTAGCACTGCTCATCGGCTGTACTGACATCCATAACCTCCCAAACGCAATTTCCCTAATACCCGATTAAGCATTCTGGCGGAAAGGGCGGAAATTCCGCTCCGCGAAAAAGACCGGCCGTTCACTTTTTTCAATCAAAACGGCTGGCGACCCTAAGCTTCATGCCTTAATAGCCGTTACAATTAGCAGGACTGTTCTATATCAAGGCGCCAATAACAAATCCCTTTAAGATGAGTAAGCTATGCGCGCTTGAGTACTGGCCCCGGGTATTTCAGCCAACTCATCGCTAACAGCAAAATCAACCCAGAGACAAGCACATGGCGCGCACTTCCCAAACCCTTTCCAGCAATGTGAGCTTGCTCAAATCCAAGGCAAGCAAACACGCCATTTTCGGCGTGATCATCGCGCTCGCGGCGATCGGCCTCGCCACGCTGGGCGTGGCCTTTATGAACGGCAGTGAAATCGGCTTCGATGCCGTGATCCGGGCGCAGAAGGAAAACCCCGCCCTCTGGTTGCTGGATGCGATGCCGTTTATATTCGCGTTCTGGGGTCAGTATGTCAGTTCGATCATGGCCTATGAAGCCAGCGCCATGGTCATCGACCAGACCAGCGAGTTGCGCACCCAGACCACGATTCTGGAACAGCAAGCGATGCGCAGCGCCACTTACGATGCGCTGACCGAACTGCCCAACCGCATCCTGCTGCGGGATCGCCTGGAGCAAGCCATTCTTTCCGCTTCGAAAAAGAAGCGCCGTCTCGCCGTCATGATCATGGATCTGGATCGCTTCAAGGAAATCAACGATACCCTCGGCCACTACAATGGCGACCGCTTGCTAAAGCAAGTGGCGACGCGCCTCCAAGGCGTGATTCAAGAGCCGGCCAGCGTGGCGCGGCTCGGCGGCGACGAATTCGCCATTTTGCTTCCCCGCATTTCGGAAGTGAAGGAAGTCGGCAGCATCGTCGGCAAAATCCACAAAGCGCTGCAATCCCCATTCATGCTGGATACGCTCAAGCTCGATATCCAGGCCAGTATCGGGGCGGCGATATTTCCCGAACATGGCGCCGACGCCGACACCCTATTGCAGCGTGCGGATGTCGCCATGTATGTCGCGAAGAAAAATCAAAGCGGTTTCGTGGTGTATGCCTCCAAGTACGATGAGCACAGCCCGCACCGGCTCACGCTCATGGGCGAGTTGCGGCATGCGATCGAGAACGGCCATCTCGTGCTGCATTTTCAGCCCAAGGTCAATGTCAAAAGCAACGTCGTCGAAGGCGTGGAAGCCTTGGTGCGTTGGCAACACGAGCAGCATGGGCTCATGCCGCCGGACGAATTCATTCCCCTTGCCGAGCGCACGGGCCTGATCAAGCCCCTCACGCACTGGGTATTGCGGCAGAGCCTGAAACAGTGCGCGGCTTGGCGGCTGGCCGGGCTCAATCTTTGCGTGGCGGTCAATCTCTCGGCACAAGGCCTGATGGACATGGAATTGCCGGATACCGTGGCCGGGCTGCTCGCTGCAAACGATGTCCCCGCTGACCGCCTGATTCTGGAAATCACGGAAAGCACCATCATGCTGGACAAAGACCGCGCGCTGCAGATTCTCACGCGTCTTGCCGACATGGGCGTGCGCCTATCCATCGATGATTTCGGCACCGGCTATTCATCGCTGGCCTATCTCTCCAAAATGCCGGTGAAGGAAATCAAGATCGACAAGTCGTTCGTGATGGATATGGAAAACAATAAGAGCAATTCGGTCATTGTCCACGCCACCATCGAATTGGGCCACAACCTCGGCCTCGAAGTGGTGGGGGAAGGGGTGGAAAATGCCGGGGTGCTGGGCATACTCGATCGCCTGAACTGCGATTCCGTGCAAGGCTATCATCTGCTCAGGCCGATGGCCGGAGCGGCTTTCGACGACTGGATGCAACAGGCAAAAGAAAAGGGCGAAATCCGGGTCGAAGCCGGCAATATTTGCTTAACCCCTTCCGCCTGATCTGACAGTGTTCTGCCAAACAAAAACCTGAGGCTAGACACTTAAATCAAACCGATTTGCCGGCAAGGATGCCGGCGCTACACTAGGGGCGAGGCATGCCTCGCCCGCACGAATATCCGGGCGAGCCACCTCCCACGCCGCATGCGGTGCTTTTCCCCGGCCTAGCCGCCTCAAGTCTCCAAGCGCTGCCCATGCTCGCGCGTGTTATGGAAGCGCACTTTAGGCCAGCGCTCCATGGTCAAGCTGAGATTCACGTTGGTATCCGCCAGATACACCAGATTGCCATCGACGTCACGGGCCAAGCGCATTTGATTGGCGCGCACAAACTCATTCAGATGCGCCGCATCGTCACAAGTCACCCAGCGCGCGGTGTGAATGCCGGCGCGTTCGAACACGGCATCGACGCCGTATTCCGATTGCAACCGGTGCTCCACCACTTCGAACTGCAATTGACCCACCGCACCCAGCAACACCATGCTGCCCGCCAGCGGGGTGAAGACTTGAATCGCGCCTTCTTCGCCCAGCTCGATCAGGCCCTTGTTCAATTGCTTGGCGCGCAGCGGGTCGCGCAAATGCGCGCGGCTGAATAGCTCGGGCGCGAAATACGGAATGCCCTTGAAAGTGAGCGCTTCGCCTTCGCTCAATACATCGCCGATTTGCAGTTGACCGTGATTGTGGATGCCGATGATGTCGCCGGCGTAGGCTTCTTCCATGCGCGAGCGCTCGTTGGCCATGAAGGTCACGGCGTTGGCGATTTTCATCTCGCGCCCGAGGCGGCCGTGGCGCGCCTTCATTCCCGGCCGGTATTGGCCGGAGCACACGCGCAGAAATGCGATGCGGTCGCGGTGCTGCGGGTCCATATTCGCTTGGATTTTGAACACGAAGCCGGTGAACGCGGACTCGCTCGGATCGACCAGCCTTGTCGCGCCATTCGCCAGAACCGCATCGCGCGGCTGCGGCGGCGGCGCCCAATCCACCAGCGCGCGCAGCACTTCGCGCACGCCGAAATTATTGATACCGGAGCCGAAAAAAACCGGCGATTGCTGGCCCTTGAGAAAATCTTCCAAGGAAAAGACCGCTCCCGCGCCGCGCACCAACTCCATCTCTTCGCGCATGCGCGCCATTTCAATCTCATGCGTTTTATTCAAGCTATCGATCTCGGCGCCGCGCAGCACTGCTACCTCTTGCTCGGCACTTTCCTTACCCGGCGCGAAACGCATCACTTCATCATTCAGCAAGTGGTACACGCCGGCAAAACGCTTGCCCATGCCGATGGGCCAAGTCACCGGCGCACAATGAATCTTCAGCACCGATTCGATCTCATCCAGCAACTCGATCGGGTCGCGTACTTCACGGTCCATCTTGTTGATGAAAGTGATGATCGGCGTATTGCGCAGGCGGCACACTTCGAGCAGCTTGATGGTCTGCTCCTCCACGCCCTTGGCCGCATCCACCACCATCACCGCCGCATCCACGGCGGTCAGCACGCGGTAGGTGTCTTCGGAGAAATCTTTATGGCCCGGCGTGTCGAGCAGGTTGATCACGCAATCATCAAAGCCGAACTGCATCACCGAGCTGGCCACCGAAATGCCGCGCTGCTTTTCCACCTCCAGCCAATCCGAAGTAGCGTAGCGCCCGCTCTTGCGCGCCTTGACCGTGCCCGCCATCTGGATCGCGCCGCCGAACAGCAAGAGCTTTTCCGTCAGCGTGGTTTTACCGGCATCGGGGTGGGAGATGATGGCGAACGTGCGCCGCTTCGAAGCATTGCGCGCCAAGCGCGCGGTCGCTTGCGCCGCATCCGCGACCGGCGTTTCATTCAGTTCTAAATTCGTTGCGTCAGACACACTGCTTTCCTTCGATTCATTCCAAAATGCCCTGCTAAACCCCATGCAAAGACAGGCGGGCCAAGCGGCGAGCCGCGATTATAGCCTCGCGCCCCCTGCTTAGCGAATCAAGGCCGCGCCGCGGCCGTTTTCCCATTTTCAGCAGCCGATTGATTCGTGAGACAATTTAACGCAAAGGGCGCACACGCCCAGCCCCAGACAGAAGACACTGGACCAGAACATGTGGAAATCTATTCTCGCAATTTCGCTCGGCGCCGCCCTCGGTGCTTTATTACGTTGGGTGCTTGGCGCAAAACTCAATAGCCTCTTCCCCGCCATCCCCCCCGGCACGCTCGCCGCCAACCTGATCGGCGCTTATGTCGTCGGCTTGGCCATCGCTTTTTTCGCCACGTATACCGCACTCGCGCCGGAGTGGCGGCTGCTGGTGATCACCGGTTTTTGCGGCGGGCTCACGACCTTTTCCACCTTTTCCGCCGAACTGATTCCGCTGCTGCAACAGGGACGCTTGAGCTGGGCGCTCGGCGCGGTCGCGCTGCATGTGATGGGTTCGATACTAATGACGTTCGCGGGCATCGCGACTATCGCTTGGGCGCGCGGTTGATGTTCTCCATCTCGCAAGATCCCTTTGCATTCAGCAGCAACGGCGATGCTTCATGAGCAAACCCTATACCCCGCCCTACAGCCTCACCACCGCCATCGTCTCTCTGGTTGCCCAGATCGGCGAGGCAGTCGGGCGTCTTTCTGCGCTTGAAGCCGCCACAACGTCGCTGCGGCTACGACGTATCAATCGCATTCGTACTATTCAAGGATCGCTGGCGATCGAAGGCAACACTCTCAGCGAAGCGCAGATCACCGCCATCCTCGAAGGCAAGCGTGTTATCGCCCCGCCACGCGAGATTCAGGAAGCGCGCAACGCCATCAAAGCCTACGAACGCTTTACCCAGTGGCAACCTTCTGCAGAAAAAGATTTGCTGGCAGCACACAACATCCTCATGAGCGGATTGCTCGACGCCCCTGGACAATACCGTAGCGGTGGGGTCGGCGTCATGGCAGGCGCAGAAGTCATACACATGGCCCCGCCCGCCAAACGGGTTCCGCCACTCATGCGCGACCTGCTGCACTGGCTGAAAACTACGAGCGAACACCCACTCATCGCCAGCTCGGTGTTTCACTACGAATTCGAGTTCATCCACCCCTTCGAGGACGGCAACGGCCGCATGGGACGGCTCTGGCAGACCTTAATCCTCAGCCAATGGAACCCGCTCTTAGCCCACATCCCCGTGGAAACGCTTATCCACGAACACCAGCAGGAATACTACGCCGCACTCAACCGCAGCACCCAACACGGCGACTCGGCGGCATTTATCGAGTTCATGCTGCGCATGATCCTCGACGCGACACCAAGGGCCCAGTCGGGGGCCCAGTCGGGGGCCCAGTCAGAGTCGATACTGCATGCGCTGGCATCGGCGCCACTCTCGGCCAATGAACTCATCGCCCACCTCAAGCTAAGGAGCAAGACCGGCGCATTCAAACGCATCATGAAAGAATTGCTGGACAATGGGCTCATTGCCTATACCTTTCCCGACAAACCCAGCAGCCGCCTGCAGAAATACCGCCTGACCAGAAAGGGCCAGTCTCGGCTGACGCCAGCCAACTAAAGGAGGAGACATCATGCAAGGCGCTTTGCTCAGATTCTACGTGCATGAAAACCAGCGGCACCAAGGCCGCCTGTTGTGGGAGTGGCTGCTGGAACAAGCCAACCAACACGGCATCCACGGCGGATCAGCATTTCGCGCCATGGCGGGTTTCGGGCGGCATCATGTGCTGCACGAGAGCACTTTCTTCGAGCTAGCCGGCTCGCTCACGGTGGAAGTGGAATTCATCGTGACCGAAGCCGAATCGCAGCAATTGATCGATCTGGTGCAACAGGAAAAAATCCGCGTCTTTTATGCCTACATCCCGGCGCAGTTCGGCGTGATCAACCCGGATGTGAACGATCAGGGCGCAGGCGAATAGTACGCGCCGAATTACGCCAGATAAAAAATTAAACCAACAACAATGTCGACTAATTTAAAGGGAGCAAGCACATGCCCCAGGGAATGTCGAAAAAAAATGTCCCTTGCTTTGAGAAAGCCTTGGAGTAATTCTCGTGGTAATGCAGCGCTTACCTTTTTGGCTGTCGTTCTGGTGTTGGGTGTGATGATTGGATCAATCTATTACCCATTCCCAAACGGGCAATCAATGACTGTAACGGGGTTCATTCAACTGTGGCTTCGTGAAGTCATCACTCTCGCGATTATAGTTGTTGTATTCATCATTGTTGGTTTTTCTTGGCTGCGACGGCTTTTAAAGCAACGCCACCGTGAAGAGCACAATGCCCCCTAACATCGCTCCGGCGCCCCCTTACCTTAAACATTAAAGATCATGAGCACCTTTCTCATCAAATTTTGGCGTGGCCAAATCCCCCTAGGCGCTACTTTCTGGTTTGGATGGGCAGTGCCATTGCTTGGGCTCTTTGTTGTTCTCGCCGTATTAGGTACATGGGTTGTTCAAAAAGTTGGAATTACCCCCATTTTTGTCCTAACCCTTCTCGCCGCAGCAATTGCAGTTATATCAACTGTGGCTGTATGGCGCAGCGCAACTCTCTATGCTGGCTCTGGGGTTCTCAAGCTTGGCGCTCGCATAACATCGCTGCTCGGTGCATCCTGGCATTTGTTCAATTTCGGTGTTCTTGTTTACGTTCTCATCATGTTGACGCAAGGTGCGCCTAGTTCACACGACGAGGACAGAATCGCTGAAAAAACCGCTATTCCATCAGCGTCTCACCCAATGGCCGGTTTCTGGAAAACCGAAAGCAATGACAACTTTGGTTTGGCCGTTTCGCCGGCTGGTACTAATAAATATTCCGTTTCATTTTGTGGGCCGGGTGGATGTTTTAAACCCGGAACCTACCGGCCGGATACAACGTTGGCAGGTGATCGGGACTATCAAATTGTTGATCAAAATACCGTCCGCGTTCAGGGAAGGGATGGCTGGACTACATACCACCGTGCTCCATCAAGAGGCGAACAATGTGTAGAAAACAAATGATCACTAATCAAACCAACCACTCCCCTTAATACACCCGATACCCCACATGACACGCCACACACTGCTGCGTGACTTGAGCTAGATTTTCCAGCGCCTTCTGTCCATCGCCTTCGTGGCCGTGCGCGTGAAGCGGCTGGCGGCGTGGTGCATATCGGTGCCGATATCTTGCATGGCTTTGGGCATGTACTGCGCCATGTGCGCCGCACCATGCGAGGCGAGCGAGGTCATGCCGAGGCGTGTCTCGGCGATATCCGCCGCCCGGTCGAGCTGCTTGGCCGCGAGTGCGGCCTGGATTTCGGACAGCGCTTGCAGGCTGGCCGATGTGGCTCATGATGTCATTTTCCTGCTCATGCGAGGCAAGCTTTCACTCATCCCACTGTCAGTTATCCGCTCTATTCAGTGTGGGCGGGATAAATCCTTCATTTGACAGTGCACGCACTACGCCTCGCATCAGATAGCTATTGCTGATGCCGATGGTGTATTGGCGCGCCCCTTCCTTGATGGGCTGCAACATTTTGCGCTCCACCAATTTTTTGATTTGATAGGTGCGCTGGGCCGGTGACAAACCGGGCATGGCAACTGTCAGATCAGCCGCCTTGGCTATGCCGTTTTTGGCGCATAGGTGCAACAAATTCTCTTCCATCGCCGTGATGAGTTCTCTTTCCTTTGCATAAGAAAGCGCGGGCGCAAGAATCCGGTCGTTCAAATAGCCGTAGTCAGTAAGCCGATCCACCTTGCGCAATTCATCCAGAATGCCTTGCAATACATAGATGCACCATGCCTCCAGCCCCTCCGGGGCGCCGGTATCGGCGCGTGCCAACATGGCGTAATACCGGTCTCGGTCATTGCAGAATACCGCTGTTGGATTCAGGACTCTGCCACCGGTTTTTACATTGAAGCCGTACTTGATCAGCAGGGCGTAGGTCAGCAGCCGCACCACGCGGCCATTGCCGTTGCCAAATGGGTGTACCCAGCCAAAACGATGGTGCGCCAACGCCACCTTGATGAGGTCATATTTTGGCGGATGATTCTCGTTGATGAACGCCACCAGATCCTGCATGTAATGTGGCACCTGGATGAACTCCGGTGGCAAGTGTTCGGACTGTGCGATTTTTACCTGCTTCTTCCGGTAAGCCCCCGGTGTGGTGTCACCCTCTCGTTCCAGATTTTTTACCGTGAGGGCGTGCAGCTCGCGGATGAAGTGCTCTGACAGCCCATCGCCGGGCTGAATACTCTCCTCGATGTATGCCATGGCTGCTTCAATATTTTCCATTTCTCGAAGTTGGTCAGAGAGAGCCTGCGGGGTGCCTTCCAATTTGCTTTCCACATAGTCGGCTAACGTGGTGTGGTTACCCTCGATACGGGCTGAACCCAAACTTTCCAGCATGTGGAAGATGCGCTTGAGCTGAAAAAAAACCTGGGCCGGGGTCGTGCCCTGCAGTTGTAGCCGGCGCAGGTGTTCCAGCTCCGTCAAAACATCTACCAGCGGTGAGTCAAACGACGGGTTGAGCAGGGTTAAATTGTGGTGGCTAAATACAGGCATGGTGACATTTTTCTGTAATGGCGGCGTTAAGTATCTTGAATTAAGCCGTATCATAGCCAATAAATCAAGATATTACCGCATCACGACATAATAAATATCTTTAAATCCGCCCAAAGGTATGTTGCCTGACCCTGTTTGGAAAAGTCGAGAATCGTTTTTCATATCAGCCGAATCTGCCCGGTGAGCAGTTCCTGCATCAATGGCATTAACAACAGACCCAAGGTAACTTATTCGGAACTACTACACTTTAATACACCCGATACCCCGCATGGCAGGCTACACACTGCTGTGTCACTTGCACCAGATTTTCCAGCGCCTTTTGCCCATCACCCTCCTGTGCCATGAGCGCGAAGCGGCTGGCGGCGTGATGCATCTCGGTGCCGATGTCCTGCATGGCTTTTGGCATGTACTGCGCCATGTGCGCTGCGCCGTGCGTGCCGAGCGAGGTCATGCCGAGGCGGGTCTCGGCGATATCCGCCGCGCGGTCCAATTGCTTCGCCGCGAGTGCGGCTTGAATTTCAGACAGCGCTTGCAGGTGGTCGCGCATATTGCCGAGCATGTGGGCGCGCATTTGCGTTGGAAGTTTTACTCTTTGCCGCTCATCCTTTTCTGCTGCGCCTGTGCTACCAACCACTCCCAGCGTGATGCAAAATGCAATCGCTCTACTCCAATTGATTCGGTTCATTTGCTTCCTTTCCATTTTCACTTTGCCTCGTACCACCCCCGGCTTGCATTGACGATACGCACCACCGACAGCATCACCGGCACCTCGATCAGCACGCCAACCACGGTCGCCAGCGCTGCGCCCGATTGGAAGCCGAATAGGCTGATGGCGGCGGCTACCGCCAGCTCGAAAAAATTGCTCGCGCCGATCAAGGCCGAAGGCCCGGCGATGCAATGCGCCACGCCGAGGCGGCGGTTGAGCCAATAGGCGAGCCCGGAATTGAAATACACCTGAATCAAGATCGGCGCCGCGAGCATGGCGATCACCAGCGGCTGTTCAAGTATCGCCTGGCCTTGAAACGCGAACAGCAACACAAGCGTCGCGAGCAATGCGGTGAGCGAAAATGGGTGCAGCCGATCGAGCGTCTGCTTGAGCACCGCCTCGCCGCGACGCAGCAAATAGCTCCGCCAACTTTGCGCCAGCATCACTGGAATCAGAATATACAGCGCCACCGAGATGAATAGCGTATCCCACGGCACGATGATGGCGGAGATCCCCAGCAGCAGGCCGACGAGGGGAGCGAAGGCGAAGATCATGATGGCGTCGTTCAGGGCCACTTGGGTCAGGGTGAAGTGCGGCTCGCCGCGTGTGAGGCCGCTCCACACGAATACCATGGCGGTGCAGGGCGCGGCGGCAAGCAGAATCAGGCCGGCGATGTAGCTATCGATTTGCGCTGGCGGCAGATAGGGCGCAAACACGTGGCGGATGAAAATCCACCCGAGCAGCGCCATGGAGAACGGCTTCACCGCCCAATTCACGAACAGCGTGACGCCGATGCCGCGCCAGTGTTGCTTGACTTCGTGCAGCGCGCCGAAATCGATCTTGAGCAGCATGGGAATGATCATGATCCAGATCAGCAGGCCCACCGGAAGATTGACCTTGGCCACTTCCATCCGCCCCACCGCCTGAAACACGGCGGGAAATAGCTGGCCGAGCGCGATGCCGGCGGCGATCGACAAAAACACCCAAGCCGTGAGCCAGCGCTCGAAAAAGCCGAGTGTGGCGCCGGATGCGGCTTGGGCAGTGGCCTCGCATTGCGCGCTCATTTAGCAGCAGCCGGCTTTTCCCAACACCGGGGCACAGCATGCGGCCTTGGCGAGCGTGTCGCCGGTCGCATGATCCACACCAAACACCGGCACGCTGCCCAGCGTGTGGAAGGCTTCCCATGCGATGCCCGCCGGGTCTTGCACCCAGTATTTGTTCGATTGCGCATAGCAGCAGGCGGTCCCGGACTGGGCCTGCACGGCATCGCTGGCGCGATGCAGATCGGCTTCCACACCGCTGAGTTCTTCCGCGTTCTCCACTTGAATCCCCAAGTGGTCGACGCCGGTTTTGGCGCTGCGATTGGAAATGGCGAAGTTGACGCGCGGATCGTCCAGCATCCATTTGGCGTAATCGTCCTTCAGCAGCGCCGGCTGCTGGCCGAACATCGCGGAATAAAAACGCACCACCTTTCGCAAATCCTTGACCGATACATGCACATGAAACCGTTTCATCATTTTCTCCTTTCGTGGTTTACAGGACTTACGCTAAACGCTCGCGTATCTCGGGTAACAGCTTGGCGCGAATTTCATCGCGCACTTGGATAAAACTTTCCAAGGGCTCGCCGTGGGGGTCGTGGAACGGCATATGTAGCGCGGGTATCGGCCGGGGAAAGATCGGGCAGGTTTCCTTGGCGTTGTCGCATACCGTCACCACCAGATCGATCGGCTCGTGCAATACCGCATCGACATTTTTCGGAGACAGTCCAGCGGTCGGTATGCTGGCAAGGTGCAAGGCTTCGATGGCGCCTTGTGCCACCTTCGACCCCGGATGCGTGCCGGCGGAAATCGCGCGGATGGCCGGACCGAGCTCATGGTTCACCAGCGCCTCGGCCATCTGGCTGCGGCAGGCGTTTCCGGTACACAAAATCAGCACGGTTTTAGTCATCAGTAAAATCTTTATTAATTCGGTTATGCGAATATATCGAGGCAAAAAAATTACCCGCAGCAAGCGGCCGTGCCAGCTTTCTCCGTTGCGAGGGTTTCGCCGCTGGCGTCGGCCATTAATTGGATGACCCGGCTCGCCCAGAGCGGCAACTGCGGATGCAAACGGTAATAGGCCCACGCCCCTTCCTTGCGCACCAATACCAGCTTCGCTTCGCGCAATATCGCCAAGTGGCGCGAGACGGTAGGCTGGGGTTGCTTCAGCGCTTGATACAGTTCGCACACGCAGCGCTCGTCCGCCCTCAGCAGCAACAACAACATGCGGCGGCGCGTGGCGTCGGCTAGGGCGTCGAAAAAGGTTTGTTCAAAACTCATGCGCTCAGTATATTCGTTTGTCCGAATGTTTCAAGCCGGAAAAAAAGCCCGGCAAGCCGGGCTTTTTAAAATCTTGCTGAAAACGCTTATTCCGCTGGGCGGATATTCGACGCCTGCTTGCCTTTTGGGCCAGTCGTGATGTCGAAGGAAACCTTTTGGTTCTCTTTCAGCGTTTTGAAGCCGTTGCTTTGAATCGCGGAGAAGTGCGCGAACAGATCTTCGCCACCGCCGTCCGGGGTAATAAAGCCGAAGCCCTTAGCGTCGTTAAACCATTTAACAGTACCAGTTGCCATGTCTAAAATGTCCTATAAAGATGTTGAAAAAAACGGGCGGTAAGCCCAGGTGCACGACAATCAAGACAGAGGCTGGCGAGCTGAAGTACCGACTACTAGAGGTTACAGCGTTACGAGCAAAACACTACTTGAAAATCCTGCGGTTTGAAAAGTACAGGAGCCTGCCGGTTAATGCAAGCATTATTTTTCGCCTATTCCTCAAGGGGATGCGGCGATTTTGGCCCTGTTTTTGCTGGCTTGGCTCACACGCCTTTGCGATGGGTGCGATTGATGGTTTCGAGCAGCGCGCGAAAGGGAATCGCACGGCCAAAACGCTGCACCAACACCATAAACGGCAGGTCGGTATCGTGCTGAAATTCGTAACGGCCGGAAGTCATGTCATCAAATAATTGACGCAACTGCGCATCCAGCGGATCGATGAATTGGGCATAGATTTCCCCATCTTCCATATCCCAGGCATCATCGTCGGTGCAGGCTTTCAGTTCATCCACTTCGTAAACGGCTTGGTGCACCAGGTCCAGATACTCGTCCCAGGTTTTGGGGTCGTTCATTTGCATCCCTTTCCAATGACCAAATGCGAAGGGGCGGTTCAACGAACCGCCCCTTCGCAATCGGGCGAGGCATGCCTCGCCCCTACGGATTAATTATTTCTTTGCCGCGAAGGCTTCCAGCTTGGTGGCTTTAATCAACTGGCCATCGATACCCGCATCCTTGGCGGAGCCGCCATAAGCGAGGGTCATCAGTTGGCTGTAATACAGCACCGGAATATTGAACTTGGTGCCGTAGCGCTTGTTCACGTCGCCTTGATAAATCTCGACGTTGGCTTGGCACAGCGGGCAAGGGGTGACGATCATCTCGGCGCCGTGATCGTAGGCGGATTCGACGATGTCTTTGATCTGCTTCTGGCTCTTTTCCGGCTCGGAGAAGGCCAGCGCGCCGCCGCAGCAGGTAACTTTCTGATCGTATTTCACCGCTTCGCCGCCCATGAGCTCGATCAGCTTGTCGAGATACACCGGGTTCTCGAATGATTCGCCGTCGATACCGAAGGGACGATTGGTTTGGCAGCCGACGTATCCGGCGAATTTCAAGCCTTCCAACGGTTTCACCACGGGCTTTTTCAGCGCATCGTAACCGAAGTCCTCGATCAGCACCTCGACCATGTGCACCACGTCGGATTTGCCTTGATACTCCAAGCCGGCTTCCTTGAGCGCTTCGTTGGTGTCCGAGCGCAGGGTGGAACTATGGTCCAGCCGCTCTTTGGTTTCGCGTGCGGAGAGCCAGCAAGCAGCGCAGGTCGCAACGACTTTCTGGCCGGGCAACTCGCGCTCGGCCATCGCCAAGTTACGCGCGTTCATGGCGTGGCGCGGCAGCTCGCCGCCTTCGGCGTAACCGATGGAAGCGCCGCAGCAATTCCAGTCGGGGATTTCGGTCAGCTTGATATCCAGCGTCTTGCACATCGAATTGACCGATGTCAGATAGTTGGATGCCGATGCGCCGGGTTGCGAGGAGCAACCGGGATAAAATGCGTATTCTTTTGTCGCCATTTGTGTCTCCTTAGGCGGCCGTCAGGCCTTTGCGGCGGTCTTCAATTTCGCGCGCCTTCTTGAGCATCGCGTGGATGCCTTTGGTGTCTTTGCAGCCATGCGCTTTTAACATCTCCATCGGGTTCAGGCGTTTTGCCTTGACCAAGCCCAAGCCCACCCCCGCCATCGCCATCCCGACTTTGATGCCGCTGACCAGGCCATCCTTAAAGTACAAAGCGAGCGACAACTTCAATTCGTTGGCGCGGCCGGTCTTGGTGATGTTGTTCCAGAACAGCTTGGCGAAATGCCGCGTCGGCTGGTTTTTCGGCGCCAGCCCCAGGCGGTGCGCGTAGTTGGCCAGACCGTGCATGATGTGGGTGATCGGCAGCTTGCGCGGGCAGCGCACGATGCAGTTGTAGCACGAGGTGCACATCCACATCGAATCCGACGTCAGCACTTCTTCGCGCTTGCCGGCGCGGATCATCATGAAGATTTCCTGCGGCGGGTGCGCCCAGTGCGGACCGAACGGACAGGAACCGGCACACACGCCGCACTGCATGCACATCTTGACCCAGTCGCCTTCTTCGACGCAGGCTTCCACTTCCTTCAGGAAGTTGTTGCGGTATTTCGCTACTGCTTGGGTATTGAGATCGCTCATTTCGTCTCCTAGAACTTGAACGGGCTCATGCCAATTTCTTGGATCTTGGCCGCATAGTCGTTGATGAGTTGAGGCACGCGCTCGATGTCGGTGATCGCGACTTCGTAGTTCTGCACGCGCTCGGTTTCCAGGTTCAAACTCTTCAGCGTCTCATCCACCTTGGACAGGCGGATGCTGGCGATCTCCGAGCCCTTCACGAAATGGCACTGGTAGTTTTCGCCGTGCTTGCAACCCATCATCATCACGCCGTCGTAGCCGCTGTTCAGCGCATCGGTCACCCAAATCAAGTTGGCCGAGCCCAGGCAGCGCACCGGGATGATGCGCACATAGGCGCTATAGTTGTTGTGGTTCATGCCGGCCATGTCGAGCGCGGGATAGGCGTCGTTCTCGCACGCCAAGATCAGAATCCGCGGCTTCTCTTGGAACTCGTCGGGAATATCCACGGCCTTGATCTGCGAGCCGACCGAATCCACCGAGTAGTTTTCAAACGAAATCACGCGCACCGGGCAGGCGCCCATGCAGGTGCCGCAACGGCGGCAGCGCGCTTCGTTGAATACCGGGAAACGTTTCTCGTCCTCGTCGATGGCGCCGAACGGGCACTCCACCGTGCAGCGCTTGCACTGGGTGCAGCCTTCCGCGCGGAAAGACGGGAAGCTCAGATCGCCCGAGCGCGGGTGTGCTGCGCGGCCCACCGAGGCATTCTCGATGGCTTGCACGGCCTTCATGGTGGCGCCGGTGGCGTCTTCCGCCGCCTGGGTAATATCCATCGGACGGCGCACCGGGCCGGCGGGATAAATGCCGGTGCGGCGCGATTCGTAGGGGAAGCAGATGAAATGCGAATCGACAAAGCCTTGCTTCAATTGCGGCACATCCGGACCCTGGCGATAGTTCAGGTTGAGAATGGAAATCGGCTTCACATCCACGCCCTCTTCCTGCTTGAGGTCGATGTTGTCGCCGGAGTTCGGCACTTGACCGGTCGCCAACACCACCAAGTCGGCATCGATCGTGGCGTTCTCATCGCCCAGAATCAGGTCGTTGAAGGTGACCTTCAAGCCATTACCCGACGGCGCCACGCCGGCGACTTTACCCTTGGTGAAGGTCACGCCTTTTTTCTGAGCACTGCGATAAAAATCCTCGCCGTTGCCCGGTGTGCGCAAGTCGTCGAAAATCACGATCGTGTCGATGTCCGGGTTTTGATCCTTGAAATACATCGCCTGCTTGATGCTGGTGAGGCAGCAAGTGCCGGAGCAATAGGACAGATGTTTGCCCGTATCGTCACGCTGGCCCGCGCATTGCACGAACACCACGGATTTGACTTCGGCGCCGTCGGCGCGCTTGATCGCGCCGCCAGCAGCACGCTTGGCCAGCGCTTCCAGGCCGGCTTGATCCACCACATGGGGGCTCGTGCCGCCGCCCAATTCCGGCAGCTTGGCGATATCGTACAGCGCGAATCCCGACGCTTGCACGATCGACCCGGCATGCTCTTGCGTCACGCCGCCGGATTCGGTGGCGATGTCGATAAGGAAACGTCCCGGCGCGCCATCGGTCTTGGCGATAGTGGCGTTGAGATAAACCTTGATGTTCTTGTCGGCTTGAATCGCCGAGGTCATCGCTTCCACGCCCGTGTCGGCGGGGTCGGCGAATGGCTCTTTGTAGGCCACGCGCTTCCACAGCTTGCCTGCCCAGCCGCCGAGTTGCCCGCTCTTCTCGACCAGCACGACTTGATAGCCGGTTTTCGACGCTTCCAGCGCGGCGGTCATGCCGGTGATGCCGCCGCCGACCACGAGCACCGTGGTATTGCGGGCCGCGGCAGGATTGCCGGCAGGCTGAGTCAGTTTTTTTGCTTCGGCGCAGGCCATGCGCACGTAATCTTGCGCCATCTCTTGCGTGGTTTCCTGGTGCTCGTCGCCCTCGGGGCGAATCCAGATCACGCCTTCGCGCAAATTAGCGCGCGACATGGCCACCGCCGGGAAATAGAACGCTTCGGTTTTCGCACGGCGCGAACAGGCGGCGATCGCGATGTGTGTAACACCTTCGTCGATATCCTTCTGAATTGTCGCCACGCCATCCGCATTGCACAAGAAAGCATGCTCGCGCACCAGATGCGCCTTACCATCGGTCTTCGCGATTTGCGCCAGCGCTTTGGTGTCCAGGCGCTCGCCCAGACCGCAGCCCTGGCACACGTATGCCGCTATTTTTTGATCTGCCATTTATGCCTCCACCCTTGCTACTTGGTTCACGACTTGGATCGCGCGCAGCGCGCTCGCCGTCGCCGACTGCACCGCGCGGTTCACGTCCAGCGCGTTGGTCGCGCAACCGGCGCCGAACAGGCCGCCGTTTGCTTCATCCAGTTGAATAAAGCCGCTCGAATCCGCCACGATCTCCACCGGGATCATGCCGGCCGGCACCGACGGCGCCATACCGACTGCCAGCACCACCAGATCGTGCTCTGTGGCGTAACGGTGATAACCCTCCGTATCCACGCCGTGCAGCACCGGGTTGCCGGATTTTTCATCCTGCACGATTTTGGCGACCTTGGATTTGACGAACTTCACGTTCGGGTTCGCTTTGACTTTCTGATAAAAATCTTCGAAGCGGTCGATGGCGCGAATGTCGATGTAGTAAATGGTGGACTTGCCCTCGTCGCCGAATTTCTCGGTGACGTAATTGGTTTGCTTCAGCGACGCCATGCAGCAAATGCGCGAGCAGTGGCGCAGATGATTCTCGTCGCGCGAACCGGCGCATTGGATGAAGGCGACGTTCTTCGCTTCCTTGCCGTCGGACGGGCGCAGGATCTTGCCGCCGGTCGGGCCGTGCGGATCGGCCAAGCGCTCGAATTCGACGCTGGTGATGACGTTCTCGAAACGGTCGTAGCCGTAGGGCTGAATCTTCGCCGCATCGTAAGGCTGCCAACCGGTCGCCCATACCACTGCGCCGGCTTTGATCTGGATCGTCTCTTCTTTCATATCGAGATCAATCGCGCCGTATTTGCATGCGGCACGGGCTTTCTCGCCCTCCGGGGTGCCGGCGATCGACGGATCGAGCACATAGCGCATGGGGTAGGCCATGGCGTTGGGAAGATACGCTGCCTTGATCTTGTTCAGGTTGTAGTTGAAAGCGTTGGGCACTTCGGCCGTCACGGCATTGGCGCATTCGCCGCAGGCGGTGCAGTTTTCGTTCACGTAGCGCGGAGACAATTTCACGCTGACGCTGTAATCGCCCTTTTGACCGGAGATGCCGGTCACTTCAGCCAGCGTCAACACGCGAATGCGGCGGTTGCCCTTGAGACGGCGCAGGTTGATTTCCAAGCCGCAGATCGGATGACACAGTTTGGGGAAATACCGGTACAACTGCGAAACGCGGCCGCCGAGCGCGGGATTTTTTTCCAGGAGCACGACATCCTTGCCGCACTCTGCCGCCTCGAGGGCTGCCGTCATGCCGCTGATGCCGCCGCCGACCACCAAAATGGTCTGGTTGGTTGCCACTACTTCCGTCATGAGGTCTCCTCCAAAATACGGATGGTTGTCGATCAGCGGCGATTAGCGCCACTCACCTTTAAAAAAGTAAATTGGTAAATAAATCGAGTAGTTTACTGACGCCCTGTTGGCGGAAAGGCGTATTTCAAGACCCCGCATCTTACTCCGATTCGAATGACCGTTCCAGATTCGGCTCCGCCAAAAACAATTGAAATTACTTATATGTCGATAGAGGCGCTATATTTGAGCACGCTTGCGGGATTATGCATTAGCCATGACTAATGCTTTGCCACGCGCGGCATGTTGCGCAACTCACCTTACTGCGCCGGCACATTGATGACGTCGAATTCCATCGTCTCCAGATCGCCCAGCACATAAGTTGCGGGGAAACCCACGCCGCCCACGGTGCCGGGGTTCACCAAGAGCGTTTTTCCGCCCTTCATATTCGCCACCCACTGAATCTCCGCGCGATGGTCGTGGCCGCAGCACACCAAGTCCCAGTCGCCGGTCGTCGCCATCCCGCGCGCATAGTGTGGGTAATGCACCAGGAACACATTTTTATCCGCCAACACGATGCCCGCATCGGGGCCATGGAAATGCACCACGCTATCCGGCTCGTGCGCAAGCTTGGATAGGCTGTACAAATCACCGGTGTTGTTGCCGTAAATCACATGCACCGGCAAGCCGAATTTTTGCAGCACGCGCAGGGTGGCCGGCGCGACCACGTCGCCGCAATGCAGCACGGCTTGTGCGCCATGCAGCTTGGCGTCTTCCACCGCGCTGCCGAGCAGGCGGCGATTGTCATGACTGTCGGAAACAATGCAGATTTTCATGAGGACTATTGAGAGCGGCCCTCTCTCCTAACTCTCTCCCGCGAGCCCCACAAGGGGACTCCGATCCGCTACGGGCTAAAGCCCGTGCGGAGTCGTATGCGGGGAGAGAGGGACTTAGGCTCGCTGCGCGAGTTACATATGATTGGCGCGCATGCTAACACAGTTCATGCGCGACGCTTCGCGGCTACTCCACCGCGGGCCGGGCGAAATAATAGCCTTGCGCCCAATCGACGCCGATATCGCACAGCACCTGCGCCGTTTCCGGGTCTTCGACGCATTCCGCCACGGTGAGTATCTTGAATTTCTGTGCGGTATTGACCAGTGTCTCGACCAGTTGCCGGGTGCGTTTATCCTTGTTGATGCGGTTCACCATCCAGCCTTCGATTTTGATGAAATTCACCGGCAGCTCGGCCAGATATAAAAACGAGGAATAACCGCTGCCGAAATCGTCGAGCGCCAGCCGGAAGCCGAAATCCGTCAGCGGCTTGAGATGTTTTTTCAGCAGCAGAATATCGGCCGACTGGCGCTCGGTGATTTCGATCACCATCGGCTTGGTCGCGGCGTTATCCATGCCGCAGCGCGCGCAATAGCCGCGTGCGCGCTCCAGCAGATTGTCCACTGCCTCGGGATTGGCGAGGAATTGCGGCGAGAGGTTGATGAAGTGTGAAACAAATGCTTCTTCCTCCGGCCCTGCGATGGAAACAGCACAGCGCGCCAAAGCACTGCTGGAAATGGTCTCGTCGATGGCGCCAATGAGATGTAGCGCTTCCGCCGCCTGGATAAAATTGATCGCGGGAACCAAAGAGTCGTCTTTGGCGCGAATACGCGCCAGCGCTTCCTCGGCCACGATGCGCCCGGTGCGCAGATCGACGATGGGCTGATACGCCGGCAACACCCGGCCTTCATGCAGCGCGCTTTGCACTTGCGAGCCTTCCCAGATCACGCCGCCCTTGCGTGTCGCGTCCTTGCCCGCGCACATCACCTTGTCGCGGCCCGCATGCTTGGCCTCGTACAGCAGCGCATCCGATTGGGCGAGCATTTCCTCGATGCTTTTGTGTTCCGTTCCGTACAGCGAAACGCCCATGCTCACCGTCACCGGCAGATCGCCCTGCGGCAGCGCAATGGGTTTTGCCTTCACCTGTTTGCGCAGCCGCTCCGCGGCGGTCAGCGCGCCGCGCCGGTCCAAGTCGTGAAAGCACACGATGAACTCTTCCCCGCCCCAGCGCGCGATCCAGTCGCCGCCGCGCAGGTTGGCCGCCATCACACCCGAGACGTGCTTCAGCACTTGGTCGCCGATGTGATGCCCATACTGATCGTTCACTAATTTAAAGCGGTCGATATCGGCGATCGCCACGGCGAATTCGCCATGATCGCGCCGCGCCCGCCCCCATTCCAGCTCCAGCCGATCTTCCGCCGCGCGCCGGTTGGCCAGTCCGGTGAGATGGTCCTCCATCGCGATGCGGGCTATCTCCTGCTCCGCTTTCTTGCGCTCGGTGATATCGACTTCGATTGCCACAAAATGCGTGACCTCGCCCTCATCATCGAGCACCGGCACGATGGATAAATCAAGCCAGTAAGGCCGCCCGCTCTTGTGGTAATTCAGAATTTCGACGTGCACCGGCTTGTGCGCCGCGAGCGCCTCGCGAATCGCCACCCGCGTGGCCTGGCTGGTCTCCGCGCCCTGCAGGAGGCGCGGCGTCTTGCCCAGCACCTCCTCCGGCTCGTAGCCCGTGATGAGGGTGAAAGCCGGGTTGACGTAGACAATTTCCTGCTTGCCGTTGGTGATCATCACCGATTGGCCGGAAGCCTCGACTGCGGTCGACAGCAAGCGCCTCTGCTGCGCTTCGGTCTCGGTCTGAGTCACGTTTACCGCGAAAGCATGCAGCAGCTCAGTATGGTTATCGCGGTCGATGTAGGCGATGACATCCAGCGTAATCGGATGGCCGGCTCCATGCTTGGCTTTGATCGCGACGCGTTCGGTCTTCTCCATATTGCGCGCGGCGCTCGTCATGCGCGACAGCGCCTGCTTGCCGAGCAGCGTGTTGGCCGTGCTGCCGATCAAGTCTTCACGCGTATAGCCGCAAAAATCGAGGAAGCTATCATCCGCCTCCATGATCAAGTTATCGCTCAAGCGCAGCGTAAAGCGGCCCATGTGGGTCGCTTCGAGGAAATCGCGCTCATAGCGCGTGGCCAGCAGTTGCTCGTGCGTTTGAATCGCGCTCACCAACTCGGCGATGCTGCCGCCGACCAGCAAGCCGGTGAGTTCATTTGAAAGGGAAAACACTTCATTGAGCTGGATGCGCGCCCGGGCCGTCTCGCCCTTGGCGGCAAGATTGACCGCGGCTTCGGCCGCTTTGAGAAACTGCTTATGCACGCGCCCGGTATGCACCCACGCCGCGCGCAAATCATCGTTCGCCAGCTGTTTCACCAGGCGGTTATCCACGTTGTCATACGAATGCCAATACTCCGGCTCGGGCAAACCAGCGGCTGCCGTGGCGTCATCCGCGAACACGCGATCCGCCACGCTTTTCACGAACAGCAAGTGGTGCTGCAGCTCGATCAACAGCGGCGGGAAAACAGTCTTAAAGGTTGCGATGGCGCGGCCCCTCTGGCGATAATCGCGTCATCATAAGCCGCGCCCGGCGGGCGGGCAATGGGATTCGGGCTTAGAACACTGAGTTAAGGCGTGACCCGTTCGATCACCAGTTTCACCGGCTGGCCGCCCGGACGCAGCGGCGGCGTGGCGCCTTCGAGATCGCCGCTTTGCACCGTGGCCTGGCCGGAGGAGGTGATGCGCGCCACCACCACCACGCTTTCCATCTTGGACAAATTGCGGCCCGGCATCAGGTTCATGCTATCCGACAAGGTGAACCGATACGGCAGCGCACCCGCCTTCGCCGTGAGGATCGCCACCGGCATGCGCGAACCAGTCGCGGCGCGCGCAAAAATGAATAAGGTATCGGTGGGCTTGACGCGGCTTGCCAAGGCGGGGGCGAGCGTCACTTCACCGCGTATCTCCGCGGCTGATGCGGCGCGCGGCGCGGCCATGGCTTGCGCAGGCGCCTCGACCGGTGCGGCCGGCGCTGCGGCTACGGCCTTGCCGGATATAATCGCTTTCGACTCCTCGATACTGGCTAAGGCTTCTTTCGCCGATTCCGATCCCGGGGGCGCGACATGGCTCAAGCGTTCCCAATATTTAATGGCCTCGGGGTAGCGATGGCGGTCGAATTCATGTGTCGCGGCCAGCATCAAGGCTTTTTCGTTGCGCGGGTCGAGCGCCAGCGCTTGCTCGACCAGTTGCGCGGGCTTGCCTTCCATGCGCCGGCCCTGCGCCATGGCCAGCGCATCGGCGTAATCCACCAGCAGTACCGGGTCGCGCGGCAACAGCGCGGCGGCTTTCGCGAATGCCGCCGACGCCTCGGCATGGCGCTTCAGCTCCACATAGGAGCGCGCCAGCAAGGCCCAACCTTCGCCGTCTTCCGGCGTCTTGTCGCGCAGCCGCGCCGCCAGGCGCGCCACCAAGGGATCCAAATCCGCATCCTTCGCGTGCCCCTCAGGCTTTGCCTGCGCCATCAAATTATCCAAGGGCGCGTAGCTAATCGCGTCGCGGCTCCCTAATTGGTAATACAAGCCGAGCGCCGTCAGCGGCAAGAGCGCGGCCACCAACAGCGCAAAACGCCATCTTCGGGCGGCGGACGGGCGCGGCGCGGCGGAAGGTGAAGCTTCATCCAGCAAGCGGCGCTCAAGCTCGCGCCGGCTTTCGGCATAGTGCTCGGCATCCAGCGTGCCGGCGGCCAAATCCCGCTCCAAGTCATCGAGTTGGCCGCGATAGATTGCGGCATTCGATTCAATCTGATCGGGTGTGGCGATTTCACGCTTGGAAAGCAAGGGGCGCAACACCACCCAGAGCGCGAACAGGGTCAATACAGTCGCGGCTATCCAGAACCAGATTTCAGGCTGTGCCATGTTTTGTCTCCACCATAATGCCAATCTCTTTCAAAAAGGGCGTCGGCAAAATGCCGCCGGCGCACACGATCACTGCGTCATTCTTAAGCGACAGGGTTTGGCCATCATGCTCAATCGACACCGCATCGGCCACGATTTCCTTCACGCTCGATTTGAGCAAGACCTGCACGCGGCCCGCCGCTTGCGCTTCATCCAGCCGCTGCCGGTTTTTGGGTTTGACCCGGCCGAACGCCTCGCTGCGGTAGGACAAGGCAACCGTGCTGCCGGGTTGATCGGCAATGGCCAGCGCTGCTTCCAAGGCGCTGTCGCCGCCGCCCACCACCAGCACATGCTGGCCGCGATACTGCTCGGGATCGATCAATCGGTACACCACTTTGGGCTGTTCCTCGCCCGCCACGCCCAGCTTGCGCGGCGTGCCGCGGCGGCCGATGGTGAGCAGCACATTGCGCGTGCGGTACACCTGGCGATCGGTCTTGACCTCGAAGCCGGCAGTGGTTTGCACTATCTTTTCCATGCGTTCGTTGAAGTTGATTTTGAGCCCGGTTTTATGCAGGACGCCGTTCCAGAATTCGAGCAGGGATTCCTTGCTCACCTCGCCCATTTTCACCTTGCCTACCATGGGCAAGTGCATCGATGCGGTCATCACAACCTTGTTGCGCGGATAGTGATAGACCGTGCCGCCCAAAGAATCTTCCTGTTCCACCGCGACAAAACGCAGCTTCTTCTCCATCGCGGCCAAAGCGGAGGATAAGCCCGAGGGGCCGGCGCCGACGATCACCACATCCAGCTCGCCCTCGCGATCTTTTGTTTGCGACACGGACTCCAGCGCCTGCCGGCCCTGCTCCACCGCATTGCGGATCAGCCCCATGCCGCCCAGTTCGCCGGCGATGAAAATTCCCGGCACATTGGTTTCAAAATTCGGCTGCACTTGCGGAATGTCCACGCCGCGCTTTTCGGTGCCGAATACCAATTGAATCGCATCCACCGGGCAAGCGAGCCGGCACGCGCCATGGCCGATACAGTGCGAGGCATTGATCAACCGCCCCTTGCCGTTGATGATGCCAAGCGCTTTTTCCGGACAGGCCTTGATGCAGGCGCCGGAGCCGATGCAACGCGTCGGGTCGATCACCGGGTGCAGCGAGGGCGGCTCGTTGAGCCCCGCTTCCACCGACTCGCGCAACACACCCGCATGCTGCTCGGCGCGTTTCGCATGCCGCCGCAGATACAAATACATCACGACCGCAAGCGGGGAAAGATAGAGCAATACGCTGATCAGTTCCGTCGATAACACCATTCTTCGCCACGCTGTTTGGCCACCCGCGCGCCCATCGTACTGAGGATGCACCGATGGCGGGATTAACGATCTTTAATGGAAAAATTGCCGCTTGCGCCGAAAATACTAGCATGCAGCTTCATCATCCATCATCTTTTCCGCCGCGCAGGCATTGCACAGGCCCCGGCGCGGCCATTAAACTCGGCGCGAATGAACCTCATCGGAAGGTATCCCTGACGCATGACTAATCCCGCAGCAGCCCTTTCCCGGACCGAAGCCCGGCCGCCGTCCGTTAACGCCGCCATCCTCAAGCGCGCCGGAATCAGCCTCGGGTTGATCCTCGCCATTGCCGCTGCTTGGCTAGTCGCGCGCGGCGATTACTACACTGCGGGATCCGCCTTTGGGTACTACATGGGCTTGGCCGGCGGCGTGATGATGCTGCTGCTGCTCACTTACCCGCTGCGCAAACATTTGCGTTTCATGCATGGCTGGGGGCCGATCAAGCCCTGGTTCCGCACCCATATGTTTCTGGGGGTCGCCGGCCCGGCCTTGGTCTTGTTTCATTCGACCTTCAACATCGGCTCGCTCAATGCCGGGGTGGCGTTGGTGTCAATGCTGCTGGTGGCCGGCAGCGGCGTGATCGGCCGCTTCATCTACACCCGCATTCACCACGGCCTCTATGGCAGCCATGCGAATCTGAAGGAAATGCAAGCGGAACTCGGCCTGCATGCGGGGGATGTGGAATCCCAGTTGCGCTTCGCGCCGGACGCGGAAGCCCTGCTTCAAGCCTTCGAAGCGCGCGCCAAAGACACGTCCGGCGCCTTTATCACCCGTGCTTGGCGCTTCATGACCCTGGGTTGGCATGCGCGGCGCACCTATCGGCGCTGCCTGCAAGCGCTGAAAAAAACCCTTAAAGCCGATGCGGCGCAACACGGCCTGGATCGGCAAGCCCTGCGCAAATTCCTGGCCGAGATCGCGCCGGCGCTAGCGGAGTATGTGGCCGAAATTCAGCGCGTGAATCAGTTTGCCGCCTATGAACGCATGTTTTCACTTTGGCATGTGCTGCATGTCCCCTTCGTTTATATGCTCGCATTCAGCGCGATCTTTCATGTCGTCGCAGTACACATGTATTAATCCTTGGCCGCGCTTGGCCGCGCTCACCGCCATACTTCTCATATTTTTTTGCGCTGCCGGCGCGCGCGCCGGCAGCATCGAATCGGTACTGATGCCGGGCAAGGTGATCGAGGGGCACGCCAAGTACGAAAGCGAATGCGCCAAATGCCATATGCGCTTCAACAAAGCGGCGCAAACCGGCTTGTGCCTGGACTGCCACAAAGACGTGGCGAGCGACGTGCGCCAGAAACAGGGCTACCACGGCCGCTTGACCGAACAGGAATGCCGCGCCTGCCACACCGATCACAAGGGCCGCGCCGCCCACATCGCGCCCTTGGATGAAAAATCCTTCAATCACACCAAGACCGATTTTGTTTTAAAAGGCGGGCACGACGATGCGAAAATCGCCTGCCGCGATTGCCATCGGCCCGGCGTCAAATACCGCGATATCTCCTCCAAGTGCAATGCCTGCCATAAAAAAGACGACAAGCACAAAGGCAATCTGGGCACGGCGTGCGAAACCTGCCACAACGAAAAGGACTGGAAAGACGCGAAATTCGATCACGAAAAAACCCGCTTCCCCCTTGCCGGCAAACATAATGATGTGAAGTGCGAAGACTGCCATCAAAACCAGCGCTTCAAGGGAGCGCCGCGGGATTGCCTATCCTGCCACCGCAAGGACGACAAACACAAAGGCAGCTTCGGCGCCAAGTGCGAGTCGTGCCACACCGAGCGCGATTGGAAGGAAATAGCCTTCAACCATGACAAAACCCGCTACCCCCTGCGCGGCAAACACCGCACGACGAAATGCGAGAGCTGCCACAAGAGCGGGCTATTCAAAGAGAAACTCAAGACTAGCTGCGTCGCCTGCCACCGCGCGGATGATGTGCATAAGGGCGGCTTGGGCGAGAAATGCGAATCCTGCCACAACGAGCGCGAGTGGCGCACGACCTCGTTCAACCACGAGCAGGACACCAAATTTCCCTTACGCGACAAGCACAAGTCGGCCAAGTGCACCGCATGCCACACCAATGCAAACTACCGCGACAAGCTAAAAACCGCCTGTATCGCCTGCCACCTGAAAGAAGATGAGCATAAAGGAAAATATGGTGAGAAATGCGAAACCTGCCACAAGGAAAAAGACTGGAAAATCAGCACCTTCCAGCATGACCGCGACACCAAATACGCCTTGCGCGGCAAGCATATAAAGGTCAAATGCATGGCTTGCCACAAAGGGCGCCTCTATAAGGATAAGGTGCAAGCAACCTGCTACGCCTGCCACCAGCAAGACGATAAGCACAAGGGCCAGGAAGGCAAGAAATGCGAATCCTGCCACAACGAAAAGGATTGGAAAGACACCCGTTTCGATCACGGCTTGGCGCGCTTCCCCCTATTGGGCAAGCATATGAAGGTGGAATGCAAGAAATGTCATCTGACGCCCGCCTTCAAAGACGCCCCCGTGGAATGCAATGGCTGCCATGCGAAGGAAGATGTCCACAAAAAACGCCTGGGCGCCCAATGCGGCGAGTGCCACAATGCAAGGGATTGGAAACTATGGGATTTCGATCACGACCAGCGCACCAAATTCAAGCTCGACGGCGGGCATAAGGGGCTCGAATGCGTGGCCTGCCACACCCGCCCGATGCCAGGCAAACTCAGCCTCTCCGGCACTTGCGTCAGTTGCCATGAACGAGAGGATGTGCACGACGGCAGCTTCGGCCGCCAATGCGAGCGTTGTCATGTGACGTCGTCATTCAAGACCATCAAGGGGGAAATGGGGTTTGGTACGGTAACAAATCATTAATAAATATTAATTTATGAATTGTACTTAACTTGACATGAGCTATTGACAACGCATTTAATGCGAATAATCAGAATTAACAATATTTATGTCAGGGGAATTCCATGTTCCAGGGGCAAAGGAGCTATGCAGCGGTTGCGCGGCAACTTGCCTGGGCATTTACCCTGCTGGCAGCGCTCTGCACCACGCTCTGGATGACCCCTGCCTGGGCCGCGGAAGCCAAACCCCGCGCCAGCTTCAGCCATCTTAAAACCGGCTTCCCCCTCTCTGGGGCGCACGCACGAGCCAAATGCGAATCTTGCCATGTGCAAGGCGTCTTCAAAGGCACCCCGACCCAATGCCAGAATTGCCATATCGCCGGCAATAAAATGGGGGGGACCGCCAAGCCTTCTACGCACATCCCCACCGCGGAACCCTGCGATACTTGCCACCACACCAGCGCTTGGTCGCCCGCAATCTTTTCGCACTCCGGCATCGCGCCCGGCACTTGCGCCACCTGCCATAACGGCAAAAGCGCCCCCGGCAAACCGGCCAGCCATATTCGCACTACTGCCTCGTGCGATTCCTGCCATATCACCGCCGCTTGGACGCCTGCAAAATTCAACCATAAAAACGCCGATCCGACTGCCTGCGCCACTTGCCACAATGGCGTCATCGCGACCGGAAAATCTCCGAAACACCTCGCGACAATCGCCTCCTGCGCAGCCTGCCACCGCACTTCGGCTTGGGTTCCGGCCACCGCTTTCAACCATCTCGACATCACAAACGGCTGTACCCGGTGCCACAACGACATTCGCACACGGGGCAAACCCAAGGACGCGCTGCACAGCCCGGCCAATATCAGAAATGGCGACAACTGCGAGATCTGCCACCGCACCACCAGCACCTATAAAGCCGGGGTTAGCTTTAACCATACCGTGACCATCGCCACCTGCGTGACTTGTCATAACGGCAAGACCGCCAAAGGCAAATCGAACACCCATATCGCCACCAGCGCCGCGTGCGAGACGTGTCATGCATCAACCGCGTCTTTCCTCGGCGCCAAGATGAATCACAGCGGCGTCACCGGTAGTTGTGCCTCCTGCCATGACGGCAAGACGGCCAAGGGCAAGTCGGTCTCACATATCACCACCAATGCCGCGTGTGAGTCTTGTCATAAGTCGACCACCTCGTTCCTCGGCGCGAAGATGAATCACACCGGCATCACCACTGGTTGCGCGTCCTGCCATGATGGGAAGACGGCCAAGGGCAAGTCCGGCTCGCATATCACGGCTTCTGCCGCCTGCGAGACCTGCCATAAGTCCACCACCAGCTTCTTGGGCGCGAAGATGAATCACAGCGGCGTGACCACCGGTTGCGCCTCCTGCCATGATGGGAAGACGGCCAAGGGTAAATCGAATTCGCATATCACGACTTCCGCCGCCTGCGAAACCTGCCACAAGTCCAACACCAGCTTCTTGGGCGCGAAGATGAATCACAGCGGCGTGACCACCGGTTGCGCCTCCTGCCATGAAGGG
>JACRIU010000034.1 GCA_016235775.1 Hydrogenophilales bacterium
TGTCGCCGGTGCTGGCCGGGGAAATGACGATCAATGACATCATGCTGAACGATGTCGATTGGTACGCGCAAAACGGCATCACTTTGCATCTGAACAAGAAGGTGACGCAGATCGACCGTGTGCGGCGCAAAGTGATCGCCGCCGACGGCGCCGAAGCGGACTATGACCGCTTGCTGCTCGCTACCGGCTCCAACCCGTTCATGCTGCCGGTGCCGGGGAAAGATTTGCCCGGCGTGATTGCCTACCGCGACATCAAAGACACCGATTACATGATAGAAGCCGCATCGCATTACCGCCACGCGGTGGTGATCGGCGGCGGGCTGCTCGGTCTGGAAGCGGCGAATGGACTCAAGTTGCGCGGCATGGACGTAACGGTGGTGCACGTGATGCCGTGGCTGATGGAACGCCAGCTCGACCGCACTGCCGCAGGCTTGCTGCAGCAATCGCTGGAAGCCAAGGGGCTCAAGTTTCTGCTGGAAAAGCAGACAGCCGAACTTGTTGCCGGAGAGTCGGGGCGTGTATCCGCGATCAGGTTCAAAGACGGCGAAACGCTGCCGGCCGATCTGGTGGTGATGGCGGTCGGCATACGCCCCAACACCGAACTGGCCGAAGCGGCCGGCCTGCATTGCAACCGCGGCGTGGTGGTGGACGACACCATGCAGACTTATGACCCGCGCATCTATGCGGTGGGCGAATGCGTGTCGCATCGCGGTATCGCTTACGGTCTGGTGGCGCCGCTGTTCGAGCAGGCCAAGGTGTGCGCCAATCATCTGGCGCAGTTCGGCATCGCCCGTTACACCGGCTCGGTGACTTCGACCAAGCTCAAAGTCACCGGCATCGACCTGTTTTCCGCCGGCGACTTTACGGGCGGCGAGGGCACGGAGGAAATCGTATTGAGCGACCCATCCGGCGGCGTTTACAAAAAGCTGGTGGTCAAGGATGACAAAATCGTCGGCGGCGTGCTCTACGGAGATACCGCAGACGGATCCTGGTACTTCCAGTTATTGCGCGATGGCCAGAATATCCGCGAATCGCGCGACCACTTGATGTTCGGCCAGAACCATCTCGGCAACAGCGGGCACCAGGGGCAGAACAAGGCGGCATCCATGCCGGACGACATGGAAGTGTGCGGCTGCAACGGCGTGTGCAAAGGCACCATCGTCAAGGCGATCAAGGAGAAAGGGTTGTTCAGTCTGGAAGAAGTGCGCAAGCACACCAAGGCATCTTCTTCCTGCGGTTCATGCACCGGGCTGGTCGAGCAGATCCTCGCTTCCACCATAGGCGGCGCCTACCAGCCTGTGGATGCCAGCAGAAAACCCGTTTGCGGCTGCACCGATTACACCCACGAAGAAATACGCAAAGCGATCATTGAGCGCAAGTTGAAATCAATTCCAGAAGCGATGGGTTTTTTTGAGTGGCGTAATGTTAACGGTTGCGCTTCCTGCCGACCGGCGCTCAACTATTACCTGTTATGCGCCTGGCCGCATGACTACCAGGATGATCCGCAGTCACGCTTCATCAATGAGCGCGCTCACGCCAATATCCAGAAGGATGGCACTTACTCGGTCGTGCCGCGCATGTACGGTGGAGTGACAACGCCCGCGCAATTGAAGCGCATCGCCGAAGTGGCGGAAAAATATGCCGTGCCGACGGTGAAGGTCACAGGCGGCCAGCGCATCGATTTGCTTGGCGTGAAGAAGGAAGATTTGCCGAAAGTCTGGGCCGATCTCGACATGCCCTCCGGCTTCGCTTACGGCAAGTCGATCCGCACAGTCAAGACCTGCGTCGGCTCGGAGTGGTGCCGTTTCGGCGTGCAGGATTCGACCAATATGGGCATCGCCCTGGAGAAGGCGCTCGACCGCATGTGGGCGCCGCACAAGGTGAAGCTCGCCGTCTCCGGCTGTCCGCGCAACTGCGCCGAGGCCACGATCAAGGATGTCGGCATTGTCGGCGTCGATTCGGGCTGGGAAATTTACGTCGCCGGCAATGGCGGCATCAAGGCGGAAGTGTCGCTATTTCTCGTCAAGGTGAAGAGCGCGGAAGAGGTGATGGAATACTCAGGTGCGTTTATCCAGCTCTACCGCGAGGAGGCGCGTTACCTCGACCGCACCGTGCACTGGGTGCAGCGCGTCGGCATGGATTACGTGAAAGCGCACATCGTGGAAGATGCCGCAGGGCGTCAGGCGCTTTATGAACGGCTTAAAGATGCGTTACGCGATGAAAAAGACCCATGGCAGGAACGCATGCGCGGCGCGGCAGCGCAGGAGTTCGTGCCAATCAGGTTTCAACCGTAAATATTACGTGTTAACTCGAAACTCGCGCAGCGAGACCGCGTCCCTCTCTCCCGCAAGCGGGAGAGAGCCAGGAGAGAGGGAAACGGGCACGGCGGGTTTCATGATCAGGGGGTGGCATATTTGCCATGCCCGTCAGGAGATGAACATGAGCGAATGGATGAGGGTGTGCCCGCTTGAAGAAATTCCCAGGCTGGGTTCACGGGTAGTGCAAACCGTTAAAGGTGATATCGCAGTGTTTCGCAATGGTTCGGACGAGGTCTTTGCGCTGAAGGACAAATGCCCGCACAAGGGCGGGCCGCTATCGCAGGGCATCGTGTTTGACCGCAAGGTGACATGCCCGCTGCACGGATTGACGGTGCAACTCGACAGCGGGGAAGCGGTTGCGCCCGACAAGGGATGCACGCACCGTTACCGGGCGCGCGTGGACAGGGGCGAGGTGTACCTCAATCTTTCCTGAACTGTCCATCATGACCACGCACTTCAAACCAGTGCCTTGAGAATATTGAAATGGGAAAAGTCTATCTGATCGGAGCGGGCCCCGGCGCGGCGGACTTGATCACGCTGCGCGGCGCGCGCCTGCTCGCGCGAGCCGATGCGGTGCTGTATGACGCACTGGTGCAGCCGGAACTGCTGGAGATGGCGAA
>JACRIU010000030.1 GCA_016235775.1 Hydrogenophilales bacterium
CGCCTGGCCGTGTTGGACGAAGCGCAGGCCATCAAGAACCCTGGCTCCAAGCAGACACGGCAAGTGAAGAAACTCAAGGCCGGCGCGCGCATTGCGCTCACCGGCACACCGGTGGAAAACCGTCTTTCCGACCTGTGGTCCATCTTTGATTTCACCCACCCCGGCTTGCTCGGCTCGGACAAGGTCTTTGCCAAGTTTGCCAAGCGGCTGGCCGCGAACGAACACTTTGGCCCGTTGCGGACACTGGTGCGCCCCTACATATTGCGCCGGATGAAAACCGACAAGAGCGTGATCGCCGACCTTCCGGACAAGACCGAACTCAAGGCCTGGTGCCATCTGAGCACGACGCAGGCGGCGTTGTATCAGCAAGCGGTGAAGCAGCTTGCGCGGGCGCTGGAAGACGCCGAAGGGATCGGCCGCAAAGGTGTGGTGCTCTCGTTCCTGATGCGCTTTAAGCAGATATGCAATCACCCCTCGCAATGGCTGGGTGATGGGGCATGGAACGCGGACGACAGTGGCAAATTCGCCCGCCTGCGGGAGCTGGTCGAGGTGATTGCCGCAAAGCAGGAAAAAGTTTTGGTGTTCACGCAGTTTCGAGAAACCACCGAACCACTGGCGGCATTTCTTGGGGCCATCTTTGGGCGTGAGGGTCTGGTGCTGCACGGCGGCACGCCGGTTGCCAAGCGTCGTGAGCTGGTCAAACGTTTCCAGGAGGACGAACTGACGCCTTTCTTCGTTCTCTCGCTCAAGGCGGGCGGGGCGGGGCTGAATCTTACCGCCGCTTCACATGTGATTCACTTCGATCGCTGGTGGAATCCCGCCGTGGAGAACCAGGCCACTGACCGGGCTTTCCGCATCGGTCAGCAGAGGAACGTTCTGGTGCACAAGTTCGTGTGCCGTGGCACGATAGAAGATCGCATCGACCAGTTGATCGAATCGAAGCAGCAACTGGTGAAGGATGTGCTGGAGGGCGGCGCAGAACTCCTGCTGACCGAGATGAGCGACCGCGAGTTGCTCAATCTGGTGAAACTCGACATTCATACCGCCCAGGAAACTTGAGTTTCAGAAAAGGCGAGTACCCGCGTTGCGTGCGTTATGCTGGAACTAAAACTGATCGTTAAGGAGAATAAATGGGTTATCGATATGGCGGATGGGCGCCCTATGTCTCGGTCGCCGAGCGTCGCAAGAAAGCCGAAAAAGCCGCTGCGAAAGCGAAAAAATCCGGCTCGGAGCTTTTGCCCATTGCGTCCTGTCGTGGCGCCATCGCCAAAACTTTTTGGGGCAAAGCATGGTGCGACAACTTGGAGCATTACAGCGACTATTCCAATCGCCTGCCGCGCGGACGCACCTATGTGCGCAACGGCTCGGTGATCGACCTGAAGATTACGGCGGGCGAAGTGCGGGCGCAGGTGATAGGGTCGAGCCTCTACACGGTTGATGTGACCGTGACTGCGGTTCCCGACAAGCAATGGCAAACCATCGGCGCCAGTTGCGCGGGTTCGATCGACTCGCTGGTGGAACTCCTGCAAGGGAAGCTTTCCAAGGCTGTAATGGAACAAATCTGCAAACCTGGCACCGGCCTGTTTCCTGCACCAAAAGAAATCAAATTCAGTTGCAACTGCCCGGACTGGGCCTCGATGTGCAAGCACGTCGCCGCCGTGCTTTATGGCGTCGGCGCCCGGCTCGATCAGCAGCCCGAGCTGCTCTTCAGCCTGCGCCGGGTCGATGCCAAGGATCTTGTCGCCCAGGCCGGCGCCGGTCTGCCGAAAGCGAAGAAAGGTCCGGCGACCAGCAAGGTGCTCGATGATTCCGTCTTGGCCGATGTGTTCGGCATCGAGATGGCCGAGCTTGCGCCATCGACGAAGCCGGCTGTGCGGCGAAGCACGGCGACGGCAACGACCACGAAACGATCTGCCGCCGGCAAGTCTGAAACAGCCAAGAAGGTACCGGCTCAAAAACCGGTGAAAGCAAAGCCGTCAGCCAAGGCGCCCACGGGTTCGCGAACGTCAACCAGCAAGACCGCTGTCAAGAATGCAAAGGTTGGGGGGCTACGTTAAAGGCGCCAAAGCCCAAAGCAGCAACGGTAACAAGACGCACCAAAGGTGAATCATGAAATTTCACACGCGGCTAAGCGTTACTGCTCCGGCGGGCTGACCACTTCGCTATAGCCGCATTCTTTCTGCGGGCAGACTTTCTCCGTGCCGCGGCGCTTGGTGATTTTGATGGTGAGCAAGGGCCAGCCGCACTTGGGGCAGGGCTCGTTGACGGGCGGGTTCCACACGGCGTATTTGCAGTCGGGGTAGGTGTTGCAGGAGTAGAACATTTTGCCGTAGCGGCTCTTGCGCTCGATGAGCGAGCCCTTTTTGCATTCGGGGCAGACGATGCCGCTGTCTTTGGGTTTTTCCAGCGGTTCGATGAAGCGGCACTTGGGATAACCGGTGCAGCCGATGAAGCGGCCATAGGGGCCGGATTTGATGATAAGCGGGCTTTCGCACTTGGGGCAGACGCGGCCTTCGAGCACCTCTTGGGCGGGCGCGGCGGCGCGCTCGGCTTCGGTCTCGTTGGCGTTGCGCGTGTAATCGCATTCGGGAAAGCCGGAGCAGCCGATGAAACGTCCACGCTTGCCCAAGCGCAGGGTCAGGTGCTTGCCGCACTTGGGGCAGGCCTCATCCATCTGCTCGGTGGTGACATCCTTGCGCGCGATGTCTTTCTTTTCCGCGAGCTGCCTGGCGAAACCCTTCCAGAATTCATCCAGCACCGGAATCCATTCGCGCTTGCCTTCGGAGATTTGGTCGAGCTGGTCTTCGAGCTTGGCGGTGAAATCGTAATCGACATAGCGCGTGAAATGTTCGGTCAGGAATTTGTTCACGATTCGGCCCACATCGGTGGGCATGAAGCGCTTCTTGTCCAACACCACATATTCGCGATGCTGCAGCGTGGAGATGATGCTGGCGTAAGTGGACGGGCGGCCGATGCCGAATTCTTCCAGCGCCTTCACCAAGCTGGCTTCGGAATAGCGGGGCGGCGGCTGGGTAAAGTGCTGCTCGCCGAACAGTTTATCGACGGGGATGGTCTCGCCTTCTTCAAACGGCGGCAACTTGGCTTCGTCCCCTTCGTCTTCAGGCTCCTCGTCCGCGCCCTCCAAGTACACGGCGATGAAGCCGGGGAAAGTCATGGTTTGGCCGCTGGCGCGGAATAGATTTTTAGGGCCGCCCAAGCTGATGTCGAGGCTCACCGTGTCGTATTTCGCCGGGCTCATTTGGCAGGCCAGCGCGCGCTTCCAAATCATTTCGTACAGCTTGGCTTGGTCCGGCGTGAGATGCGCTTTCATCTCCTGCGGCGTGCGCGCAATCGAGGTCGGGCGCACCGCCTCGTGCGCTTCCTGCGCATTCTTGGATTTGTTTTTGAACATGACCGCCGCCTTGGGCAGGTAGTCCGGTTCAAAGTTGGCTGCGATATAGCCGCGAATCTCTTCCAGCGCCTCGTTGCCCAGATTGACCGAGTCGGTGCGCATATAGGTGATCAGGCCGACCGCGCCGCCGCCGATGTCCACGCCTTCATACAATTGCTGCGCCACGCGCATGGCGCGATCGGCGGTGAAACCGAGTTTGCGCACGGCTTCCTGTTGCAGCGTCGAGGTGGTAAAGGGCGGCGCTGCGGTGCGCGTCTTCTTGCGCTTGGCAATGGTTTCGATCTTGGCGGTGTCGCCCGCCTTTTTCAGCTTGGCGAGGGTGGCGTCATTGGTCTTGCTGTAGCCAATGGAAAATTGATCCAGCTTCTTGCCGTCGAACTGGATGAGCTTGGAAGAAAACTTTTGTTTTCCCTTGTGCGAGTCGAGATGCACGCTCCAGTATTCCTGCGCGGTGAAGGCTTCGATTTCCAACTCACGTTCGACGATCAAGCGCAGCGCCGGACTCTGCACGCGGCCGGCGGACAAACCGCGCCGGATCTTGCGCCACAATAGCGGCGATAAATTAAAGCCGACCAAATAGTCCAGCGCGCGCCGCGCTTGCTGCGCATTCACCAGCGGCATGGCGATTTCGCGCGGCTGGTCGATGGCGGCCAAGACGGCGGTTTTGGTAATCTCGTAGAAAACCACGCGCTTGCAGTCTTTTTTCTTGAGGAGCTTTTTCTCTTTGAGAATCTCGGCGATATGCCAGGCAATCGCTTCGCCTTCGCGATCCGGGTCAGTTGCGATCAGGATGCTGTCCGCGGCCTTCACCGCCTTGGTGAGCGTGTCCACGTGCTTCGCGTTGCGCTCGACCAATTGATACTTCATGGCGAAGCCGTTCTCGGGATCGACCGCGCCGGTTTTGGGCACGAGATCGCGCACGTGGCCGTAAGAGGCGACCACTTCGAAGCCGGCGCCAAGATATTTCTTCAGCGTTTTGGCTTTGGAGGGAGATTCGACAATGAGTAGGCTATGCGTCATGCGCGCGGGTTAAGGTTGGAGCCGGGCGCTGGATAGTAAGGGGAAATGACCGGCGCTGGCAAGTAAACCCTGGGTAAGGATCGCCTTAATGCAGGCGCGGCTCTTCGTCGCCGGCCAGAAAGTCCTCAATGAAGACATAATCTTGGCCGTGGCTCCACAGCACCATCAGCACGATCCATTTGACGTGCTCCAGGCTGACTTCGGACTCGGCCAAGGCGAGCACGCGGTCGATCACGCACTCGCGTTGTATCGGGTTGAGGATGCCGGAGGCTTCGAGAAAAATGAGAAAGCCTTGTGCCTGGTGGTCGAGCTTGATCTGCTCTTGCGCCGCATAGCAGCGGGTGGCGGAGCTGGCGGCAAAGGCCTCGGGGTAGGCGGCGTCGGTGGAGAGCTGCTCTAGGCCGGTGAACCAGTCAAACGCGCGGGAGATTTCGTCGCTGTCAAAACCGGCGGCGGAAAGTTCGCGCGCGAGCTTGCCGTGGTCTGGATGGAGTTCCGCCTCGAAATAATTCTCAAAGAGGTAAACCAAGATGTCGAACATAGACTCTCTCATGGCGGCGGGGTGTCATCTTCTGTTGTGTAATCAATTAATTGCCTGATACAGGCCGCCGGGCAGGCTGGCAACCTGGCCATTCAATTCGAGTTCCAACAGAATGGAGCAAACCTGTTCAGACGTCAACCCTGTACGGCTGACCAGGGCGTCGATTGCGGTTGGGGTCTGCCCTAAATGCGCCAAGAGTTCAGCATGGGCGCCCTTTGGCTCTGGTGAATTGCGCGAGTGTGCGCCCACTGGAGCGGCCCAGCCGAGCTCTTCCAGGATGTCTTGGGCGCTTTCGACCAGTTTTGCGCCTTGTTTGATCAGCCGGTGGCAGCCTTTCGACAGCGGCGAGTGGATCGAGCCGGGAATCGCAAAGACTTCGCGCCCCTGCTCGCCGGCCAAGCGCGCGGTGATGATAGAGCCGCTCTGTAGCGCAGCCTCAACCACCAGCACGCCGCGCGACATGCCGCTGATGATGCGGTTGCGGCGGGGAAAATTTTGCGCCTTGGAGGGCGTGCCGAGCGGGAATTCCGAAACGATCGCGCCGTGTTCGGCCAATTGGTGCGCCAACTCGCGATTACGCGCCGGATAGACGATGTCGAGCCCCGTGCCCACGACCGCGATCGAGGACGCCGCGCCTTTAAGGCCGCCGCGATGCGCGCAAGTGTCGATCCCCAGCGCCATGCCGCTCACGATGGAGAACCCGGCATCGGACAGGGTGCGGGCGAAAGCCTCGGCGTCGCGCTCGCCCTGCGGCGTGGCATGGCGGCTGCCGACGATGCCCAGCGCCGGGCGATTGAGTAAATCCAGGCGGCCTTTTACATAAAGCATCGGCGGCGGGTTGGGGGTTTCGAGCAGGGTTTGGGGATATTCCGCGTCGGCGAGCGTGATCAAGTGGTTGCCGGGCTGGGCCAGCCAATCCAGCGCGGGCGCAAGCCGATCGGCATCCAGGGCGGCGCCGATGGCGCGCGCGATTTGGGGTTCAACCACCGCGCTTAATTGCGCGGGGCTGGCTTCGATAACTTTATCGGGGGGGCCGAACTGGGACAGCAAACGGCGCAAGGTTTCGCCGCCGAGGCCGGGGATGAAGCTCAGTGCGAGCCAGTAGCGCGCTTCATCCCGCTCCGCCATGCGGGGACTTTAAGGCTTTTCCACCACGTCGGACACGTGCACCGCAAGCGAAGACTGCATGACCAGCGCGTAGGAAACTTTGTCGAAGGTGCGGAATACCAGCACCAAGCCATAGCGTTCCTCTGGTAATTTCAGCTTCGGTTCACCCTTGTCGACATAAGCTTCGCTGAAGCTTTTCGGCTCGTCGATTTCGGGGCACGGACCCCAAGCGCGGCTCGGGTCGTACGGCTCGTTAAAGCTAACCTTGGCCTCTTTGCGCAGACATTCCTTGCGGCTAATGCTGCGTAGCGGCGGGGCGGCCTGGTCTTTTTTCGGCAAGGTGATTTCCTGGCCGAAGCGGTAGAGCGCGAGTACATGCCCTGATTCCAGGCCATCCTTGGCGCCGCGATTGAGGGAAACAATCGAGCCGCGGCCGGTTTCCGCGACGCCGCCATAAGATGAGACGATGCGGCCACGCAATTCCTTAGCCGGGGCATGCGGCACAATATTGGCGAGCTCCACATTGCTTGCCGCGACCAGACGATCATTGCGAAGAATTTCTTGTACCGATTTGATGACTTCGATGGTGGACGTTTCGCCAAATTTCAGCACCCGCGCGTCACCGAGGTAGATGGCTTCGTAACCCAGGACGGCTTGCGTGTCGGGGTCAACCAGCGCCTTGCCAGGGCGGAAAATATGGAACTGTTTCGGCCCGCCCTCTTTGAGCCCTTCGACATAAGCACGGTTACCGGCGCCGATCGCCACGCGATTTTCCTCGCTGGCGAGAATGCGGGGCGCGGATTCAAGCCCATCTTGTTCAATCACCAGCGGTTGCGACAGGAAGGGGCCGATATCCGCGGGCGATATCACCGGAATCGCCGCACGGCCGGTGGCCTCGACGCGGGTTTGCGGCGAGCGCTTCTCAAAATCACGACCTTGGTACTTTGCGTTTTTGACTAAGCGCAGTTCGCCATTGGCGCGATCCAGCACGACCACATCGCCGGGATAAATTAAATGAGGGTTTTTGATTTCTTCCTTATTCAGCTTCCATATCTCAGGCCAGCGCCAAGGATCCTTGAGGAATTTGCCCGAGATGGCCCACAGGGTATCTCCCTTGACCACGACGTAGCGATCGGGCGCGTCTTCCTTGACTTGCGGCGCTTCTTCGGCAAAAGCCACGTTGAAGAGAACGCAAGAACTGAGCAAAGCTATAATAGTCTTTCGCATGAGCGACCTCGGTCACGGTAGTTAGCAAAACCCATCCGTTGCAGCACCTACAATATGCAATACAGATCGTGGACTTTGCTTTAAATTCTGCATGTAAAAGTTTAATTAAGCAAGCCTTTTAAGATGTCAATATTACCCATTCTTCATTATCCGGATGAGCGTTTACACACCAAAGCCAAACCGGTCACGGCGGTGGACGATTCCATTCGCAAACTCGTCGCCGATATGGCCGAGACCATGTATGCCGCGCCCGGTATTGGGCTGGCGGCCACGCAGGTCGATATGCACTTGCGCGTGATCGTCATGGATATATCGGAAACCCATGACCAGCTGCTGACCCTCATCAACCCGGTGATTATCAAGGCTGAGGGCAAAGCCGAACGCGAGGAAGGCTGTTTGTCGGTGCCCGGCATCTATGAACCCGTTACCAGGGCCGCGCGCATTATGGTTAAATATTTGAATATAGAGGGGAAAGAAGTCACTCAAGAAGCCGAAGGGCTGATCGGGGTGTGCATCCAGCATGAAATGGATCACTTGGAAGGTAAGGTGTTTGTGGAATACTTATCGCGCCTAAAACAAGGCCGCATCAAGTTAAAAATGAAAAAGCGCGCTCGTGAAACGATGTAGCTCATGCGCCTGATATTCGCCGGCACGCCCGATTTCGCCGCCGCAGCACTTAGAGACCTGATCGCCGCCGGGCATGACATTGCCCTGGTGTTGACCCAGCCGGATCGTCCTGCCGGGCGCGGCATGAAGCTCACGCCCAGCGCGGTGAAGGTGGTGGCGCTGGCGCATGGACTGCCTATTGCCCAGCCGGCCACGCTGAAGGACGCCGCCGCACAGCAGCAGCTTCGCGCGGTGGGGGCCGAGGTCATGGTGGTCGCGGCTTACGGCCTGATCTTGCCGCAAGCGGTGCTGGATCTTCCGCCGCGCGGCTGCCTCAACATCCACGCTTCGCTCCTGCCGCGCTGGCGCGGCGCGGCGCCGATTCAGCGCGCGATTCTGGCGGGCGACACTGAAACCGGCATCACCATCATGCAAATGGACGCCGGGCTGGATACCGGCGAGATGTTGTCCAAGCACGCTATTCCTATCGAGGAAGGCGATACCGCACAAACCCTGCATGATAAACTCGCGGCCCTCGGCGGGAGGGCGATAGTCAATGCACTGGACGCGCTCGACGGCCTCATACCCGAAGCGCAAGACAACACGCAGGCCACCTACGCCGCCAAGCTCACCAAAGAAGAGGGTTTGGTCGGTTGGACGAAACCGGCAGCGGAAATTGCGCGTGCGGTGCGGGCCTACAATCCCTTCCCCGGCGCGCAGACCCAATGGCAGGGCGAAAGCCTGAAGCTGTGGATGGCCCAAGTGACCGATGCGGCGGGCGAGCCGGGCGAGGTGTTGGCGGCGGACAAGGCCGGCATCGTCGTGGCGTGCGGACAAGGCGCTTTGCGCATCACCGAATTGCAGCGGGCGGGCGGCAAGCGCCTTGCCGCCGCGCAGTTCCTGGCCGGGTGTGAAATAAAGCCCGGCGAACGATGGGGGTGACTTGTGAAGAACTTCTTCACCACGGAGTACACAGAGGGCACGGAGTAAAACCAAATAAAAAAGGATAAACGCATGAAATCAAAGGTGTCATTGGCTTTCTGACTTTTAGGTTTTGCTTTCCTCCGTGTCCTCTGTGTACTCCGTGGTGAACGCGTTTCAGCCAAATTGAATTTCCCCGCTCGGCCCCCATCTAAGCGGGGCGAAGTTTCATTCTTAAGGAGCAATGAATCATGTTTGGTAATTGGGTAAAAACCGCGATGCTGATGGCGGGCATCGTGGCGCTGTTCGGTGTGGTGGGCGCGGCGATCGGCGGCCAAGGCGGCATGCTGCTGGGCTTGCTGTTCGCGGGCGCGGCCAATGTATTTGCGTACTGGAATTCCGACAAGCTGGTGTTGCGCATGTATGACGCGCAAGAAGCGGACGAGACCAGCGCGCCGCAACTGTATCGCATGGTCGCCGAGTTGGCGCGCAACGCAGAGCTGCCCATGCCGAAAGTGTATGTCGCCAACAATCCGCAGCCGAACGCATTTGCCACCGGACGCAATCCGGAACACGCGGCGGTGTGCGCCACCACCGGCATCATGCAACTCTTGTCCGAGCGCGAACTGCGCGGCGTGATGGCGCATGAATTGGCGCACGTGAAGCACCGCGACACCTTGATCTCCACGATATCCGCCACGGTGGCGGGCGCGATCGCCGCGCTGGCGCAATTCGGCATGTTCTTCGGCGGCCGCTCCAACGAGCGCGGCAATCCGGTTCTTTCGCTCTTGGTCATGCTCATCGCGCCGATCGCGGCGATGCTGATTCAAATGGCGATTTCGCGCGCGCGCGAATACGAGGCCGACCGCGGCGGCGCGGATATCAGCCGCGACCCGCAAGCCCTGGCCAGTGCGCTGCAAAAGATTCACAACTACGCGCATCAAATTCCCAACGAGACGGCCGAGCATCATCCCGAAACCGCGCAGATGATGATCATCAACCCGCTCTCCGGCGCCGGCGTCGGCAATTTATTCAGCACCCATCCGCAAACCGAAGAGCGCGTCGCGCGTCTGATGCAAATGGCGCGCGGTGCTTGAGCCGCAAGCCCTGGCCGCCGCCCTGTTGGGCGAGGTGCTGGCCGGCCGCAACCTGAACGAGGTTTTGAGCGATTTGTGGCGGCGCGAGCCCGACTTGCCGCCGCGCACGCGCGGTGCGGTGCAGGATCTGAGTTTCGGCGCGCTGCGTTTTTTCTCCCGCTTGGATTTTCTGCTGCAAGCCCTGATTACCCGCCCCATCACGCATGAGGGCGTGCGCTGCCTGCTGCTGGTGAGCTTGTATCAACTCATCTATTCCAAGACCCGGCCCTACGCGGTGGTGGATCGCGCGGTGGAATCGGCGCGCGGCATGGATGCGCCGTGGGCCGCCGGTTTCGTCAATGGCGTGCTGCGCAATTTCCTGCGCTCAAAAGAAGAATTGCTGGCGCGCGCCGATGGTTTCGAGCCGGCGCGCTACAGCCATCCGCAATGGTGGATCGACCGGCTGCGCCAAGATTATCCCGAGGCGTGGGCGGCGATCCTCGAAGCCAACAACAGCCACCCGCCCATGACTTTGCGCGTAAACCGGCGGCAGATTGATCCCGAACAATACTTGGCCTTATTACAGGAAGCTGAAATGGAAGCGGAACTGCTCGAAGGCGGCGCGCTGCGTTTGAAAAAGCCGGTGAGCGTGGACAAGCTGCCGCGTTTTGCCGATGGCCTGGTATCGGTGCAGGATCAAGGCGCGCAATCGGCCGCACACTTCCTCGATCTCGCCCCCGGCCAGCGCGTGCTGGATGCGTGCGCCGCGCCCGGCGGCAAGGCGGCGCATATTCTGGAAACGGCGGATGTGATGCTCACCGCGCTGGACAAAGACGCGGCGCGCTTGAAGCGCGTGGCGGAGAATTTTGCGCGGCTGAATCTGAAAGGACGCTTGATCGCGGGCGATGCGGCCGAGCCGCAGCCCTGGTGGGACGGCAAGCCCTATGATCGCATTCTGGCCGATGTGCCCTGCTCGGCGTCCGGCGTGGTGCGCCGCCATCCGGACATCAAATGGCTGCGGCGGCCGTCCGATCTTGCGCAATTTGCGGCTACGCAGCGCACGATCCTCGCGGCCTTATGGCGCCTGCTCGCGCCTGGTGGTAAATTGCTGTACGCGACTTGCTCGCTCTTTCATGAGGAAAACGCCGACATCGTTACCGACTTTGTCGCGAGCCACCCCGATGCCAAACACCTGCCTATTTCCGGACTTCCGAGCGGCCAGCTCTTGCCGAGCGCGGAACATGACGGTTTTTTCTACGCCCTGCTTGAAAAATCGATTTAGCGCGCTCCTCGCCGCGCTCGCTTTCACGCTCGCGATCTTGGCGCCCGGCACCGCGCCCGCCGAAGGCATCAGCGTTAAAAACGCCGAGCTGGTCACCAGCGAAGAATGGTATTACCTCAACGCCGATTTCAGCGTTGGCCTGACCCCCGCGCTGGAAGAGGCTTTGAGCAAAGGCATCAGCCTGAACTTCATGCTGGAATTCGAGTTGACGCGCTCTCGCTGGTACTGGCTCGACGAATCGATTGCCAGCGTGCGGCAAAATTTGCGCATCAGCTACCACGCGCTGACGCGGCAATACCATTTCTCCGGCAACAGCGGCAATAAAGCCTTCAACACCCTCGCCGAAGCCAAAGACGAGCTGACACGTGTCGCGGATTGGAAAGTGCTCGACCGCAATCTGTTGAAGAAGGGCGTGCCGTACAACGCGGCCGTGCGCATGAAATTGGATGTCAAACAACTGCCCAAGCCGTTGCAAGTAGAAGCGTTGGGATCCAAGGATTGGGATCTCGCGACCGATTGGCATCGCTTTACCATCACCCCCTAGCGCTCATGGCGATAGCCGACACAGAAAATGTATTTGCCATGACCGCCCCCTCTCTCCTAGCGCTCTCCCGCTTGCGGGACTGCGGAAGGGTCGCTGCGAAGCAGCGGGGTACCCGCCGGCGTCCTCCTTGCGAGGGAAGAGGGACTTAGGCTCGCTTCGCGAGTTACATATAAATGGCCAAGCTTAGATATATCGTCCTCGCCAGTGTCGGCCTCGGCGCCGTGCTGTTGTATTTGCTGTCGCGCGCGAGCAGCAACACCGGCGCCTTCGCCCAGCACTACACGCTGCTGCTGGTGCTCAACGTGGTGCTCGCGGCGGTGCTCGCCGGCCTAATCGGCTATCAGGTATGGCTGGTGAAGAAGCGCATCCGCGACAAGGTGTTCGGCGCGCGGCTGACCATGCGGCTCATCATCCTGTTCGCCTTGATGGCGGTGGTGCCGGGCACGTTGATCTACGGCGTATCGGTGCAATTCCTCACGCGCTCGATCGAATCCTGGTTCGACGTGCGCGTGGACAACGCGCTCGAAGGCGGGATGGGCCTGGGCCGCAGCGTATTGGAGGCGCAGCAGACCGATCTGGTGCGAAAAGCGCAAGCCATGGCCATTACCTTGCAGGAAGAGCCTCCCGGCAGCCACATGCGCCTGCTTGATCAACTGCGCGATCAGCTGGGCGTGCATGAGGCGACGCTGTTCTCCGCGCGCGGAACGGTGCTCGCCATCGCCACCGACGCGCGCGATGCGATTCTGCCGCAAATGCCGGGGCCGGCCATTCTGCGCGCGGTGCGCGCCCAGCGGCCGTATAGCGGCATCGAGACCTTGGCGGATAAGGGCTTATACCTGCGTGCGGTGGTGCCGGTGAATGTGCTGTCGCTCTCCGAGGATGTGCGCATCCTGCAGCTCATAGAACCGGTGCCGCCCAAGATCGCCAAGGATGCCGAAGCGGTGCAGGACGTGTACCGCGATTACAAGGAGCTGGCCTTTTCGCGCAAGGGCCTGAACAAACTGTTCGCGCTGGCCTTGACCATGACGCTGCTGTTCGCCTTGCTTTCCGCTATCGCGCTGGCCTTCGTGCTGTCGAGCCGCATGAGCGCGCCGCTGGGGCTGCTGGCCGAGGGCACGAAAGCCGTGGCCAAGGGCGATTTCAGCCCGATGCAACCGGTCAAGGCGCGCGACGAGCTGGGGCAGTTGATGCAATCGTTCAACACCATGACGCGCCAACTGGCGGAGACCAGCGCGGTGGTGGAACACAAGCAGCAGCAACTGGAAGCGTCCAAGGGCTATCTGGAAAGCATCCTGGCGCACCTGTCCAGCGGCGTGATCGCCTTCGACGAAAAGTTTGCCGTCAAAAGCGTGAATCCCATCGCAGCGCAGTTGCTCGGCGTGAATCTGCAATTGTTGCGCGGCTTGAATGTGTTCGAGTGGAGTGAAAAAGCGCCGCAACTCGCACCCTTGGCGCAGGCCTTGACCCCGCGCTTTGAAAGCGAGGCGCAAAAGGAATGGCAAGCGCAAATCGAGCTGACGCTGGAGGGCAGCGCAAAAACCCTGCTGGTGCGCGGCAGCCGCCTGCCGGCCGGGATCGACAATGGTTATGTGGTGGTGTTCGACGATGTGACGCGCTTGATTCAAGCGCAGCGCGATGCCGCCTGGGGCGAGGTGGCGCGGCGCCTGGCGCACGAGATTAAAAACCCGCTTACGCCGATTCAGCTTTCTGCCGAGCGTTTGGCGCATAAGCTCGCCGCCAAGCTCGACTTGCCGGACGCGGAAATCCTGGGGCGCGCCACGCAAACCATCGTCAATCAAGTGGCGGCGCTCAAAAGCATGGTGGACGAATTCAGCCAATACGCGCGCCAGCCCACGCTGAATTTGCAAACGCTGGACCTCAACCAATTGGTGGGCGAAGTGTTGACGTTATATGAAAATTCCCCGGCGCCGGTGCAAACCGAATTGGCGCCCGCGCTACCCCAAGTGAGGGGCGACTCGAAGCTGTTGCGGCAAGTGATCCACAATTTATTGCAGAACGCGCAAGACGCGCTGGCCGGGCGCGAAGCAGCGCAGATCAGAGTACGCACCGACATCGAAAATGGCTTGGCCGTATTGCGCGTGATCGACAACGGGGTTGGCTTCCCGCCGGAAATCCTGGCGCGCGTATTCGAGCCCTATGTCACCACCAAGGCCAAAGGCACGGGGCTGGGTTTGGCCATCGTGAAAAAAATCGTGGAAGAGCACGGCGGCCTCGTCGAGGTGCGAAATATAGAACCCGCCGGCGCGTGCGTATGCATTAAATTGCCGTGCATCGAGGCGAGTGCGGCCTAAAGTTCAACAGCCAATGCTAGCCACAGAGGGCACAGAGATCACAGAGGAAAAGCATGAGTTGCCGGCTTTGGCGTATTCGCCCAGTGCTAACATTTACGCAATCCTCGAATCTTGCGCCTCTGCGCCCTCTGTGTTCTCTGTGGCAAAAAGGTTTTTCCTAGGATAATAGAAGTATATGAGCAACATTTTAGTGGTCGATGACGAAGTGGGTATCCGCGAATTATTGCGCGATATCCTGAATGACGAAGGACATCAAGTGCGCCTGGCGGAAAACGCCGAAGCGGCGCGCATGGCGCGCGGTCATGAGCGTCCCGATCTGGTGCTGCTGGATATTTGGATGCCCGACACCGACGGCATCACCCTGCTCAAGGAGTGGGCGGCCAACGGCCAGCTCACCATGCCGGTGGTGATGATGTCCGGCCACGGCACCATCGATACCGCAGTCGAGGCGACCAAGATCGGCGCCTATGATTTTTTGGAAAAACCGATCGCGCTGCAAAAGCTGCTGCACACCGTGGGGCGCGCCTTAAAGCGCGCCGAGGCGGCGGGCAAACCACACGCCGGCTTGTCCGCCCTGGGCAAAAGCCGCGTCATCGGCGAGCTGCAAGCGCGCCTGCAGCAGCTGGACAAGACCCGTGGCGCGCTGCTGCTTGTCGGCGAGCGCGGCAGCCCGTTCGAACTCGCGGCGCGGGCGCTGCACGCACCCGATACGCCGTGGGAGGCGCCGGAGGAAGTGGCGTGGCTGGCCGAGAACCCGCTCGACCTATTGCAAAGCGCCAAGGGCGGCACCCTGTTTTTGCGCGAGATCGGGCAGCTTTCCAAGATCGAGCAGCGTGGCTTGGCGCTGCTGTGTTCGCGCCTGGAAAAATTCGATGCGCGCCTGGTGTGTGCATCCAGCCAGCACTTGCCGCACTTGATCGTGGAGGGGCAATTCGATGCCGATTTGTTCCAAGCCGTCAGCAGCATCACCGTGAGCCTGCCGGCCTTGCGCGAGCATCGCGAGGACATACCGGAAATCGCAAAACAATTTTTGCGGCAACTGATCGAGGCCAAGCTAGCAAAGCCGAAAGATTTCAGCATGGCGGCGCTGAATGCGCTGCGCACCCACGATTGGCCGGGCAACCTGGCCGAATTGCAAAACGCGATCCGCACCTTGGCGCTTACTGCCTTGCATGAAGAAATCGGCGTGGACGAGGTGAAGCGCGTCTTCACCCAATTCGAGCAGTTTGCCCCCGCCTCCGCCGGGGCGGGCGTGTCCCTGGATTTGCCGCTGCGCGAGGCGCGCGATATTTTCGAGAAACAGTATTTCGAGCACCACATCGAAAAAGCCGCCGGCAATATGAGCCGCGTGGCGGATGCCGTGGGGCTGGAGCGCACCCATCTCTACCGCAAGCTGAAGCAGCTCGAAATCAAGCTTTCGCGCAAATCGGAATAAAAATTAACCACGGGGGACACGGGGCACACGGGGAAACCAAAGGCCATTACGCTTGAATTCTTCACTACCTGAGCGCAATGCTTTAATCACACAAAGATTGATCTTTGCCCGTGTGCCCGTGTCCCCCGTGGTTCAAAGGTTTTTAAATCACCCGAAGGAAAACGCAATGAGCGACGCATTAAATTATCTGGTGGCGGTGCGCGGTGACGCGCTCGGCCATTACTTCAAGTTTTTGAAGGATTCGGGCAAGCATCTCGACCCCAAGACGCGCAATCTGATTTCCGTGATCAGCAAGGTGCACTCGCAAACCGAGGGCGGCTTCAAGCAATACCTGACGCGCGCCCTGCGCGAGGGGGCGACGCCGATGGAGGTGATCGACGCGCTGGTGATGGCTTTTCCCATGCTGGGCCTGGCCAAAATCGTGTGGGCGACGGAAATCATCCTGGCGATGGATATCCCCGAATTCCATCCCGACATGATCAACCGCCAGCCCGCTTGGTATGACGTGGGTGCGGCGGCGGATTTCACAGACGGCGAAACCGCGCGCGTGCCATGCGACGGGCGCGAGCTATTCGTGTATCGCAAGGGCGCGGAGTTTCGCGTCTATGACAGCCGCTGCCCGCATCAAGTGACCAACATTCCGCACTTGGCCTTGCAGGGCAACGAGCTGACCTGCCCCAAGCATCATTGGAAATTCGATATCACCAGCGGTCAATGCATCGAGAAAGGCGCCCAGCCGCTGAAACACTTTGATTCCAAGGTGGAAAATGGCCGTCTAATGGCGCAATGGTAGGTTTTAATCTCCCCGACCCAAAGCGGTAGGTGACAAAACCCGTCTCGGGCCAGTAAAATTTAGGGTTTTCAGCACGCAAATCTAGGGAGTCAACATGTCCGCAAAGCACCCCGTCATCGCAGTCACGGGTTCCTCCGGCGCCGGCACCACCACGGTGAAGCGCGCCTTCGAGCACATATTCCGCCGCGAAAATCTCAATGCCCTGGTGGTGGAAGGCGATAGCTTCCACAGCCTGGACCGCAAGGCGTTCAAAGAGGCCGTGGCCAAAGCCGAGAAGGCGGGCAAAGCCGCGCCCTCGCATTTCGGCCCGGACGCAAACCATTTCGATCTGATCGAAAAGTGCTTCAAAGATTACGGCGCCAAAGGCGAATGCAACCGCCGCTACTATCTGCACAATGACGAAGAAGCCAAGCCGTACAAGCAAGACGCCGGCACCTTCACCCCGTGGGCAAAAGTGGGCAAGGGCACCGACATCCTGTTTTACGAAGGCCTGCATGGCGGCGTGGCGGCGGGCAAAATCGATGCGACCAAATACACCGATCTGCTGGTGGGCGTGGTGCCGATCGTGAACCTGGAGTGGATCCAGAAAATTCACCGCGACGCAGCCGAGCGCGGCTATGCGCCGGAAGTGATCGTGGACACCATCCTGCGCCGCATGCCGGATTATGTGCACTACATCACCCCGCAATTTTCCCGCACCCACGTCAACTTCCAGCGCGTGCCGACGGTGGATACCTCCAACCCCTTCATCGCGCGCGACATCCCGACGCCGGATGAAAGCTTCGTGGTCATCCACTTCAGCCATGATGTGCAGGCAAGCGTGGATTTCCCCTACCTGCTCAACATGATTCACGACTCCTTCATGTCCCGCCCCAACACCATCGTGGTGCCCGGCGGCAAAATGGGCTTCGCGATGGAAGTGATCCTGACCCCGATGATCCACGATCTGGTGGCGAAGAAGAAAAAAGCGAAATAAATTTTTCGTGTTTTCGAAAAGGCCGCGTTTGCGGCCTTTTTTGTGGGCGGCGTTCCTGTCTTTGTCCTTGCGATATACTGCCCATTCCCTGCAGTTGTTGCCCCCTCTCCTAGCTCTCCCCCGCAAGCGGGCGAGAGGGACAAAGGCTCGCTGCGCGAGTTTTCGTTATAGCCAAGAGGAGATTCATGATGGAAAGCTTTGTCATCGTACTGGTTGCCCTCGCGATTGCCGTTCTGTTCGCCGGCGTCAAATCCGTCTCCCAAGGCTGGGAATACACCATCGAGCGCTTTGGCCGCTATCAGCGCACGCTGGAGCCGGGCCTCAATTTCATCATTCCCTTCATCGACCGTATCGGCAAAAAAATGAACATGATGGAGAACGTGCTCGACGTGCCCTCGCAGCAAATCATCAGCCGCGACAACGCCATGGTCACGGTGGACGGCATCGTGTTCTTTCAGGTGCTCGATGCGGCCAAGGCGGCGTATGAAGTGACGCACCTGCAAGCGGCCATTCTCAATCTGGTCATGACCAATATCCGCACCGTCATGGGCTCGATGGATCTGGATCAACTGCTCTCGCAGCGCGACACCATCAACGGCAAGCTGCTGTCCGTGATCGACGAAGTGACTTCGGCCTGGGGCGTGAAGGTCACCCGCATCGAGATCAAGGACATCGCCCCGCCGCGTGATCTGGTCGATTCCATGGCGCGCCAGATGAAAGCCGAGCGCGAAAAGCGCGCGCTCATTCTCGAAGCGGAAGGCCTGCGTCAAGCCGCGATCCTCAAAGCCGAAGGCATGAAGCAAGCCGTGATTCTCGATGCCGAGTCCCAGCGCGAAGCCGCGTTCCGCGCAGCCGAAGGCCGCGAACGTTTGGCGCAAGCCGAAGCCGCCGCGACCGACATGGTGTCCAAAGCCATCGCCGGCGGCAACGTGCAAGCCATCAATTATTTCGTCGCGCAGAAATACATCGAGGCGCTGAAGGAATTGGCGAGCGCGCCCAACCAAAAAGTCCTCCTCATGCCGCTGGAAGCTTCGAACGTCATCGGCGCCCTGGCCGGCATCGCCGAGCTGGCCAAAGACGCGACACAACACCGCGTGGAGAAAAAGGCATGATGACTTACTGGCAATGGTGGATTTTGGCGGGGGTGCTGCTGATCGTCGAAGTGCTCGCACCCGGCACGTTTTTCCTGTGGCTCGCCGTGGCCGCCGGCGTGGTCGGCTTGAGCGTGATGCTCTACCTCGCCATGAGCGTCGAAGCCGCCTGGACCCTCTTCGCCGTATTGGGCGTGCTCAGCGTCATCCTCGTGCTGAAATACCGCAAACCGCCCGCTGCTGACCAAGCCAGCAAACTCAACAAACGCGGACAGGACTATGTCGGCCGCACCTTTGAACTCACCGAACCGATTCACAACGGCAAAGGCAAGCTCACCATCGGTGACACACCGTGGACGGTGAATGGGCCGGATTTGGAGGCCGGTGCGCGGGTTAAAGTGGTGGCGGTGGAGGGAGGCGAGTTGCGGGTCGAGCGTAGTTAACGAATGAAAGGGACTTCCCCGTCCCGAGGCTGCGGCGAAGTTGTCGCAATCGGCATCAAGCGTGCCATGATGGAATTTCCAGATTTCATCAACACCTACAGGAGGGGAAAGTCATGAACATTATCGTCATTGGAATTGATCTCGCCAAGAACATTTTTGCGGTGCATGGC
>JACRIU010000001.1 GCA_016235775.1 Hydrogenophilales bacterium
CCCCCGGCCGGTCAAACCAGGAAGCATCGCAAATGTGTAGATTGAAAATCAAATCGTGGACACCCCAGAATCCCTCGAAACCCGCGCCAGTATTAGCTTTGCAGTCCGCTGGGCTAAAATAAACCGGACACTAGTGATTTTGGCCAACAACGGTGTGCATCTAGGCTCAGATTCGAATGGCGCTTACTTAGGCCAAATGTAGGGTGGGTTAGCGTTTTTTGCGTAACCCGCCAAGCGTTGCATAGCAACACAACGCATTTTTTAATGAGTGCCTGGCGGCACATCTGGTGGGTTACGGCACAAACTGCGTGCTTAACCCACCCTACATCGATTATGGAACCGCTTAAGTAAGTGCCATTTGGCTCAGATTCGTTTTTTTCGGGCGGTTGATTAAGCAGATTTCATGTGGAAAATATGAAAAATTTATTTTTTAATTTCGGTATTTCCGATACGACGGGTTGGGGTAACTATGGTTTTCACCTAACGTTTCAGTCATTTATACAAAAGCTATTTATGCCAGTATCCCTGGGAAATATTCACTTTGCGATGCCGCTTGATCCGATTACACACGCGATATTTAAAGAATTGAGTGAGGTTCATTGGAAAGACGGAGTTATTCAGAACGAAGGAGACGTCGTCCTGCATGGTTTGGGCAATGAAGGCAATGTCTTCAAACGCTCAACGAAGGCAGTCAAAGAAATTGGCGTAACGTTTTTTGAAAAAAATCCATTGTCCCTTCCAGAATTGAATTTATACAAAGAATTCGACCTCATGGTCGCTGGCTCGACCTGGAATCTTGAAAAATGCCGGGAATACGGTATTGAGAACTCTGTTTTGGTGTTTCAAGGGGTAGATGGCGACCGATTTCGGCCCATGAGCAAGCGACGATTTAGAGACCGGTTCGTGGTCTTTTCTGGGGGCAAGTTAGAATTTCGTAAAGGACAAGATTTGGTTGTAAAGGCATTTGCGGCTTTTGCAGCCAAGCATCCAGATGCGTTACTTGTTACGGCATGGCATAGCCCTTGGGGCCAGGTTGGCGCGTCAGTCAATTGGGCCGGTGGGTTAATCCCCTTTGTTTTTGGTGGCAGCCTGCAAAGTTCTATTAAGCATTGGGTTCGCAGTAACGGCATCGCCGAAAATCAATTTATTGATCTTGGTTCTGTACCCAACCAACATTTCCCAGAGGTGCTCAGGGAAGTGGACGTTGCCGTATTTCCCAATCGTTGCGAGGGCGGGACAAATCTCGTCGCCATGGAAGCGCTTAGTAGTGATGTTTTATGCATTATCTCCAACAATACCGGACATCGTGACTTAGTGAAAGGTGACAATTGCCTATCGCTTGAAAAGCAATTGCCAGTACAAATCAACGATCTGGCATTCGAGCAAGCATGGGGAAGCGGGGTGGATTGGGGCGAGTCGGACATAGATGAAATTTTGTTTCATTTGGAGAGGGCATACACCAACCCAAGCATTGTTCAGCAAGGGTGTGCGCGACAATCAGTAGCGGAATATAGCTGGGAGCAATCCATAAAATATTTATCGCGGAACATTGATGCAATCTGAGAGGCCCCGTGAATTGACTTGGCGTCTCGTGTGCTTTAAAGCGCAAAGCCCCTCTTGCGAGGGGCTTTGTCTTAGCGCTGGTAGAAAACAGCTTACCCGCGGCAAGAGGCCGGTGCGAATACCGGCGCAGAGCTTTGGCAAGACCAGGTAACCGTCGTGCCGGTCCAGCTCGGGTTCAGCGTAATGGTCTGAGGGGCACCGATAGCAGATGAATTGCCGGTGACGGTGATTACACCAGCTGAACTAACTGAGCCACCGGTGATCAGGGTGGTTATGCTGATCAAGGTTGCACCGGTCAAAGCGGCACAACAGCTGGCTACACCGTTAGCAATTTGGGCGGCTTCAGTTACCGTGGTGCGGGCTGAGCTGCCACCGAGAATAAGCTCGGAAACGCGGGCGCGGATCGTGTAGTCACGGTAGGCTGGCAAGGCAATCGCCGCCAGAATACCGATGATCGCCACGACGATCATCAACTCGATTAGGGTAAAACCCCTTTGCATAGATTTCATGTGTATCTCCTGTGGTTAGTCCATTATCTGGAAGCCTGTCGAGCTCGGATACAGCTCTTGCTGTTACCTAAGCAAGGGGTGTGCCAATAAAGGTTGACACTAATGATGTTTATTTTTGGCAACTACAAAATTAACTATATGAATATATATGGAAAAAAAATATATAAACAGCTATCTATTGCGAGTTTAAGCCAAGTCGTGAGCGACCTGACGAAAAACGGCAGATATTGCCCTTGATCGGCCGGCTGAATCAATTGGTCTGGTTTGCCAAGTCGGCAAGGCGCTGACTGGCGGTATCTAATACATCGAACCATTGATAATCAGCCTTGGCACGGAAAATCTCCGCTGTGGGGTACCATGACATATGATTTGAAACCAAGGTATATCGCCATTCCGGCACGGGTGGAGACAATATCCACACCGGCTTACCCAGCGCACCACCAAGATGGACAACTGTACCGCAGACACTGATGACCAGATCAAGCGTACTGATTAGTGCCGCCGTTTCATTGACATCTGTGATGGCATCTTCCCAATAAGCAATTTCATAACCTTCGGCAGCCATCGCTTCTAGATCTGAGGCGGTTTTACCAGGCTGCAGGCTGATGAAATGGCAATTAGCTTGAGACAGAATGGGTGCCCACTGATTTAACGGGATGGAACGCGAAAGGCCGCGTGTTTTCCCCAAGCCACCCTTCCAGGAGATGCCAACTTTTAATCCACGGCCGAGCCGGTGAAGTTTTTCATGCCAGGCCTCGATGCGCAGTGGGTCAACATTTAAATAACCATGGTGATCAGGGAATTGCTCACGGGTCTGTCGGAAATATTGCGGCAGACTGCCTGCGGCGACTTGATAATCTATTTTTGGTGTTTTCCCTAACCATGTTGGCGCTCCATAACGCGGCGATCCAACCACCAAGGCTTGAGGAAAGGACCTTGCATAAAGATCACGCAACCGGGGCTCACAATCTATGATCAGTCTGCCACTTTTATCAATTAGATCGTGATAGCAGGATGCAAACATAATATCGTCACCCAGACCTTGCTCGCCATATACGAGCAACGTTTTGTCGTGCAAGGGCGCCTCGAAATTCCAAACCGGAAACTGGAGAGTTCGATCGGCCGCGGTTTTTTTGCGCGCCTCATACAATGTCCAGCCTTCGCTATAACGTTCCTGCAATAAATAAACAAAGGCTAGCCCGAGTTGTGCGGTCGCTGAGTTTGGTTGAAGCGAGAGCGCTTGCTGGTATGCCTCAATCGATTCATGTATCTGACCTGCATCTCTCAACATATTGCCAAGACAAGTAGAGGTAGCCGGGTCATTGGGCGCAAGCTCTGTTGCGCGCCTGGCATGGCTGATGGCTTGGTTGATGTCACCCGATTCGCGTTCAATTTCGGCGAGCTGCAAGTAGGCACCCAAGTGATCAGGCTGCTGTTCCAGCAATTGTCTTAGATATTGGTGCGCTTCTGGGTAGTGTTCTTGTTGGGTTAGGGCAACGGAGTAGTTATATAAGGTAGCAGCATTCTTGGGAGCGAGTTCCAACGCCTCTTTGAAGAAGCGTTGTGCGTCAGTAAACTGGTTGATGCATGAGTTCACGATTCCTAAATTACACAAAACACTTGGCAAATTAGGTTTAAGTTTCTTTAAAAAGTGCAAAACGCGGGAAGCCAAAAACAATTGCTGGCAGTCAATGAGCCCTACAGCCATTTCATTGAGGCTCTCGGCTTCACTATCATCCAGCGTATTTATTCGAAGCAAAAGCTTTTCAAGCGATTCGGCTGCTTGGCCTGACTTGTTCTCACTTATCCATGCCAGAATTTGATGGGCTTCTTCCTGAATGTCCAAGGTGAGCATATCTGGAAGGGGGGCACGCATGTCGCTATCTGCGGCCTGTTTGGCACGCCATTTACTGACGACGTGCCGGTAAATGCGCTCTATTTGACGGGTACGTCGATCGGCATCACATAGGGGCGATTGCCGCACTTCCTCCCGCAATGCATGACGCAACCGCCCAAGCTGATCGAGATTTTCAGCGAGGGTTTGGCAAATCGATATGTAGCTCTCATCATCATGCGCAATCCATTCAGGGTGACCGATCCGACGCAACATGGAAGTGCTCCAACGACCTACCATGGTCTGGCCTGTCAATGTCACAACCGGTACACCCATCCATAGGGCTTCAAACGTTGTCGTTGAGCCGGTAAATGGAAAGGGATCGAGAGCGATATCGATATGCTGATAGACCTTTAGATGACTAGCGCGATCATTGAAATCATCAAGGAATTTGATACGGTCCGGATCAATTTCGTGCTCGCGGAAGGTAGATAAGCATAGGGTCCGGACATCTTCTTCATTAAAGCGGCCGAAATATTTCAATATCAAACGCGAATCTGGTAAGCGTTTAAGCACGCGGGCCCAGAGAGAGAAAACCTGGGGGTTCAATTTAGCAGGATTGTTGCAGGAACCGAATGTGATATAGCCTTTGGTTTGAGCCGGTGGTGGCGTAATTTCGGGCGCCTCCGCGATAGGATCATGAAGATAGAATGTGGGGAGGTGGATAACCCGTTCGGAGAACCATTCGCGCGTATTGCGAGGAGACATGGTGATGTCGGAAATCAGGTAATCCATTTGATCGAGACCGCTGGTGGCCGCATCATGAAAACTAATATTCACTGGTGCGCAACGATACATGCATAGCCTGGGCCGATTGTTATCAAATCTTCCCGCTAGGATAACGAGTACATCGATTTTGTCAGAATGGATTTGTGCGGCAATGTCATGATCAGTCATGCCATGAATGTCATGCCATTGATCGACATGGGTTTGGCATTCAGCGGTGTAAGTGTCGGGTTTTTCAATATACGCATAGGCATGAATTTCGAATTGGAGACGATCATGCCGTGCAAGAATCGGCAACATGTTTGCCGTGACAGGATGCAAGCGGAAGTCTGAAGTGACATAACCGATGTTGATCCGGCCACTGTGCGGGCTCAGGGCGAATTCTGTTAGTGTTTCTGAAGCGATGGCGCGGCGCACAGACGCGCTATAACCGGCATAAATTTCTCGGTTGTTCTCCTCAGGACTAAAAGTGAGATAAAGCAATGTTCCAGTGATGCCGCGATATGAGGCATCTAAGCCGGGATCGAGTCGTAAAGCATGGACAAGTGCATCATATGCTAGGTCTGGGCGGCCATAAGTAATCAGGGCGCAACCTAAATTATGATAACCCGCCGCAGATGGGACGATCGCAAGCGCCCGTTCGAAATGCGCTCTTGCTTCTTGATATCGACGTTGTGCCATCATGAAGATACCGAGCTTGGTTTCCAAGTCGGGCTGTTTGGGATCGATTACGAGAGATTCGTGGTAGCAGTCAAGCATCAATTGAGGTTGTGCGGTTTTATCTGCTGCCTCCCCTAGGGCTTTCCAGGCGCCAGCGATCTCGGGATGTACAGTTACCAACTGTTTAAGTATTGGAATGGCTTTATCAGTCTGTCCGAGTCCGACAAGGCTGATTCCTTCAAGAAGAAGGATATCCGGATGCTTCGGAAGCTCTTTGGATAGTGATTGTGCAATGGTTAAAGCTTGGTCGAAATCGCCAGCCGTATAGGCATCGAAACCTTCCATCAATATGTCAAGCAAGGAGCCCGTAATAGGTTGGAACTTGCCTGGCGCTGATGATCGATCGGAAAACAGATTTTTAAAAAGCCGGATCAGCATGATTTAAAGGGGTGTAAAGGTTGATGAAGCTAAACGGCTAAAATGATAGCATGTCAATGATTAAGACGTAGGGAGTGAATATGGGATGGTTGTCAAAAGGCAAAGTAACGCGATTTGCCAACGAACTGGCACAGGAGTTAGCGCGTCGTTATTCACCAGCAATGGAAAAAGGGGAAGATCGAAAAATTTCCGCTAAAGGTATCTCAAATATCCTTGAGGAGATTTACCAGCGCGCAGTCGACTTCAAACATAAAGAGAATTTGTGGTTTTTTCAGACCGCCACGCTCGGCAACAGTTTTCGTTGGGAACTGAAAGAGTTGGGCTATAGTGAAAAATTTATTGAGATTGCAACAGAAGGATTAGTTGTTTACCTGACCCGCAAGGCATCGGCATCAAGTGTGCAATCACGGAGTGCTGAAAAGAAATAGGCGCACTCCAGAGGATGTTTTGAATTAGGGAAACGGATTTTCTTTAGCGCGGTTTCCTAAACTCGATTTGTCATGGGCAATTTCTGGCCGGAATTTTTAAATCGCCAGATATACCAACCACTCTGGGGTGGCATAATTCGGGAGCGAGTCGATGTGCTTGGTGACTTGCATAGGTTTAGTCGGGTTATCAGTGTTTGATATGAACTTTTCTCAATAAGAACCGACGCTCAATTAACAGAAACGACATGGCGCCCGCAGCGATGTATGCTGGGATTGATATTGCATATATGGCCCACCAGGGCGCGAAACTTTGCACCGGGTTGCTCAGCAGGATTCTCCCATTTGGCTGGATTATCAGTGGAAAATCGGCCATTAAAATTAAACCGTGCCACATAAAAACGCCATAGGAAATAACACCCAATATTCTGAGCGGAGCAGATGAAAAGAAGGAATTGAACATCTTCGATTTGGCAATGCCCAGTACCAAAAGACATGCCGTGACGCCTAAACCGCCTGTAAAAGTGGGCTCTTTATGTATTACCTTGATGAAGGGTTGTGCGGTTTCAATAGCGACCTTGAACCAATTCTGCTCGTTGAATTCAAGCCACAGCAATACACAACCGAAGGCAAATACTACGATCCCAAGAAACGGCCGGTCCGATTTCCATGCATCGTTTATTTCGCTGGCTAATATTCCAATCGCAAAATACTTGGCTAAGCCGTAACTCCGTGCGGCCTCATAGTCGGTGATGGCGAGCACCAAAAAAACAATCACTAAAGCGAAAATTCGCTTCCCCGGTTTTGCGGGCTGAATGGCGGCTAAGATCGGTGCGAATGCGTAAAAAACAATCTCTGGAAAAAGGCTCCACATTGGGGGATTGGAAATGTTGGGGAAGCCAATTGTTGGCAGAAAGAGCAGTTCTGCGACAAAGCGCTGGGCGGGGTGGGGATCCGCAGCCATTGTGCCGGCAAGGGCTGCAACCATTATTGTTACAAGATAAAGCGGCCCGACGCGCAAAAATCGATTAGCGGTGTACCCCCGCAGTTCTTGGATGTTTGTGATTTTTTTCGCGGCGCGCCAGATCAGAAAACCGCTCAAAACTACAAAAAAAGGAACGGCCTTGGCGCCCAGCGTGAGGAACGGCGTCAATATTGAATTCATATCAAAGAATGGCTGGTTCCATTGCCAAGTATGGAAACAGGCAATGAATAGGGCGGCTAGCCCCCGTAGTGCGTCCAATCCGCCGACTTGGCTTTGGCTCGTCGGGGTGGGCATGACCAAGCGGGCCATTAACCAGCGATGAACCGCAGGAACCAGCAGGAACAATATAGCGGACACATAAAACATGCCCGCCAGAAGACTGGTCACGGGCATCAACTGGATTAAGCCGAATAAGTCCAAAAATTCCATATGTATTTACTGTGAAGGCGTTTGAGCAAAGTAGCGTTTGGCGAGCCAAGCTATCCAGATAAGGCAGCTCACCGAAAAAAAGGAAAATGCGTAGTAAGCAAACTTGACCGAGGGCGAGTCGAATTGGAGCTCAATTCGATTCGTGCCAGGATTGAGAGGTATGGCTTTGTAAGCAAGGTTCGCTCGGTAGATTGCTGAGGGAGAGCCATTAATCGTGGCGCGCCAAGAGGGGTGCCAGACATCTGCATATAACAACCATATCGGTGTGGGTTGCATGGGGGCTGTAACGAGTAGCTGAATTTGATTCGAGGAGAATTTGGTGACCTCATAAGGTATCGCATGGCTGGTATTGCCCATCTTTGTTGGTGCCTTTGGAATAGTCAGGGCATCAGGTAGGAGAAGAGGGTCTGCCTGAGTTCGGGGCGCCTGAACGACAAGAATTGGTTCGTGCAGCGATGGATTTGCAAGTAAGCGCCCAGCCGATTCGGGCGTTTCCCCAATATACGCAGAATCATAAAATTGGATCTTATCGTTGGTGCTTCCGGAGTAATACGCCGATAAGGGCGTTAACGGAAAATCGATGGTGTCGCCGATGTAACGTGAGGGATGACGGCCGACCGGGATGACTTTCGTATCGAGGATGGGTTGCCCCCAAAAGAGTTTCATGTACTGATCGAATGGTGCCAGGAAATGATCAACCCGGAATGGAGATGCCAGGCAGTCTTCCATAAGGAAGCTTTCGGTGTTCCAGTAAATGCTACCCATATCACCAAGCGGCAATGCCTGAAATGCGGTAACGCGGTCATTGCGGGGAGGGTAATCGACAACGTTGAAACAGCGGCGTTTTACATATTGCATGGGCGTATATGAAACGAGGTGCTTGCTAGAGGGTGAGAGAGAGCGGGTTTCGTGAGTAGTCATCTCGAATTGATAGGTTGCGAGTTCGAGTGTCAGCAAGCCGATGATTAGGTAGCTTGCATAGTGCCTATGGCGGTGAAAGCTGATGTGGTCTGTGGCCATGAGCAGCGCGATTCCGCCAGCGAACGCCCAGAGCTGGTTCAGCCACCATCCTCCCCAAACGATCATGAGTACGGCGATGACTAACGCGATGCGGCGAGGGGATGTGCCGCGGATTCCGCGGCGAATCATTTCGTCTATCGCAAAGGCAGCGATCAGGCAGAGCAAGAGGCGAAGAACAATGACGGCATGCCCGACATGACGAAAATATCGCATCGCGGGAAACCAGTCGTATAGTAAACGCATGAAAAAGGCAGGCTCGCCTATGGCGAAAAACCACAACCAAACACTTGTGGTAATCAACGGCACCATCGCGCGACGCCGCACATAAAAAAGGGCGAGAATTACCAGACCGCTAGTTATCCATCCCAGGTAAATATCCAGACCGAGGCTGGATGTCGAACGGAAAAGAAAACCTTGTAAGGTGGCAATTGTGAATCCGCCACCGTAGGTTTTAAACCCATCAAATGAGGTTGAGCCATCTGGGTTGCGGCCGTAGTTATAGGAGACGATTTGATCAGTGCCATTTGAGAGAATGACATAACCGAAATACAGGGGCAGCAAAGCGATAAGGATTAAGAGGAAATGATGCCATCGGGGCCAAGATAGGCTTGTTAACTTCCTCCATTGATTGAGAGGGTCGGAGAGAATTAGCGATACCACATAGACAGCGATCACCATAGCTTGCGCGGACAGTACATAAGGCAAATTGCCTACCCATTGTGTCGTGAACAGCATGAGTCCACCGATGGCAAATTTCCAGCTACCCGTTTCCAGGAATTCATGCACCAAGTACAGGATGAGAGGAAGTGTGTAGACCCAACGCAGGTTGAACCAGATTTGATGAGTCCAAACCACGATTCCTGCGATTGCAACAAGTGCAAAAATACGGCCGATCGGCGTTTTGTAAAGTTTGCTGCTGAGCAGCCATACGCCGAGGAGCAAGATGCAAATTTCAAGGCAGTTTTGCATGTGGTAGAGCGCCAGGAAACTGATGTGACGCGTGGTTGGGCCCAAAGCCAGCACACTGTTTTGCAGGAAGCCACCTTGAATAAAGTACCACCAGTTCGCGACTGTGCCATGGGTCATATAGGGCATCCATAATGGGATATCGCCTGTCGTGACCGTACTATTCCAAAAATAGTAGCGCAGCATCAATTCCTGAAGCGCGTCATGACCATGTGGAATTCGATTGGAAAAAATGAAATACATTGTCAAACTGATTTCTGTGGCAATGATTGCCATAAAGAACCAATTGGGATTGCTTAAGCGTCTGTTCAATAAGACGGTCATATCGTTGGCATTGCTGAGAAATGATTTGTTGTATGCCCCACTATGAAAAATAATGGGGAAGTCAATTGCAGGACGTTGGGTATCCTATCTCGGACCAGATATCGCAAGTTCTTGTCACAGCACAAGAAGAGGGTAATGGTAACTTCAGTCGGCCCCATTCATTCTCGATCACTAAGCTAGGAATTGATGGAGCGCGGCCGCCAACAAAACAGCTCACGAAGAAATTGAAAGTAATACGCAGCCCCCCACTGCAAAATTTGCAGCTTTCGTTTGCCACCAATGCGCGGCGGCTCATCGGCTGAAATTTCCGCAACGCGTAGCCGGGCTTTGGCTGCGCGCACAGAGAGCAATGGTTCCCAACTAATGCGTGTGAAAAATAATTTTTCGGCCAGCGCATAGCCATTTTCCTTATCCAGCTCTAAATCGTAGACAATTTGTTTCTTGTAGGCTCGATAGATCACCATCACATCCGTATAGTGCCCACCGTGCAATAGATTGACTGTCTTGGTAAACAGCCAGTTTCCAAAGCCGGTCACCACTCCGTCATCTTCACTTTTGGCGTTGCCGAGATAGCGTGAGGCAATCACCATATCGTAGCCTTCCTGCATTTTAGTGACGAGTTCGGGGATCACCCCTGGAATTGAGTTGCCATCTGGGCTGAAGGTGATTAAAACATCGCCTATGATTTGCGGCATCACCTCGGTGTAGGCATGGCGAAATCCTGGCTGCTTCTGCACATAGACTTCATAGCCATTATCTCTTGCCCATTCGAGAGTGCCGTCGGTCGATCCGCCGTCCACAATAATGATTTGATCTACCCAGTCTCGTTGAACTTGCGGCATGATCGTTTTCATTCCGTCAATCTCATTAAGCGTCATCACTAGCAAACTGGTTTTCATGTGATATTAGCGTTCCTAATGAGCTTCTTCTTGAGGTAAAGCCGTGCTAGAACGAGCAATGCGAAAGCCAAGCCGCCGATTGTGATCTGCCTAATGAGTCCGGCTGTCTCGCCATTGATGACCAGTGATCCCATTGATTCTCCAATTGCCGCGAATAGGATAGTCGGGGGAATCACGAATACCACGGTGGCGATGTAGTAGGTTTTTAGGCTGATAGTGGTGAGCCCGAAAAAGTAGTTGACAGGGCCGGAAGGAAATACGGGATTAATTCGGGTGAAGGCGACGGCCTTCCACCCCGCCTCTTTTGCGACCGATTCGAGCCAGGCCCATGCCCCTCCGCCGAATTGTTGAGCGATCTTTCTGATATGCAAATGGCGCGCGATAAGAAATGCCATCATGGCGCCGATTGAAAAACCCATGACGGTAAGCAGCGAGCCAAATGCGGTGCCCCAGATTATGCCTGCCCCAAGATTGAGTGGCAGCGTCGGGACAAGCAGCACGACCATTAAGGCATATATGAGTATGAAAGCTGCGGGGGCGACAATCGGGTGGGCGCGAAAAACCCCCATTAGGTGCTCAGGTGCGAGATATCCGTATCGGTAAGCATAGGCGGCGATTATGCTGCCCACGAGCAAAACTACTAGCAGCCAAAAACGCTTGCGGCGAACAATGCGAGCAAGCAATGAAGGGAAGGATAGTCGTTGGGCTCTGCTTGGCGCGCGTCGCTCGAACTCGAAAGCAGCGGCATCCGCGATGGTATCGGAATCGGAAAGAGAGTTGGGTGACTTTGGTCGAGACACTGGTTTGTGATTTTATATAGATCAACAAGCGTTCTTTTTACCTATGGGCCATTTTGACACGCCCCTACAGCCCGTGCACCTCTTAAATCTGTTCAGACCGATGCATGAATTAGCCAATCTTTTATTTGGGATAATTTAGCGCAGATATTCCTGCACGCGGGATGAGTCGGCTTTGCTCATACCGGGACTGCTTCAGTCAGCACCTGGTCTCGAAAGCTATCCGGCAGCGCGTTGGGTGTGAGCACATCTACGGAAATGCCGAGCAATTTGCGTAGTTCATATCGAATTGCCCCAATATCCATCAGCGTTGTTTCGGACGTGGGCTCAACGAGTATATCGAGGTCGCTATCTTCAGTATCTTCGCCGCGCATAACGGAACCGAACACACGAATGTCGCGCACGTGATGCCGCAAGGCGATTTCACGAACAGCGACGCGATTCAGTTGTAGGGCTTGAGAGGGTTTCATAGTCGCTTAGTCTGCCACAAACAGGACGGGGATCAAGGAATAGACGGGGTTATTGTTTGCCGATAAGGGCAGACGCTTTTTCCCGTATCTGAGCTAATTCGCTGGGAGATACCTTGCCTTTGTGGCTGGCCTTACGCGCAACCCAATCGAGACTTTTTATTTGATCGGACAACACAACACCGGGGCGGGCGCCAGCAATCGAAACCTCGAACGGGTAGCCCTTAACTTGCGTGGTCATCGGGCAGCACAATATCAGACCGGTTTTGCCGTTGTAGGTCGAGGGGCTGACTACTACCGCCGGACGGTGTCCGGCTTGTTCATGTCCGGCCTGCGGGTCGAAATGCAACCAAACGATGTCGCCAGCCTCAGGTACGTAGCGGCGAACCATTACAAAAGCTCATTGCCGACGGGTGCACCAAAATCAACTTCGGTGTGCAGGTTTTCCGGCGTTATGCCGGCAAGCAGATGGGCCAGGTCATATTCCTTTGTGCGAATCGGTTCGATGACGATGCGGCCGCCTTCTTCGCGAATATCAACCGGATCATCCAAGCCCAAACGGGCGGCTTCCATGATTCCAGTAGGGATGCGAACGGACGCACTGTTGCCCCACTTCTTCACGATTACACGCATGATAATCTCCTTTGTTGATCCAATGTTGATACGGTACTGGAGAAGCCGGAATGTGTCAACATTGTTGCTACTTGCCGGGTGGCGCTGTGAATTGGAATAGGAATAGGTTTCGGGGGGGAAGGCTGCTACAAAGAGGGGCACTCTCCCTCGAGCCAAGCACTAGCTCGCCAAAAACTCCATCCGTAGCCCCGCCAATTCGAAATACGAAATACATGGCTGTTTTAAGGAAATTTCCATCGTTGGTGAAGTACTCGCACAATCTGAATCTTGGCTGGCTTTACGCGGTAGAAAATTGTGTATGGAAAGCGCGATAACACCAACTCCCGAATCCCCGGTTGCCTGCCAATCTTTCCAGTGAATGGGAACTGGGCTAGCCGTTCAGCCGAGACAAGTATGTGGTTGACCACACTGAGCGGGCAGCAGCAGGGTTTTCAGCTTCGATGTAGGTCTTAATTTAAATGAGGTGCTGTCGGGCGCCGGCTGCCCAATCAAGCTGTCTTGCGACGCTTCTTGCATAAGCAAAAAAAGGCTTTGGTTGTTTTGTTATTTATCCGGCCACGCCAATCTAGGCCAGCCTGGCTGGTGATTCGATGGAGTGATTTTTAAATCAAACGGAGCTTGGCACTCAGAATTTATTGGTATATATTTGGTATATATTAATTTCCTGGGGAGATGCTCATGCAAACCGCCAAGCTGTTTACCAATGGCCGTAGCCAGGCTGTACGCCTGCCAAAGGCTTTTCGCTTCGAGGGTGTAAAAGAGGTATCAATCGAACGCGATGGGGATGCCGTGATACTACGCCCGCCAAAACGCGCGTCGATTGAGCGGCTGATTGCTGCGTTGGATCAGTTCGAGCCATTTCCAGAGCGCGAGCAACCTGGGACAACTGACAAGCGCGAGTCTTGGTAAAAATGCGTTACATGCTCGACACCAATATTTGCATCTACGCGATTAAGAATCATCCCGCGCAAGTTCTCACACAGCTGCGTGCGCATGAAGCAGAGGGGATTGGCATATCCAGCATCAGTGTGGCTGAGCTGTATTTTGGCGTTAGCAAAAGCGGCTCAGCGCGTAATCTGGCTGCTTTGCAGCAATTTCTGGAGCCGCTGGAAATCGCCGACTTTGATCTAAACGCTGCGCAGGTTTATGGCACGCTGCGTTACACGCTTGAGCGGTTGGGCAAACCCATTGGCCCGCTGGATACCCAAATTGCAGCACATGCGCTGGCACTAGAGGCGACGTTGGTGACGAACAATGTTCGGGAGTTTGCCCGTGTGTCTGGTTTGAATTTAATAAATTGGGCGGAGTAGCCAAGCGCTACCTCGCCAAAAACTCCATCCGTAGCCCCGCCAACTCAATCACATCATCCGGATTGAGCGGGCAGGGCCGCTCGTTGAGGGTGGCGCCGTTGACGATGGGGTGTGCTCGGCTTAGTTCAATTCTTGTCCGGGGGGATTGGCGGTGAGCCAAGCGCGATCTTCTTCTATCGACTGCTTAGCACGTTGCCGCTCATCTGTTTCCATGATGGTCTCGCGCAAGCGGTATTCGATGGTTGGTAACGACAGAATGTTTGCTTCCAGCCCTGCGCGAATCCACTCGCGGTCGCGCGATTCGCTCCCCAAACCCAGTATCTTGGCGATTTCAGACGCCCTGCCCGGATCGTTTTTCGGATACAGGTCAATGTCGATGGAGCCGGTCATGGAAACGGGCGGGTTTGCAACTGCCCCGAGTACGGAGAGGCTCCCGATAATCACGAAGCCAGGGTGGTTTGTTATCCGCTTTGCTTCAACCAGCAGGCGGTCAATGTCCTTACGATTCATTACCTGGCTCTGCTTACCAGGAATCTGAAAGGCGAATTTTGGCGCAGGGATACGCTTTCGGCGTCATCTCGCAAGATTGCCGCTCGCATGGCTGCCGCAGGCAGATTCAGAATGCCTCGCCATGCCTGTACGTAGCGAGGGTTGCACAGATGGCCTCTCTCCCACTTCGCGACTTGTTCCAAGGCTTGCGCGCGGACATATTTAGCTTCAGCCGGGTCAAGCAGGGCAATTACAGCTTTCTGATGAAGTGCAACTAGGTTTTAATCAACAAGATGTTTCGCGGCACGTGCTTGACGTCTTTGCTCTAGGACCTCTGCTTCATCATTGCTGCATCCTTGATGCCATGCAATAAACACACGCTCGAAACGTGTCGATTCGTTGGCCATAAGTGGAAAGCTGCGCGATTTAATTGGATGGCTTGGGATGGCTTCATAGTTGCTTAGTCTGCCACAAGTAGGCCGGGGATCACTACCCTAGCCGAGCACTATTTCGCCAAAAACTCCATCCGCACCCCCGCCAACTCAATCACATCATCCGGATTGAGCGGGCACGGCCGCTCATTGAGGGTGGCGCCGTTGACGATAGGGAATTTGTCGCCTTGCACATGGTTGAGGAAGAAGCCGTTCTGGCGGCGGGTGATCATGGCGACCTGCACATTCTTTTTGCCGATCGAGGTGAGCGGTTTGGTGAGGGGGATTTCGGCGCCGGTTTGCTTGCCGTTGAGCACTTTCAGCGCATAGTGGAGCGCGTGCACCGGCGTTTCCGCCGCGACGTGCACCGCTTGCGCCAGCAGCGGCTCCGGCGCGTGATGGGTTCTTAATTCGGGCGAGAAGGTGGCGGGGAAAGGGTCGAGATGGGTCGGCGCATCGAGCGGCAATGCGCCTTCCTCGGCGGGTGGTGCATCAAGTTGCCCCAGTTGCTTGCCGGCGAACGGGCTGCGGATGAGCATGGTTTTTTCGAAATCGGGCTGCGCGGCGATGGTCTTGCCGGAAAAAAAGCGCAAGTGATATTTGCCGATCTCGATCACGTCGCCGTCTTTGAGCAGTTGTTTCTCGACCGATGCGCCGTTGAGCAGCGTGCCGTTGGTGCTGCCGCCGTCCTCCAGAATCAGATCATTGCCGATTTGCACAATCGCGGCGTGCTCGCCGGACACGGCGAGGTTGTCGATCGCCACATCGTTGTAGGGCCGGCGGCCGATGGTGATGCGCGGCTTGGTGATCTCGAATTCACGGATCATTTCGCCGTCGAGGCTTAATACGAGAGAGGCCATCTTGCGTCTCCTTTAATCAGCCGAAGGGTCATGACAATGACCACCGGTAAAAATGAAGTTTGCCATGACCATTTCCCTCTCTCCTAACTCTCTCCCGCGTGCGGGAGAGAGGGAAGTAGGCTCGCTTCGCGAGTTTCATTTGAATATGCGGCTCCATAACGATTGCCAAAATCCACGCCGCGCGGGGAAGGGTTTGATCACCTTCACCAGCGCCACCGAAATATTATCGCGCCCGCCTTGCTCGTTTGCCAGCTTGACCATCTCGTGCGCGGCAAGCGGCAGGTTGCCGCCCATCAACTCCATCGCGGCTTGGATATCCGATAGCGTCACCATATCGGTGAGGCCGTCCGAGCACAGCAAGTACATATCATGCGGCGCGGCGTCGTACACATTCACATCCAGCGGCACTTCCGGATCCATGCCGAGCGCGCGCGTGACCAGGTTTTTATTGCTCGACCAGTTGGCTTCCTCTTTCGAGATCATGCCGCTGTCGATTTGCTCTTGCAGCAGCGAGTGGTCGCGTGTCAATTGCATGAGCAGGCCGTTGCGCAGCCGATACAGGCGCGAATCGCCGATATGCGCCGCCAGCAGGCAATTATCGTGAAACACGGCCAGCACCAGCGTCGTGCCCATGCCCGCGCACTGCGGCCGGGTGCGCGCGGTGTCATGCACGGCGGCGTTGACGGTGGCGACCAGTTCGCGCACCAGCGTTTCCAGTGCGTGTGGTTCAGGCGCCATCTCCGGCAGCCGCGCTATCAAACCTTGCATCAACAAAGTGACAGCCATCCCGCTGGCGATTTCGCCCGCGCAATACCCGCCCATGCCGTCGGCCAGAATCGCCAAGCCGAAATCCGCGTCGACGGCGACGAAATCCTCATTTTGGCTGCGCGCCTGGCCTACATCCGTGGCCGAGGTCATTTCCAGCGCTTGGCGCAAGCTCATGCCGGGCCTTTAAGCACGGCGTCTTGGTGGAGATTGGCGCCGCCGGCCAACCCGCCGCTTTTCAAGAAAATCGTTTTCAACTAACGAGCTCCCGCCGATTGTTAAAGTATTTATACCAGCGTATTGGCTACTCTGGTATGAAATAAGCATTTTTCCCGACAAGCGGCGGTATCCACAGATGCTGTGGATAAAGCTGTGGACAATGTGTTTAGAGACGAGCTAAGTCATAGCAATGGCTATGCAATTTTGTTTTCGATTATTTTTTATACGTATTATTATTTCAATAAAAACAAAGATTTGTGAATTTTTGGTGACAAAACGATATTGATTTAATTTATGCCTTCGTGCAAAGCCTATTCTGTGGGTTGTTTTGCGAATGTGAGTGGTTTAGAGCCTTTAAAAATAGGGTGGCCCTGGGGTGACATCCGGTATGCCTTATCCCTGCTGGTGTTTGGGGAAGTCAAGTTTAAATCTTGATCCCCCCCGCCCTTGTTGGAAAGGGAAGGGGACTTGCTACTATCATCGCTATCCATGAGTCAATTCGAATCAACTGAAAAACTGCGTCTGGATAAATGGCTATGGGCTGCGCGTTTCTTCAAGACGCGCAGCTTGGCCGCCCAAGCGGTGGAGGGCGGCAAGGTCAAGCTCAACGGCCAGCGCGTGAAGCCGGCGAAAGCGCTGCACGCGGGCGATGCGCTGGAGATCCACATCGGCGATTATGCGTGGCAAGTCACTGTGCGCGAGTTGAGCGCACGGCGCGGCCCGGCGGAAGCGGCGCGCAAGCTCTATGAAGAAGCCGAGGAAAGCCAAGCGCTGCGTCAGGCCCAGGTCGCGACACGGTGCGTGGAGAAAGAGCCTGCCGCAGAGCTCCACGGCAGGCCGACCAAGCGTGATCGGCGCATGATGAAGCGGTTTACCGGGGCGGGGTGAGAGATCGTGAGCTAAAGCCGAGCCTTGCCCTGCATCTTGGCAGCGCAATATGTATATCAAGCGGCCTCGTTGCCCTTTTTGCGATTCCACAATTTTTTCCCCAAGACACCGCCACCCACCGCCACGGCTGCGATGATGATCTTGGCGAATTTGGCGAGGAAGACGCCGATGACAGCGAGTAGCCCGAGTTTCTTGGCCGCTACGCCGGCGACCAAAGCGGCGAGGCCGTATTCCGCGACTTTATCCGTGCCGGCATTGAAATCCGCATAGCGTTTGCCGCTGTCGAAGGCCATCGCGGCGAGCATGTTTTTGGCAACCGGTTTGAGGGCTTCAACCTCTTTCATGCCGGTGACGAGATTCATGCTGACATAGCCTTCGCGTCCCAGCACCAGGGTGTTGTAGTTGATGCCGTTATCGGCGCCGCTGGCTTGGCCTTTGTCGTGCGAGGCGAGCGACCACACCAGGCGTTGGCTGGCGGCGTCATAGAGCGGTTTCTCGACCCAGCCGACGATTTCCATTTCCGGGATGTTGCGTGATTTCCGCTCTTTATTCGCTTCCTCGGTGCCTTCGCGCAAGCTGTTGAGCAACTCATCCGCATTCCAGGTTTTTGCGTCATCGTCCTTGATATAGCCGGCGGGGGTGTAGCCCACCACCATGAACCAATTCGCGTTTTGCCCGCCGGTGGCGATGATCAGGCCTTGTGTTTCATCCGAGGTGCGATTGCCCATGGCCTCCAATAGCCGCCGCGATTCCTTGGCGGGTATGAAGCCGAAATTTTCCGGCAGCTTCAGCTTTGCTTGCCCGGCGACGCCAATGTCGGCGGGGCCTTTCTGCATGGCGGTGTTGGCGGCTTGCATCGCCGCGTCCATTTCCGCTTTGGGATCGGCGGCGAAGGCTTGGCCGAGTGAAAGTATTACACCGGCGCAGAGCGCGGCAAAAAAGCGCATTGATGGCATGAGTCTCCCCTTATGAGTTTTTTCTACGATTATTTAAAGCGACAAAAAGGCGGGTTGCTCCGCCTTTTTTAAAAACTTACCACGTTTACTGATTAAGCGATCGCCACATCCCGATTGGCGTCATGCATCAGCGATTCATGCAGATGCGTGTTGAGGCTGTTGAGTTCGTCGAGCTGGCGCAGGATATGGCCTTCCATGTGCTCCAGTTCGGTAATGCGGTCCTCCAGGGTGTCGGTCGCTTTATGGATGCGCTTGATGCTTTCCAGGCGGCGGCGCAGTTGCAGCTGATGCTCGCGTACCTGGGTTTCCATCGGCGCCATGATTGCCTTGAGCCAGTTGTCCACGTCGCGGTTGGCGATTTCGTACACTTGCACCACGCGCGTGGCCACGGTCTCGAAGAATTTCTTGGTGAGCCCGGAACGCTCGCTGGCATACACCATGAGGGTGTTGAAGTGATCGTTGTAGGCTTTCTCCAGCTTGGCGAGCTCTTTCTGATATTTCAGGGTGGAGAAAGGCGTGGTGGTGGCCGGTTTTAAGCCATGCTCCTCGCTGAATTTTTTGTACATGGCTTCCATCATCAGCTTGATCTCGTCCACTTGCCCGGCGGCTTTGCCGACATTGCCGGACACATCCTTGAAGAAAGTATTCATCGCTTCGCGGATGCCCCGGGTGAAGCGGCTTTTTTCCATCTGGCCGCGGATGTCGCGCACTTCCGCTTTCAACGCTTCCATGCCGAGATAGCTGTAGAGCTTATTGGTCTGGGTGGAGAACACCGAGCGCAGCGCTTGAAAGCGTTGCAGGCCTTTCTCGAAATTTTCCTTGTCGTGCTTCACCTTGTTCATCATGTGCTCGATGACGTCCTGGTTTTTGCCGCGCAGGCCTTTCAATTCGTCGAGCTGCTCGCGTATGCCGGAGAGGCGGCCGCGCAGGATGTTGGTGGTGGAACCAAACATTTCCGCCAGTTCGCTCTCGGTGTTTTCGCGCACGATTTCCTGCTTGGAGGGAATCAGCTCATCGGACAGCGCCCGCTCCAATTCCAGCAAGCGGCTTTTATCCAGCAGCGCATCGTCGCGCTGTACTTTCGCGAGCAGGCCTTTTTGCGCCGAGACCGGGTAAATCTGCGACGGGTCGAGCGCGAGCAGTTGCGCCGTGGTGCTCACCTGGTTGCCCAGTTCGGCTTGAATCGCGTCCCAGGTTTTCAGCTCATCCCACATGCCGTCGATTTTGTTCAACACGACGATGCGGCCTTTTTGCCGGCCTTGGGTGTTGCCGATGTGGTTGCGCCAGACTTCGATGTCGCTCTTGGTCACGCCGGTATCGGCGGCCAGGATGAAGAGAATCGCATGCGCGTTGGGCAGCAGATTGAGCGTCAACTCCGGCTCGGTACCGATCGCGTTCAAGCCCGGCGTATCGAGAATCACCAGGCCTTTTTCCAGCAGCGGGTGCGGGAAATTGATGATGGCATGGCGCCAGGCCGGAATATCCACCGTGCCGTCTTCGTGCACGGTCAGGATGTTGTCCTGATCGTTGGCGTGATACAAGCCGTAGCGCTCGGCTTCCGCCACCGGCACGCGCTTGGTTTGCGATACCTGCATCAGTGCGTTGGTCATCGCATCGCCGGAATTCACATCGAGCGGGGAAACGATCCATTCGTCGCTGTAGCGCTTGTATTCGGAGGTGCTGGTGTCGGTGCCGCGGGTCTCGATCGGCAGCAGCATGATGCACGGATCGCGTCCGGCTTCGTATAACAGTTCGGTCGGGCACATCGTGGTGCGGCCCGCGCTGGACGGCAGCAGTCGCTGCTTGTAGCCGGCGAAGAAAATCGCGTTGATCAGCTCCGATTTGCCGCGTGAAAATTCGGCGACGAAGGCGACGTTGAGCTTGTCGTCGTGCAAGCGCTCGATGATGTGTTGAATGCGGAGATCGGTTTGCGCGTCATTGAGTTCCTGCTCGTGCAGCCAGTGACGCAGGCCGTCAATGGTGTCGAGCAATTGTCCGCGCCAGGCGCTGTAGGCTTCGAAGTGTGCGACCAGATTGTCTTGAGTCATGATCTCTCCGCTTAGTGATTCCATTCCCAATTTAATCGTGCACTTTGTTGGCGGGGCTTGCCGTACTAGTTGTACTGTCTGCGCCCCGCCGTCGCGTTCACGATTAAATTGGAAATGGAATAAGGCGCCGGACGGCCCGGTGCTTGCCAGTTAATCTAGCACAATAATAAGTAAAAACAATAGCGTTACAGCAAAATCTTAAAGCGCTTATTGCGTGGTAGGACAGCGTATTTAGCGGCCCATTTTATGCAATATTCATAGAAATACCGGTTATCGCTGACAAGCGGCGCAGTAGAAGGTCGAACGCTGTCCTTGCCGGATTTGCTTGATCGGCCGCCCGCAGCGGGGGCACGGTTCATCGGTGCGGCCATACACCGCGTATTCCTGCTGGAAATAACCCGGTTCCCCATCGGTCCTGACGAAATCGCGCAGGCTCGAACCGCCGGCGCGGATGGCGCGCGCCAAGATTTCATTCACCGCCGCCACCAAACGTTGCAGCCGCGCCAGGCTCAAGCGTTGGGCCGGGGTTTGGGGGTTAATGCCGGCGGCGAACAGCGCTTCGTTGGCGTAGATGTTGCCCACACCGGCCACCAGATGGCTGTCCATCAACACCAGCTTGATCGCGGCGGAACGGCCGCGCGTGGCTTGATAAAGCTTGCCGGCGCTGAAGTCGCCGGTCAGCGGCTCCATGCCCAGGCCCGCGAGCAGTTTGTGCTGCATTACCTGCTCGCCCGCCCACAGCACCGCCCCAAAACGGCGCGGATCACGCAAGCGCATGGCCTGCCCATTACGCAACACCAGATCGAAATGATCATGCTTGCCGGGCGGCGTCGCGGCCGGCGCCACGCGCAGACTGCCCGACATGCCCAAATGCACGATCAGCCAACCGGCTTCGGTATCGAACAACAAATATTTACCGCGGCGCTGAATGTGTCGAATGCGCTTACCCGGCAGCAAGCTCGTCAGTTGCTTAGGGATAGGCCAGCGCAGCTTGGGGTGGCGGATGACGACCGCCTGGATCACTTGGCCCTCCAGGAGTGGCGCCAAGCCGCGGCGCGAGGTTTCTACTTCGGGGAGTTCAGGCATTTTTCGCTTTCTTGAATAGTAGCGCCGGCTTACAGCCGTCATGCCGGCTGTAAGCCGGCGCTAGTGCATCAGCCGAGCGTCAAACCCAATGCCAGTAATTCTTCCAGCATCTCTCGCGGCGTCACTGGTTGAGGCGTTTTGATTTTCACGGCGCGCATTTCGGCAATCAGTGCTTTGTCACCCGTCACGAAATAGGCGGCCTTTGCCGCGATGGCGGCGGCGACAATCGGCATGTCTTTCGTGTTGATACCCGACACCGGTGTACGCGGGCAGGCATCGACGCGCAGGCCGGAAGCCAATAAAAATTTCTGCCAGATTGCTTGCGCCTGCGGCAGTTTTTTGGCGAGGTTGCGTTCTACTTCCTGCACGCAGCAGCGCCCCGTGGCCAAGATGATGTTCTCTCTGCCGGCCAGCCAATCGACCAGCACGGTGGGTGGGGAATGCGCGGAACCGATGAGAGAGGAGAGTAGAACGTTGCTGTCGAGAAAAACGACGATCACAGGCCGCGCAGCAAATCTTCAGCGCTGACGCCGTGCTGCTTCATCACTTTGCGAATCTGCTTGCGTAGCCCTTCCAGATCCATGCGCAGCGGCGTCAACACGATGGCGTTGGCGATCATGACCGCGCGCAGGGCGTCGCCGGTTTCCAGGTGCAGCGCCTCGCGCAGCGCTTTGGGCAGCGTCACTTGGCCGCGTTCGCGCAGCTCGATGTCGGAAGTTTCCAATTCGGTGGTGCTCATAATAAATCCGATTTCTGAATTTCAGAAATCGTATCTTTAACCGGGAGGGGGCGTCAAGCGGCTTTTTTGGCGCAGGCCGGGGATCGTGCAAGCGCTGCGCGGCATCCATGCGCCCAAAATGTAGCGCCGGCATCCTGCCGGCATGCAAGCAGGGATGCTTGCGCTACTTTTTTGGCGTGAGCGGGAGATCGCGCAAGCGCCGCGCCGCATCCAGGGTGAAGTGATAAGCGAGTTTTTCATCCTCGCGCAGCAAGACCCATTCCTGCTCCTGTTGCGCGGCTTGCAGCTTCAGCGTCTTGCCAGAGGCGAAGCGAAGGGTGATGTATTCCGTGGCTTTGAAGGCGCGCGGCTGGCTGACGGCAAGGGCTTGTGCATGCCGCCACTCATCGGCGAATTTGTTGGCGTCGTCTTGGCTGAGCGCAGTATCCGCCGGTTCTTTTTGCCACTTACCATCGGTGCGGGTGAGCTTGAAGGTTGCGAACTCAAAGGCTACTGGGTTCTCACCCGCGTCGAGCAGTTGCTTGGAAGCGTAATCGGTGGGCTGTTTGGCGACATCGACGAAATACACCGGCGAGACCAAATACACCGCGCCCAGCGTTTGCACATACAGTTGGTTGCTAAGCGGATGCGCGCCGCCGAAGATGAATTCCTGCGCACCGAGGGTGACGCGGGCGAGCGGGTGATCGAGCTCGAAGCGCGCCAGATCTTGCGCCGCGAAACGCTGCCCGCTCTCGGCGGAAAGCAGCCCCAGCAGGCCATCCACCCGCGCCGTATCGGCGCGCGCGGCGAAGGGTTCCGTGACAAACCAGTTGCCCGCGCGCTTGGCCAGCACCACGCGCGGCCGCTGTGCCGGGGCGATGGTGATTTCATCGATGCTGGCTGGGGTGAGGGTGGAGAGTTTGTGTTTCGAGGGGCCGGCCGGCTCGGGCTTGAAGAACACCAACCAAGCCAAAGCAACGACCGCAAGCGCGAGCGCCAGGTTGACCCAGAGCCGGGAAATCATGGCTTGCGCCGGCGCCACCAGACCCACCCACCCGCAACCAAGAAGGCGAGAGGTAATACGATCAAGAAGCCGATCACGATGAATAAGGTTGCGCTCTGCGATAACTCCACTTGCGCGTCTTTAGTGGCGCGCGGCCGAATCGCGATCAGGTTTTCATCGCCCGCCAGCCAGTTGATGAGGTTGATGCCGAGATCGAGATTACCAGCATTGCCCAGATATTGGTTGGCGAGGAAGTGGCCGTTGCCGATTACCGCCACGCGCTGTTCGCGGCTCTCCACGCTGCGCTCCAGTGCGACGGCGATGGTGATTGGGCCGGGTTTATCCTTGCTCTTGTCGAAGGCGACGCTGTTATCCAGCTTGCCGGTTTCGAGCCAGCCGCGCGCCGCGACTTGAATCAGCGGCGTGGCGCGCCAGCCGCGCTCGGTATCCTGCGCCACGACTTCACGCGCGAAGGGGAACACGGTGATGACGTTGAAATTCGCGAATAGCGGGTGCTGGCCGTAGGCCGCACCGATGGCGAAAGTTGCCGCCACCTTCATTTCCTGCGCCTGAGGATCGATTACGGCGCCGGGCGTGAGCGCGATGCCGAATTGCTCCACCAGCGGCTGCAAACCATGCAGCGGCTCTTGATCCGCCAGCCATAACAAATTACCGCCGCGCTTGATGAATTGTTTCAGTTTCTCTACTTCCGCCGGCAGCAGGTCCACGCGGGGACCGGCGATCACCAGCACCGAGGCGTTGTGCGGCACTTCCTGCGCAAGGGACAGATTCAAGGGCGCACTCTTGAAACCGCGGCTCGCCAACTGCACGCCGAAATCGCCCAAATCATGATTGGCCGCGCCATCCAGCTTGCGTTCGCCGTGGCCGTCGAGATACAGCACCAGCCGCTCTTTGTCGCGCGCCAAGCGCGTCAGCAGATTGCTGAAGGCGGATTCGTTGTAATTAGCCAGATGCTCGGTGCGCTTGCCGACTTGCACGATCATCTCGCCTTCGCGCTGAATGCCCGCTTGACGCGCCAGCATCGGTTGCTCGGCGGGGTCGATGAAGGCGAGTTTGATGTTGGGTTTCGCGCGCTGGTAGGGCGTGAGGAAATCGGCGGCCGCTTTGCCGGTTTCGCTGGCGGCCGAGGCATAGACGGTGACGGAGATCGGCTCTTTCAATTTGCCGAGCAACTCGATGCTGCCGGCGCTCAGGCTGTTGCGGGCGTTGAAAGTGACATCCCAGCTCTTGTGATAGATGCGCGACGCCGCGCCGAGTAATCCGGCGAGCAGCAGCAACAGCACCACGAATACCCAGTGATGAAGCTGAAGCTGGAATTTGATTTTGCGGTTGAGTTCCATGGCTAAGCTTGCAGCCTTTTCGCATCCAACTGCCGCATGGTCAAAATCAGGAAGGTGGCGGCGAACAGCAGTAGATAGGCGATATCCGCCGTGTCGATCAGGCCGCGATTGAAGCCTTCAAAATGTTTCATCAGCGACACATACACCAGCGGATGGTTCGGGTCTTGCGTCATGCCGTTCAATATCCACAGCAGCAGCAGCGCGCCGAAGCTGGCGAAAGCGGCGATCACCGCGTGCTGGGTGAGGCTGGAGATGAACAGACCCAGTGCTGCGAATGCGCCGAGCAAGAGCAGCAGGCCCAGACTATTCGCGCCGATCAGGCCCCAATCGATGGGCCCGCCCAGGGCGAGCGAAGCGGACATCAACAGCACCAAACCCAAGGCTAAGGCGAGGAACAGCATTAACCCGACGAATTTACCGAGCACGATTTCCAAGGTGGAGATGGGCGCGGAGAGCAGCAGCGTCAGCGTTTGATTGCGCCGTTCTTCGCTGAAGAGGCGCATGGTCAAGAGCGGCACCGCCATCAGCAGCAAAATCGCGGCGAAGCCGAACACGGCGGAAGAGACGATCTCGGTGATGCCGGGCGGGTTGGCGAGTTGCTGAATGCGCGGCAGGTTTTCCATATAGCCGCTCAACTGGTAGAGAAACACCCAGGCCAGTATCACTTGCATGATCGCCAAAATGATCCAAGCCAAGGGCTGTGCGAACAGCGAGCGGAATTCCTTCCAAGCGATGACGCCGATCATGCTGCGACCTCCTGCCGGGTCAGTTCCGCAAACACATCTTCCAAACTGGTGCGCGCGGGGGAAAGCTGGGTCAGCCCCCAGTTATTTTCCGCCGCCATGCGGGTGATCGCCTCCGCCGGAATGGCGTCTGGATGGCACAGCACTCGGATTAAATTACCTTCCATGGCTTGGGCATCTTTCACGCCGGGGATGGCTTGGAGCGCTTCGAGCGCGGGCGGACGCGTAAAACCAACCACCAGGCTTTCCGTTTGGCGCGAGCGGCGCAGGCCGTCGATGCTGTCCGCGAACACGATTTTGCCGTGATGCATGATTTGCACCCGGTCGCAGATCGCTTCCACTTCCGGCAGGATGTGGGTGGAAAGAATCACGCTGTGGCTGCCGCCCAGCTCGCGAATCAAGGCGCGAATCTCGCGGATTTGATTCGGGTCCAGGCCCACGGTCGGCTCGTCCAGAATCACCACGTCGGGCTGATGCAAAATCGCCTGCGCGATGCCGACGCGCTGCTGATAGCCTTTGGAAAGATGCGCGATCAGGCGCCGCCCCATGTCATCCAGGCCGCAGCGCGCACGGGTTTGCTTGACCGCTTGCGGCAATTCTCCGCGCGGCACGCGGTGCAAACGGCCGCAGAAAGTCAGGAATTCATCCACCGTCATTTCACGATACAAGGGCGGGGTTTCCGGCAGATAGCCGATTTTGGCCTTGGCCAGTTTGGGTTTTTCCAGCAAATCGATGCCGCACACGCTCACGCTGCCGGAACTGGGCGCCAGATTGCCGGTCAGCATCTGCATGGTGGTGGATTTGCCCGCGCCGTTGGGGCCGAGCAAGCCCAGCACTTCACCGCGCTTCAGTTCTAAATCGAGGCCGGCTACGGCGAGGGCGTTGCCATAGCGGCGGGTAAGGCGGTGCGCGGAAAGGGTAATGTCGGCGGATTCGGGCATTCGGATTTTTTAGCGCGAGAGGTGCGCTAGACAACGCGAATATACCTGATTATGCTGGCTCGATGTAGTCGCTTGCGGGCGGCGTTAATTGACCGGGTTATGTTCATGTCTCATGCCATGCAGTACAAAATTATAGCGGCGCTGTGCGCGACGAGTTTGCTCGGCGCTTGCGCCGGGATGCCGGGTAGCAAACCCTCCAATGCGGAGCCGAGCCCGAATTTCGCGCGCGAAACCAAGCGTCCCGAGCCGCCGAAACAAGCGCTGACCGATCAAGTGCTGTATGAGATTCTGCTGGCGGAGATCGCCATGCAGCGCGGCGATGCGCAGCTTGCCGTGCGCGCCTACCTCGATTTGATGCAGCAGACGCAGGATTACCGCATCGCAGAACGCGCCGCCAAACTCGCCCTGAATGCCCGCTTGGCGGATGAGGCGCTGCTTGCGGCGGAGCGTTGGCTGGCATTGGAGCCGGAGTCGATCGGTGCACGCCAGACCCTGGCGGGGGTGCTGGTGACCAAAGGCCGGCTCAAGGAAGCGCAGCCGCATTTGCAAAAAATCCTCGCGTCCGAGGAAGCCAATCTCGGCTATGGCTTCTTGCATCTCAACAATCTGCTGGCGCGGCATCCGAATAAGGTCGCCACATTGAATTTGGTGCAGGATCTGGCGCGCGATTATCCGCAGCTGCCCGAGGCGCATTTCGCCGTGGCGCGCGCCGCCTGGAGCGCGGGCGAGAAGGATCTGGCGGTCAAGGCCAGCACCGATGGGCTGGCGCTGCGGCCGAATTGGGAGGGCGCCGCGCTGTTCAAGGCGCAGGTGCTGCAAAGCATTTCCGGTGCGAAGTCGGTCGAGTATTACACGGCGTATTTGCGCGATTTCCCCCAGTCGCGCGAAATGCGCCTCTCCTATGCGCGGCTCTTGGTGCAGGAAAAGCAGTTCGGCGCGGCGCGCGAGGAGTTCAAGCGCCTAGCCGCCGATTTTCCCAATAACCCGGAAGTGCCGATGGCGATCGGCCTGATTTCCATGCAGCTGCATGAGTACGACGCGGCCGAGGCTTACCTGGGCCAAGCCTTGGCGGCGGGGGTGAAGGACGAAGACGCCGTGCGTTTTTATCTGGGCCAACTGAGCGAGGAGCGCAAGCGCTGGGATGACGCCAAGCGCTGGTATGAAGCGGTGACCGGCAGCCAGGCATTCGCGGCCAAACTGCGCATCGGCGGCGTGCTGGCGCGGCAAGGCAATTTGCCCGAGGCGCGCAAATACCTGCAACAGATCGCCGTCACCACCAACCAACAGCGCGCGCAAGTGGCGGCGGCCGAATCCAGCTTATTGCGTGACGCCAAGCTGCTCAAAGAGGCGTTTGAGGTGTTGAATAAAGCGCTGGAGAAATTGCCCAACCATCCCGAACTGCTCTACGACCACGCGATGGCGGCGGAGAAAATCGATCGTATCGACGTGATGGAATCCAGCCTGAAGAAACTGATTCAGGTGAAGCCCGACCATGCGCATGCCTACAACGCGCTCGGCTACACCCTGGCCGATCGCACCACGCGCTATGAGGAAGCCAAGCAATATCTGGAGCAAGCGCTGAAATTAGCGCCAGATGACCCTTTTATTTTGGATAGCATGGGTTGGCTGCAATACCGGATGAAGGACTATGCGCAAGCCATCAACACCTTACGCCAAGCGCTCAGCGTGCGCGCCGACCCGGAAATCGCCGCGCATTTGGGCGAGGTGCTGTGGGCCGCCGGCCAAAAAGACGAAGCCCAAAAAGTGTGGGACAGCGCGCTCAAAGACAACCCGGGCCATGAAGCGCTGACCGGCGCCGTGCATAAATTCAAAGCGAAGTAAAAGCTGTTTAACCACGAATGAACACGAATGGACACCAATAACAGCCCTAACGCCCAAATTTCTCAGATTGATTCGTGTTCATTCGTGTTCATTCGTGGTTAATTGGGGTTTGATCTTAGGGGTATTGGGCCTCGCCGGCTGCGCCGGGCTCGAATCCGCCCCCGCCGTTTCCCCGCTCGCGCAACCGTTGCTCACCTCGTTCCAAATCGCCGGACGCATCTCGGTGCGTCATGGCAATGAAGGCTTTTCCGGCAATCTCACTTGGCGCCACGCAAACGCAGAAGACGAATTCGTGATCCTGACTCCGCTCGGCCAAGGCGTGGCGCGCATTATCAAAAATGCGGCGGGCGTGACCTTGGAGAGGCCGGAGCAAGGCTTGGTGCGTGCGCCGGATGCGGAGTCGCTGACTCAATCCACCTTGGGTTTCGCCTTGCCCCTGTCGGGTTTGCCGCATTGGGTGCAGGCGCAGCCGATCGGGTCGAATGCGCAGTTCCGCTACAATCCGGACGGCACGCTGGATCAGCTCGGCGAGCAAGGCTGGCAGATCGACTATCTTACCTATCGGGCGGTGGGGGCGTTGCAATTGCCCGGCAAGGTATTCATGGAAAACGCGGATGTGAAGCTGCGCTTGATTGTCGATGAGTGGCAGGCGCCCGCGCCATGAGTCCTCAGATTTTCCCCGCTCCAGCCAAATTGAATCTGTTTCTGCATGTCACCGGTCGCCGCAGTGATGGTTATCACCTGCTGCAAACCGTATTCCGCTTCATCGATTACGGCGACACCCTCAGTTTTAAGCCGCGCGCGGACGGCCAAATCGTCTTGATCCACCCCTTGCCGGGCGTGCCGCCGGAAAAAGACCTGTGCTACCGCGCCGCGCGCTTGCTGCAAACCGCTAGCGGCACGAGCCAAGGCGTTGATATCACACTTGAAAAACACTTGCCCCTGGGCGGCGGCCTGGGAGGCGGCAGCTCCGACGCGGCGACCACCTTGCTGGCCCTGAATCAACTCTGGGGGACAGGCCTGTCGCGTGCGGCCTTGATGGAAATGGGCTTGCAGCTGGGCGCTGACGTGCCGGTGTTCGTGCTGGGGGAGAATGCCTGGGCCGAGGGGGTGGGTGAAAAGCTGGCGCCGATCGCCTTGCCGCCCGCCTGGTACGTGGTGCTGATACCGCCGCTAAGTGTTCAAACCGCCGAGGTTTTTGCCGCCCCTGAATTGACACGAAACACGCTTCCCGTCACAATGTCGGCCTTTTCGAGCGGGTGGTCAGCCGGGCAGTTTCATAATGATTTGGAGCCGGTGGTGAGCGCGCGATACCCCGCTGTCGCACAGCACCTGAAATGGCTGAAGCAGTATGGCGATGCGCGAATGACCGGCTCCGGCGCGTGTGTGTTTGCCGCGTTTAATACGGAGCGCGAAGCGCGCGACGTCCTGGCGTTAAAACCCGCGGAAATTGAAGGTTTTGTAGCACGGGGGCTCGATCGGCATCCTTTATGCGGCGGGCCCGATTTGTAGTAGCGATATTGGGGAGTCGCCAAGTGGTAAGGCACCGGATTTTGATTCCGGCATTCGTAGGTTCGATCCCTACCTCCCCAGCCAACAATCATTTATGGAACCCTCTCCCCGACCCTCTCCCGGAGGGAGAGGGGGTCTATCAGAAGGCAGATGTAAATAACGACATCTGCCGGATCAATCAAGCGTGTAACCCTTACACGCTTTTTTGTTTTTGCGGAAAGAGGCAGACGTGGCTCACAGCGGCATGATGATCTTCACCGGCAACGCCAACCCCAAGTTGGCCGAGGACGTTGCACGCAAGCTCAATCTGCCTTTGGGCAAGGCCAAAGTCGCGCGCTTTAGCGACGGCGAAGTGATGGTGGAGATCATGGAGAACGTGCGCGGCCGCGACGTGTTCGTGCTGCAATCCACCTGCACGCCGACCAATGATAATTTGATGGAAGTGATGGTGATGGTGGATGCGTTGAAGCGCGCTTCCGCCGGCCGCATTACCGCCGCGATTCCCTATTTAGGGTACGCGCGCCAAGACCGCCGGCCGCGCTCGGCGCGGGTGGCGATCACCGCCAAGGTCGTGGCGAACATGCTGACCACCGCCGGCGTGGACCGCGTGCTGACCATGGATTTGCACTCGGATCAGATCCAGGGGTTTTTTGATATCCCGGTGGACAACGTGTACGCCTCGCCGATTTTGCTGGGCGATGTGTGGAAACAGAATTACCAGAACTTGATCGTCGTGTCGCCCGATGTCGGCGGCGTAGTGCGGGCGCGGGCCTTGGCCAAGCGCATGGAAGCGGAGCTGGCCATCATCGACAAGCGCCGCCCCAAGCCCAATGTGGCGAAGGTGATGAATATCATCGGCGAAGTGCAAGGCCGTACCTGCGTGCTGATGGACGACATGGTGGATACCGCCAACACGCTGTGCGAAGCGGCGCAGGCCTTGAAGGAACACGGCGCGGCGCGCGTGGTCGCGTACTGTACGCACCCGGTGTTGTCTGGCCCGGCGATTGAACGCATCAGCAACTCGCACTTGGACGAGCTGGTGGTGACGGACACCATTCCGCTGCGCGATGAGGCCAAGCTGTGCGGCCGCATCCGCCAGTTGTCGGTGGCCGAGTTGCTGGCCGAAACCATGCAGCGCATCAGCAACGAGGATTCGGTGTCCTCGCTGTTTACCGAATAGTTTTTCGTGCCGGGGCGGCGCCCCGGCATTTAACCGGGTTTGTCTGGTCGCGGACAAGCTCATTATTAGGAGTGTCACCATGTCATTTGAAGTCAATGCCAATACGCGCAATTTGCAGGGAACGGGTGCGAGCCGCCGTCTGCGTCTTGCGGGCAAAGTACCGGCCATCGTGTATGGCGCGGACAAGCCTGCCGCGAACATCGAGCTCGACCACAACACCGTCGTGCAGCAACTGCGCAAGGAAGCATTTCACGCCTCGATTCTTTCGCTCAACCTGGACGGCGCCAAGGAACAAGTGCTGCTGCGCGACGTGCAATTCCATCCGTGGAAGAAACTGATTCTGCACATCGACTTTCAGCGCGTGAATCCGAACCAAAAGATTCACATGAAAGTGCCGATGCATTTCAAGAATGCCGAATTATCCCCCGGCGTGAAATTGGGTGGCGGCAACGTGACACATATCTTGAACGAGGTCGAAGTGTCGTGCCTGCCGAAAGACTTGCCCGAGTTCATCGAGGTCGATTTGTCCAATATCACTGCGGGCCATTCGATGCACCTGTCCGAGGTGAAGCTCCCGGCGGGCGTGGAGTTCGTGAGCCTGGCCCACGGCGCCGACCAAGCCATCGCAGCGTGCGTGGTTCCACGCGGCATGGCCGAAGAAGAAGCGACCACAGCCGCCCCAGCCGCCGCCGCCGCAGCAGCAGCGCCAGCTGCAACCCCGAAGGCTTCTTGATTCGGGTCGCGGCCTAGTGAAAGCCCGTCCTAGGCGATCTGGGACGGGCTTTTTTCTTTGGAACCACGGATGAACACGGATACACACAGATGAAAAACCAAAAACCCATATCGGTTTATATCCGTGTTCATCCGTGTTCATCCGTGGTTCCAACTTGAATTTTTAAATTCGTACATGACCCCCATCCGCCTCATCGCCGGTCTCGGCAATCCCGGCCGCGAATACGCCGGCCACCGCCACAACGTGGGCTTTTGGTTCGTGGACGAAATCGCGCGCAAGGCCGGGGCGAGCTTGCATGCCGAGAGCCGGTTTCATGGATTGGCGGCGCGCGTGAATTTGCATGGGCAAGAAGTGTGGCTGATCGAGCCGCAAACCTATATGAATCTCAGCGGCCAAGCGGTGATAGCTTTGGCCGGCTTCTACAAGATCGCGCCGGAAGAAATATTGGTGGTGCACGACGAGCTCGACTTGCCACCCGGCAGCGCGCGCTTGAAGCGCGGCGGCGGCGCGGGCGGCCACAATGGCTTGAAACACATCATCGCGCACTCCGGCCCCGACTTTTGGCGGCTGCGCATCGGCATCGGCCATCCGGGCGACAAAAATGCGGTCGCCGATTTTGTGCTGCATCGGCCGAGCCAGCCGGAAGAACAATTGATTCGCACCGCGCTGGATGAAAGTTTTTGCATCCTGCCTTTACTGGCGGCAGGCGACATGGCGGGCGCGATGCACCGCTTGCACACCAAAAAAAACGGTGAGGCGTGAGGCGTGAGATGTAAGGCGGCGAAACCTTGACCGCGCCTACACCTCACTCCTAACTCCTTACCCTTCATCGAGAAAACTATGAGTCTCAAATGCGGTATCGTCGGCTTGCCCAATGTCGGCAAGTCCACCCTGTTCAACGCGCTGACCAAGGCCGGCATCGCGGCGGAAAATTATCCCTTCTGCACCATCGAGCCCAATGTCGGGATCGTCGAGGTGCCGGATCGGCGTCTGGCGCAGTTAAGCGAAATCGTGAAGCCACAGAAAGTGGTGCCGGCCATCGTCGAATTTGTCGATATCGCGGGCTTAGTGGCGGGTGCATCCAAGGGCGAAGGACTAGGCAACCAATTCCTGGCCAATATCCGCGAGACCGATGCCATCGCGCATGTGGTGCGCTGCTTCGAGAATGACGACATCGTGCATGTGGCGGGCAAGATCGATCCGATTTCAGATATCGAAACCATCAACACCGAGTTGGCCTTGGCCGATCTTTCCAGTGTGGAGAAAGCCCTGCATCGCTACCAAAAAACGGCGCGCTCCGGCGATAAAGAGGCGGCGAAAATGGTGACGGTGCTGGAGCCGGTGTTGGCGCAGCTGAATCAAGCCAAACCGGTGCGGGGCCTGAAGTTGGATGAAGAGCAGTTGGCGCTCTTAAAGCCCTTGTGCCTGCTCACCCTCAAACCCACGATGTATGTGGCGAATGTGGACGAGCATGGCTTTGAAAACAACCCCTTTCTCGCTAAAGTCCAAACCTACGCACAAGCCGAACACGCGCCGGTGGTAGCGATCAGCGCGCAAATAGAAGCTGAGATCGCCAGTTTATCCGACGAAGACATCGCCTTGTTTCTGGCGGATATGGGTATGGAAGAACCGGGGCTGAATCGCCTGATCCGCGCAGCGTATGATCTGTTAGGCCTACAGACTTATTTCACCGCCGGCGTGAAGGAAGTCCGCGCCTGGACCATCCATAAAGGCGACACTGCGCCGCAAGCCGCCGGCGTGATCCACACCGATTTCGAGCGCGGCTTCATTCGCGCGCAGACCATTGGCTTCGACGACTTCATCGCCTGCAAGGGCGAGCAGGGCGCGAAGGAAGCGGGCAAGATGCGCTCGGAGGGTAAGGAATACGTCGTCAAGGATGGGGATGTGCTGAATTTCCTGTTCAACGTTTAAAGATTTAGCCCTTGCCAAGCCGTAGCTATCCCCTGGATTCCCCTACGTTTTATGTGAGGCATGGGCATTGACTTCGAGCATATGCAGCCTACACTGACATCGTGATCTGTAAGGGTTAACTTAGTCGAAAGGCTAAGGACGCAAAATTTCCGGTCTAAGGGGCTAGTACCTACGATAGCGGGATTACCAGAGAACGTAGTGGTTCATGTTTATGCGAGAGGGTTCGCCCACTTCGCTTCTGCTCTCTGCCGCGTCGGCTCCTTATGGATAGGCTGTTTATATTTTTAAGGAGTAGGCGATGGCGGTATCCGCCATACAATCAAGCGAACTGATTCAGTACTCGAATACGGGTAAACCCGCGTCCTTGGCTCATGGCCAGGAAACGGGCCGTGTCGAACTGCGCCAGACGAGCTATACCACCCAGATCTCGGGCTATGGGCAGATTCGTGCCGCGTTTGACCGGCTGCAATCGGCCGCATCCGATTTGAGCGGCCCCGGCGCATTTAGCACGCACGTTGCGGCATCGAGCAAACCTTCCGTGGTGAGCGCGCATCTCACAAGCACTAATGTGAGCGGCTCTTTTGATGTTGACGTGTTGCAGCTTGCAAGCGCGCAAACGCTCGTCACCTCGTCCCAGGCCAGCCCAAATACCTTGATCGGCAGCGGGGAGAAGACCACGCTCAGCGTTCAATTCGGCGTGAGCAGCGGCACGACATTTACCGCAGATGATGCGCGCGAAGCGGAACAAGTTACGATCGATGCGCGCAATAACACCCTGAATGGAATTGCCGCAGCGGTCAATACGGCGGATGTGGGGGTGATTGCCGCCGTCACTTTCGATGGCAATAGCTATCAGTTGCGGTTTTCTGCCGAGGAAAGCGGGGCGGAAAACAGCTTCACGCTGAGCGCCTCCGGCGATGATGTGCTGGAGAGTTATCTCGTTTACACGCCGGAAAATACCTCGCAAGCGGTGACGCGCACGGTCGCGGCGGGGGATGCCAAGGTCAGGGTCAATAGCGTCACGGTAGAGGCGAGTTCGAACACCGTGGCCAATGCGCTTGATGGCGTGACGCTCAAGTTGAAAAGTGTGGGCAGCGCGCAAGTGTCGGTGGGCGATAACCCGGAAAATGTCATTGCGCAGAAGGTCGGCAATTTCCTTGCCGCGTTCAATGAACTGCAAGCGCAACTCAAGCAACCCAGTGCGGGAGATATATCGATTCCGCCGGTGGTGCGCAATCTCAAAGCTCGCGTGAACGAAGCGCTGGAAGAAGCCGATCGCAACGCCGGCGCATTCGGCGGACTGGCTGGGGTCGGGATCAAGGCCGATGCGGCAGGGAATTTGCAGCTTGATACGGACGCATTCCAAACTGCCCTGGGCGCAGACCGTGACGCGGTCACTAAAATTTTCACCAACGACGGCGCGGGTTTCGCCGATTTGTTTGCCGCAGTGGCGCATGATCTCTCGAAAGTGACCGGTCGCGAGGTGTCGCGCTTATCTGACGCCGCGCGCAGTGAGCAAGCCCGCCAAGCCGGATCGGCTTCGGGGATCAGCCTGGACGCCAGTGGATTCGATGGCCAGTACAGCCAACTGGTCAGCCTGGTGCAATCCGTGGACAAAACCGACCAAACCCTGAACGGCTTGCTGTTGCAAGGCGAAGCCGCGCAATCCTCGCAAAGCAGCCTACTGAACCGGCTCAACAGTCTGGCCAATTTGGCGACGCCCTAACGGTCACGGACTCGCTTTGCGAGTTACATGCCAATCTCGCCAAGCAATTCTTTTTATTGACTTTTTAATCCGCCGCCATTGACGCCTAGGGGCGCTTTCGGCTATGATCCACGCCCTTGGTGATATAGCTCAGTTGGTTAGAGCACAGCACTCATAATGCTGGGGTCGGTGGTTCAAGTCCACCTATCACCACCAGGATTTTATTGAATGCGGCCGCTTTGCGCGGCCGATTCTGCCTCGGGAGGTCTCATGCGGACGCTGACGAACACCCTGTTTGCTTTGCTGCCGGTGTTTTTTTTACTGATCGCCCCGGCTCACGCCGAACGCAATTTCCCCCCCAATGTGAAGCCAGCGGAATTGCGCGGCGTGGAATATCCCTATGTGCGCATCGACGACCGAACCTTTCGCCTGGCGCCGGGCGGGCGGATATACGACACGTTCAACCGCATCGTGCTCCCCAATGCCGCGCCGAAATCCGGCAAGGTTTTATTCAAGCTTGATCCGCAAGGCCTTGTGATCAAGCTGTGGATTTTGACGCCGGAAGAAATCGCGCGTCTTTCTCAGTAGCTCCCCGGCAGTTTCAAAGCACCCCCCTGTGGCCAAAAAACTCTTCATCCAGACCTTCGGCTGCCAGATGAACGAGTACGACTCGGACAAAATGGCGGATGTGCTGCACGCGGCGCAAGGCTTCGAGCGCACGGAAAAACCCGAAGAGGCCGACCTGATTCTGTTCAATAGTTGTTCGGTGCGCGAGCGGGCGCAGGAAAAAATGTTTCATGCGCTCGGCCGTTGGAAACACCTCAAGCAAACCAATCCTGATTTGATGATCGGCGTCGGCGGCTGCGTCGCCAGCCAAGAGGGCGCGGCGATCGTGAGGCGTGCGAAATACGTTGACGTCGTGTTCGGCCCGCAGACTTTGCACCGCTTGCCGGATCTGATCGATGCGCGGCGCCGCACCGGCCATGCGCAAGTGGATATCTCCTTTCCCGAGATCGAAAAATTCGACCACCTGCCGCCGGCCCAAGTGACAGGCGCCAGTGCTTTCGTGTCGATCATGGAAGGATGCGGAAAATATTGCAGCTTCTGCGTCGTGCCCTACACGCGCGGCGAGGAAGTATCCCGCCCGTTCGACGATGTGCTGGCGGAAGTGGCGCAGCTCGCGGAGCAAGGCGTGAAAGAAGTCACCCTGCTGGGGCAGAATGTGAATGCCTATCGCGGTCAAATGCATGAGGAAGAAAGCGCCGACTTGGCCCTGCTGCTCGACTATGTGGCAGCGATTCCCGGCATCGAGCGCATCCGCTACACCACCTCGCACCCCCTGGAGTTTTCCGAGCGCTTGATCGAGGCTTATGCGCGCATTCCCAAGCTGGTATCGCATCTGCACCTGCCGGTGCAATCGGGTTCAGACCGCATATTGATGGCGATGAAACGCGGCTATACCGCGCTCGAATACAAGGCCAAAGTGCGCCGGCTGCGCGCGGTGCGCCCGGATATGGCGCTCTCCTCCGATTTCATTGTCGGCTTTCCCGGCGAGACCGGGGCGGATTTCGAGGCGACCATGAAATTGATCGATGAAGTCGGCTTTGATAACAGCTTCAGCTTCATTTACAGCGCCCGCCCCGGCACGCCAGCCGCGTCCCTGCACGACGACACGCCGCAGGCGGTGAAAGCGGCACGCCTTACCCGCTTGCAACAGCGCATTGAAGAACAGGCGCTGGCGATCAGCCAAGCCATGATCGGCAGCGTGCAGCACGTATTGGTGGACAATGTGTCAAGCCGGGATGGGGGCCGATTGATCGGCCGCACCGATAACAATCGCGTGGTGAGTTTTGAAGGTCACTCGCGTTTGGTGCATCACTATGCTGATGTAAGAATCACTGAAGGTTCGGCGCGCAGCTTGCACGGCGAAAAGATAGATTAACCACGAATGAACACGAATAAACACCAATGTAAAACCAAGGCATTGAAAAGTGCAAGCTTGCAAAGTGCCACTGCTTGTTCCTTTTGGGTGTGTCCAGGTGTTGACGTTCATTCGTGTTCATTCGTGTTCATTCGTGGTTCCAAAAAAAGATAAATGGACATCTCCTTCACCCCCGTCGACAACAAGCGCCTCGCCAATCTCTGCGGCGTGCTGGACGAAAACCTGCGCCAGATCGAAACCGCGCTCGGGGTGAAAATCGCGCGCCGGGGCGAGCACTTCCGGGTGGAGGGCGCGGTCACGCCCGCCCGGCATGCGTCCGAATTGCTGAAGCAGTTTTACGAACGCGCCCAGCGCGCCTTGAGCGTGGAGGACGTGCAGCTCGGCTTGGTGGAGATTGCGCATTTGCCTGCCGTGGGCGGCGAGCGCGCCGTCGATATGATGCCGGTGCTGATGACGCGCAAGGCCGATCTGCATGCGCGCACCGCGCGCCAGAACCGCTACTTGCGCCAGATTCAGGAATTCGACATCACCTTCGGCATCGGGCCCGCCGGCACCGGCAAGACCTATCTCGCCGTGGCGAGCGCGGTGGATGCGCTGGAGCGTGATTTGGTAAAGCGCATCGTGCTGGTGCGGCCGGCGGTCGAAGCGGGCGAGCGTTTGGGTTTTCTGCCCGGCGATCTGGCGCAAAAAGTCGATCCCTACTTGCGCCCCTTGTATGACGCCTTGTACGACTTGATGGGCTTCGATAAAGTTACAAAAATGTTCGATCGCAACGCCATCGAAATTGCGCCGCTGGCTTATATGCGCGGCCGCACCTTGAATCAGTCGTTCATTATTTTGGATGAAGCGCAAAACACCACGCCGGAACAAATGAAAATGTTCCTCACCCGCATCGGTTTCGGCGCCAAGGCGGTGATCACCGGCGATGTGACGCAAATCGACCTGGGGCGCGGCCAAACGAGCGGTTTGGTGCAAACGCAAGAGGTGCTGAAAGACGTCAAGGGGATCGGCTTCACCCACTTCCTGGCCGAGGACGTGGTGCGTCATCCCCTGGTGCAACACATTGTTCATGCCTACGAACGCTACGAAAAAAACAAAGCCCAGTAGGGGCGAGGCATGCCTCGCCCGAACAAAGCCCAAGCTCTCCCTTGCCGTGCAATACGCGGTCGAGGCGGCGGGCTTGCCCACCCGCGCGCAAGTGCGCAAATGGGTCAAAGCCGCACTGGCGAGTAATGCCGAAATCACCGTGCGTTTCGTGGATGAGATCGAGGGCCGCAGCCTCAACCGCGACTATCGCGGCAAGGATTATGCAACCAATGTGCTAAGCTTTATTTATTCTGGCGCGCCGGTGCTTGGCGACTTAGTCATTTGCGCGCCGGTGGTGGCGCGCGAGGCGCAAGACCAAGGCAAAATGATCGAAGCGCATTATGCGCATCTGATCGTGCATGGCGCCCTGCATTTGCAAGGCTTCGAACACGAGGTCGAAGCCGAGGCAGAAGCGATGGAAGCGCGCGAGACGGAAATCGTCATTAAGCTCGGTTACCCTGATCCGTATTAAGTGATGAATAAGGAATAAGCCCGTTATTCCTTATTGATTACCCCAGGGAGGCGGACCCGTTGCATATGGATGATGCGAGTACCAAGCCGAGTTGGCTCGAGCGGCTCGGCGCGCTGTTGATGCGCGAACCGGAAGATCGAGAACAACTCATCGAATTGCTGCACTCCGCTTACGAGCGGAATCTGCTGGACGCCGACGCGCTCGCCATGATCGAAGGCGTGCTGCAAGTCTCGGAATCCCAAGTGCGCGACATCATGATTCCGCGCGCGCAAATGGATGTGGTCGATATCAACGACCCGCCCGAAAAATTCCTGCCCTTCGTCATCGCCACCGCGCACTCGCGCTTCCCCGTGACCGATAAAGACCGCGACGACGTGATCGGCATCCTGCTGGCCAAGGACATGCTGCGCTATTACGCCGGCGAAGAGGTGAACGTGCGCGCCATGCTGCGTCCGGCGGTGTTCATTCCCGAATCCAAGCGACTCAATGTGCTGCTCAAGGAATTTCGCAGCAACCGCAATCACATCGCCATCGTGGTGGATGAATACGGCGGCGTGGCGGGGCTGGTCACCATCGAGGACGTGCTGGAACAGATCGTGGGCGAAATCGAGGATGAATTCGATTTCGATGAAGCCGAAGACAACATCCTGCGCGACCGCCACGGACGCTATCGCGTCAAGGCGTTGACCGAAATTTCCGATTTCAATGAAGCGCTCGGCACGCAATTCAGCGACGAGGATTTCGATACCGTGGGCGGCTTGGTCGTCAGCCAATTCGGCCGCTTGCCCAAGCGCGGCGAGAGCGTCTTCCTGGAAGGCCTGAAATTCCAAGTCCTGCGCGCCGACAGCCGGCGCCTGCACTCGCTCCTGGTCGAGCGCGTGCAAAATGCCGACATGATCAATCCGCTGCAAGGAAACGCTTGACCCAGAGTAGCGCGATCATCCTGCGCGCCGGGCGTCTCAAGCTCGTCGCGCTTCCCTTCCTGCTCGGCGCATTAACCGTTATCGGTTATGCGCCGTTTTATTTCTACCTCTTGCCGCCGCTGACGCTGGCCTGGCTGTTTCATTTGTGGCTGCATGCCGGTTCGCGCCACGCCGCGTCGCTCATCGGCTTCGCGTTCGGCTTGGGATTTTTTGGCGCCGGGGTGTCGTGGGTGTATGTGAGCATGCACGATTTCGGCATGCTGCCGATGCCGGTCGCCGCCTTCGCCACGCTGCTGTTTTGTGCTTTTTTCGCGCTGTTCCCGGCGCTGGTCGGCTACGCGCAAGCGTGGTGCAAGGGGGGGGCGCCAACCCGGCTGCTGCTCCTCCTACCCGCCGGTTTCGCGCTGATGGAATGGGTGCGCGGCTGGCTGTTCACCGGTTTCCCGTGGCTGGCGATTGGCTATTCGCAAGCGCCGGCCAGCCCGCTTGCCGGCTACGCGCCGCTGCTGGGCGTGTATGGCGTCTCGCTGTTGCTCGCCTTGAGCGCCGGGCTGTGCGCATTGATGTACCACGCGTGGCGCGGCAAGCGCCGCCAAGCCGGATTGGCGCTCATTGCGTTGCTGGTGTTGTGGAGTGTGGGCGCGGGACTGAAAGCCATCGCCTGGACGCAGCCAAGCGGCAGCCCGGTCACGGTCAGCTTGCTCCAAGGCAATATCGAGCAGGACATGAAGTGGCGCGAAGACCGGCTGATGACGACGCTCATTACTTACCGCGATCTGGTGCAGAGCAGCCCGAGCCGGCTGGTCATCCTGCCCGAGACCGCCGTCCCGCTGTTCTATGACCAAGTGCCGCCCGCCTATTTGGAAAATTTGGCGCGGCACGTGCGAGACAAGGGCGGCGATCTCATCGTCGGCCTGCCGGAGCGCGACATCGAGCGCGGCGTGTATTACAACAGCGTGCTGAGCGTGGGCAGCGCGCCGTCCCAGGTGTACCGCAAGCAGCATCTGGTGCCGTTCGGCGAATTCGTGCCGGTGAAGCCCGTGTTCGGCTGGTTCATCGACATGATGCAAATTCCCTTGACTGACTTTGCGCGGGGATCAGCGGCGCAAAGGCCGCTGGCCGTGGCCGGCCAGAAAGTCGCGATGAATATCTGCTACGAGGATGTGTTCGGCGAAGAAATCATTCGGCAGTTGCCCGAGGCCACCCTGCTCGCGAACGTGAGCAACGATGCCTGGTTCGGCGACTCCATCGCGCCGCGCCAGCACTTGCAAATCTCGCAAATGCGCGCGCTGGAAACCGGGCGCACCATGCTGCGCGCCACCAACACCGGCATGACCGCGATCGTGGATGAGAAGGGGCGCATCACCGCGCAAGCACCGGTGTTTCATGAAGCCGCGCTGCACGGCAAAGCGCAGGGCATGACCGGCAGCACACCCTATGTGCGCTGGGGCAACGGTGCATTCTTGACGCTTGCGCTCATGCTGTTGGCGGCCGCGCGCATCCGGCGTCAGCGCAAGTAGGCAAAACCCTGCCGCTGCAACTCGATGATCTCCGCATCGGCCATCGGCACGATGCTCACAAAGCCATGAATGTCCTCCGGCTGCAAGCCGTGTCCGCGCGCCGCTACGTGGCACATGCGAAATTCGATGATGCCGTCCAGCGATAAACTCTGCGCCCGCTGCATCAGCGCTTTGTATTTGGCGTGATTCCTGATGGCGAAAAATGGAATCTCGTTGCCATGCAACACGATCACGATTTTATTCTCGAACGGGTCGGCGCCATTGATCAGGCTCAAATAGCTCACGCGGTCGAGCATGCGGTCGAGCTTCTGTACCGAATCCACCGTCACGTCATAGACGACTCTCTGCTTGCTGTATTCCTTCTCGATGGCTTTTGCCTGGCCCCAGGGCGCGTCCGATTCGGCGTGGATGGGTGTGGCGAATAGGGCTAATGCAAACAAAAATGCGCGAGCAATAGTCATGGTGTCTCCTCAGGTAATCCGGGTATGGTATATCAGCACAATAATCGCCGATGCGGTTCGAATGGAATCGGCCTCGATCCAGTCTTTTTATCATAGGCCAAACACTGTAAAATCAAGCGTTTTTAGCGCCCTCGCCGCGCGTTTCCCCAATTAGAAAGCCCCGCATGCAAACCTTTCAGGAAATCATTCTCACCCTGCAGCAGTATTGGGCCAAACAAGGCTGCGTGATTCTGCAACCCTACGATATGGAAATGGGCGCGGGTACGTTTCATACCGCGACCTTCTTGCGCGCACTCGGCCCCGAGCCGTGGCAGGCCGCTTACGTGCAACCTTCGCGCCGGCCCAAGGACGGCCGCTATGGCGAAAACCCCAACCGTTTGCAGCACTACTATCAATTCCAAGTCGTGTTGAAGCCTTCGCCTGCAAACATTCAAGAACTGTATCTGGATTCGCTGCGCGCCCTAGGGATAGATACCCAAGTGCACGATATCCGTTTCGTCGAGGATGATTGGGAATCGCCCTCCCTTGGCGCCTGGGGCTTGGGCTGGGAGGTGTGGCTGAATGGCATGGAAGTGACGCAGTTTACTTATTTTCAGGAAGTCGGCTCGCTCGCCTGCAAGCCGGTGCTGGGTGAAATCACCTACGGCCTGGAGCGTTTGGCCATGTATCTGCAAGGCGTGGAAAACGTGTTCGATCTCACCTGGACGCCGGGCGTGACTTACGGCGATGTGTATCACCAGAACGAAGTCGAGCAATCCAAATACAACTTCGAGCACAGCAATGTGAATTGGCTGTTCGAGCAATTCAACATGTTCGAGTCGGAAGCCAAGCGCTTGATGGAAGCGGGCCTGGCCCTGCCCGGCTTCGAGCAAGTGATGAAATGCTCGCACGCATTCAATTTGCTCGACGCACGCGGCGCGATCTCGGTCACCGAACGCGCCGCTTACATTGGCCGTGTGCGCGTACTGGCGCGGCTGGTGGCACAGGCTTACTACACCTCGCGGGAAGCGTTGGGCTTTCCGATGTTAAAAACGTAAATACTTGAACCGCAGAGGACGCGGAGGACGCAGAGGCTATCAAAGTTTTTCCTCTGCGTCCTCCGCGTCCTCTGCGGTTAAATCTGTTTTGAAAGAAACCATGAAAGACACACTGCTCATCGAGCTTCTCACCGAAGAACTCCCGCCCAAAGCCCTGGCGCGGCTGGGCCAAGCCTTCGCCGAAAAAATCGTGCTCGATCTGCACGCGCGCCAGTTGGTCGATGCCGAGTCGGGCTATTCCTGGTTCGCCACCCCGCGCCGCCTGGCGGTGCAAGTGATGGAGGTGCGCGAGCAGGCGCCGGATCAAGCGTTTACCGAAAAGCTGATGCCGGTGGCGG
>JACRIU010000038.1 GCA_016235775.1 Hydrogenophilales bacterium
ACCTGCATCTTCTGGATCGACTATGGCAACGGCACAACCTCAAAGGCAAACTGCAAGCGCACCTGGTGCGCTACGCGGACGATTTTGTCGTGATGTGCCGAAAAGATGTAGAGGAACCGCTGAAAGTGGTGCGCCACGTGCTGGATCGGCTTGGTCTCAATCTTAACGAGACCAAAACTCAGATCGTGGACGCCACCCAAGCGAGCTTCAACTTCTTAGGATTTGCAATCAGGATGAGCCGAGGAAGGCGCACCGGCAAGCCGTACCCGCATGTCTGCCCAGCGGACAAGTCGCTGATGAAAATCAAGGCCAAGCTGACGCAGCTTACGGGACGGGAACTGACCCCCATCGCCTTGGATAAGATCGTGGGAAATGTAAACCGCAGCCTGAACGGCTGGGTGAACTACTTCCATTATCGAAATTCGAATCTGGTCATGGAAAAGGTCAAGACTCATGCGGAACAACGAATGCGCACACACTTGATGAAGCGTCATAAGGTGAAAGACCGTGGAATCGGCGAAGGCCGGTTCCCGAGTGTCGATCTTTATCGGCGCTATGGGCTATACAAAGTTCCCACGGCAGCGGGCTGGAAATCGGCGCATGCCTTGGCGTGAAGAACATCGGAAAGCCGTGTGCGGGAAAACCGCATGCACGGTTTGATGAGGGAGGGCAGGAACGAGGTGTTCCTGTTCTCTACTCTACCCTACCCTTGTTTCTTGTTCTGGCCCATTGCGCTGAATCTCTCGGCTAATGGTGGTGTGATGTCGGTTGAGCCGGCGTGCTATTTCTCGCAGGCTGAGTTTGAATAGCTTTAGATGATAGATCACGTAACGTTCTTGTGAGGTAAGCTGTGCATAGGACATGATGGGTTTCTCCTGGCATGTGAGAACGAAGGGGTCAAGTCTTTCATTGCAACACAAACAAAGGGGTCAAGTCTTTCATTGCAACATTTTTAAGAAATCCACCCAAAACAAAGGGGTCAAGTCTTTCATTGCAACATTTTTAAGAAATCCACCCACGCCCGCTGTCGCGGGCGTTGTCACGCTTACTGTCGTCTGCTACTTATTCGCCTCGATAAATCCAAGCGCATCCGCTGGCGCGAGGATAGGGATGTTCTGATAGGACTTAATCGAGAGCAAATGCTTATCGTCCGAGATGATCAATTTTGCATTAGCCGCAACGGCGCAAGCAATCACATGATCGTCGTCGGGGTCGTTGGTGACGACGCGCGGCGTGTGCGTGGGTGAAGCCAAAGTCACCATTGCCTCGTATTGCGCCACCAGCGCCGCGATACTGGTATCAAATAGCGCAATGCGCTTGACGAACCGTTGATAGCCCAAGGTATTCGCCAATTCCTCGATTAACGCCGGGCTGCTGTAGAGTGTGACGGTCTCGTCATCGATTGCCAAATCGATCAACCGACGCGGCGCGCACTGCCATAACAAACCGGCAACCACGACATTCGTATCCAGAACCAGCCGCATCAACTACCGGATTTCTTGCGCTGCTCGGCGCGAACCTCACGTACTGCCTCGACGATCTCCTGCTCGATTGCCGGCGTGAGCTCTTCCTGCGGCCGACGTGCCCACATAGCGCGCAACTGCTCACCGGCTTGCCGCCGCAACTGCTCGCGCAGCATTCCTTCGATGGCCTCCGGCGTAAGCAGCCCCGCGCTTTGCGCGCGCTGCGCCAACTCGTCGGGCAGATTCAGTTTCAATTCCAAGGTCGTCATGATGTTCCCTCTTTAGCGGCCCGCTTGGGCCAACACTGTTTTCAACATTTCCTGCTGCGCAAATTTCGGCGCGGGGCCACGCTTACATACATTGTAACGGACAAAATTAACATGCTTTATGCTGCTGTAGCGTACTACAGGGATGTGTATTAATCGATCAGGCTGGGATGGTTTTTACCGCCCGTTGCAGCCTTGCCACGGGCAAACATTTTTTCCTGGAAATTGCCCAAGTGATTTGCTATGATTTTAAATCATGAACAGCCATTTCATATAGTGAAATTTTAAGAAACGCGAGGACAGCATGAATCAGCCCATTTCCTTATCCGAACTCGATCAAACCCCCGCTTTTTGCGAGGGCATCCAATACTTTGCCGAATCCCTGCCCGATATCGACCGCTTGGGCGACGCGCCCGTGTTGTCGGCTTCAAACGCGGCGATTGCCGACCCCAGCGATGAAAAAGCGGTGTATCAGACCTTGCTCGCCGCCGATGCCTTGCGCTATCTCACGCTGCAAGTGACCGCCGCTAAATCATCCGGCCATCCCGGCGGCTTTGCGTCCGGGGCCGAAGCCTATGCCGCGATGGTGATGCTGGGGCACACCAATATCGTGACCGAAGTGGGGCACCATGCGCCGGGCTTTTACAGCGCGATGTTCATGGATACGTCGCTGGAAGAAATGGGCATCAAAACCGTGTCCGACATGCGCGCTCGGTTTCGCGAAAAGCATGGTTTGCTCGGCCATCTGTCGGGCGCGATCCCCGGTCTGCTCGCACCGGCCGGGCCGCTGGGCCAGGGCGAACACTTCGCCATGGCGGGCGCTTTGCTCTATCCGGATAAATTGTTCCCGGTGACCATCGGCGACGGCGGGCTGGGCGAGCCTTACATCATGAGCGCGTTCCAGCATTTCAATACCGCGTATCCCAAGGCCACCAATTTCCTGCCGATTTTGTTGTGGAACGGCTATTCGCAAGAGCACCACTCCATGGTTTCCACTTGGGACAACGAGCGCATGCTGGATTACTGGCACGCGCATGGCTTTCAGCATGTGTATCTGATCAATGCCAAGGATTTCGACGACGCGAATCAGCCCGGCGAATATGTGGACAGCACGAAATTTTCCTGGGAGCGGCGCATGGCGTTCACCGGCTTCCTGCTCAAGGCGGCGAGTGTGGCTGCCGAGCACGCGCTGAATGGTGAGATGACCGCGATCATCGTCAAGCAATTGAAAGGCTCGGGCGTGCATGCCACCGGCGCCAAGTCGCACAACTTGTACGCGCATCACACCTTGGAAAGCGAAGACGTGAAGAGCGGCCTGCAGCGCCGCGCCTTGCCGCCGCGCGCCTGGCGCCTGGTGCGCGAAAATTTCCGCCATGCCGGCGGCGGCCCGGCCGCGAAAACCGTGGTGACCGAATTCGAACGGCCCTTGCCGGATCTGGGCCAATTGCCGCTGACCGAATTCGAGCCGGGCAAGGAGAATAAGGTCCCGACCACCGCCTTCGGCGAAATCGTCGCCGCCGTTGGCAAGCGCGATAAAAGCTTCATCGTAACCAATGCCGATGGCAACGAAGCCTCCAGCATGGCCAACATCAACAAAGCGTTGACCATTCGCCATCCCACGGCGGACGATTTGTATTTCCAGGGGCCGGGCGGCCAGGTGTATGAGCCGCTGAATGAAGATGCGTGCGCCGGCCTGGCGGTGGGCGTGGCGCTGTTCGGCGGGCGCTCGCTGTGGGCCTCGTATGAATCCTTCGCCATCAACGGCCTGCCGATCTGGCAAACGGTGACGCAAGCCATGGCCGAGTTGCGCCACAAAACGCCGAGCGCGATCACGCTGTTTACCGCCGGCGCGCTGGAGCAGGGCCGCAACGGCTGGACGCATCAGCGCCCGGAGATTGAAGCCTATTTCGCCGCCATGATGCGCAACGGCAATGTGTATCCGCTGTTCCCGGTCGATGCAAACATGATTCAGGCCGCCTACGATTGGGCCTTGGGCCAATCCAACAAAGGCATCGTGATTACCGCATCCAAAACGCCGCTGCCGGTGCGCACCACGCTGAAACAAGCGCGCCAGGCGATCGAGGAAGGCGCGATCGTCCTGCGCGAAACCGCCGGACGCAATAAGGTGGTGTTCGCCGTCACCGGCGACATGGTGCTGCTGCCGGTATTCGAAGCGGCGCAGCAACTGGAAGCGCAAGGGGTGGGCGTGCGCATCGTCGCCATCGTCAATCCGCGCCGCCTGTATCGCCCCAGCGATGTGGCGTGGAATACCTGCTCCGAACCGGATGGGAAATTCATGTCGCGCGCGCAATTCGATAAGCTGTTCCACGGCGATGTGCTGCTCGGCGTCACCGGCGGCCCCGGCGCGATGCTGGAGCCGCTCATGCTGCGCAGCGCCGTGCCGACGCGCGATGTATTCTGCTGGAAACGCGGCGAAACCACGGCCAGCCCGAATCAATTGTTTGACTTCAACGCCATGAACGCGCAGGCGATGGCGGATCGGGCGCTGGAATTGTTGGGGTAATAAAGATTGAACCGCAGAGGACGCGGAGGACGCAGAGAATATTCTTAATATGCTTTTCCTCCGCATCCTCCGCGTCCTCTGCGGTGAAAGGGTGTGAAAATGCAACCAAAAATCATTGTTCTCGACGACGACCCCACCGGCTCGCAGACGGTGCATGGCTGTCTGCTGCTCACGCGCTGGGACGTGGCCACGCTCAAGCTCGGGCTGGACGACGCTTCACCGTTGATGTTCGTGCTGACCAATACGCGCGGCATGGGGGCGGCCGAGGCGGCGGCGGTGACGCGCGAGGTTTGCCGCAATTTGAAACAGGCCTTGGCCGGTTTTGATCGGCCGGTTTTGTACGTCTCCCGTTCCGATTCCACCCTGCGCGGGCATTACCCGGTGGAAACCGATGTGATGGCCGAGGAACTCGGGCCATTCGATGCGCACTTCCTGATTCCGGCTTTCTTCGAGGGCGGGCGGGTCACGGTGCACGGCACGCATTACCTGCGCACGGGCGACAAGGTGGCGCCGGTGCATGAAACCGAATTCGCGCGCGATTCGGTGTTCGGCTACCGCCACAGCTATCTGCCCAAGTACGTCGAGGAAAAAACACGCGGGCGGATTCAGGCCGACGAGGTGGTGCGCTTTCCGCTGGAGGAAATGCGAACCGGCAGTTTCGATAAGCTGATGAACCTGAGTGACAACACCTGTTGCGTGGTGGACGCCGAGAACCAGGATGATTTGAACCGTTTTGCCGACGAACTGCTGAGCGCCGCCGAGCACGGCAAGCGCTTCCTGTTCCGCAGCGCCGCGAGTTTGCTCACCGCGCTGGCCAAGCTGCCGCCGCAGCCGATTCCGGCGGAGCGCATGCGCGAGTATGTGAGAGAGGGACATCCCGGCGTGGTCGTGGCCGGCTCCCATGTGAAAAAGACCACGGAGCAGTTGACCGAACTGCTCAAGCAGCCGGGTGTGGCAGCGGTGGAGGTGGACGTGAATCTGCTGCCGGAAAAGCTTTCCGAATTGCTGGGGAACGTCATCGGCCAAGTGGAAGCGGCGCATGCCCAAGGGCTGACGCCGGTGGTATTCACTTCGCGCGTGGAGCGCCAGTTCACGGACAGGCAGACGCGCTTGCGTTTCGGCGAGCAAGTGTCCGGCTTCCTGATGAGCGTGGTGCACGCGCTGCCCAAGACCATCGGCTTCATCATCAGCAAGGGCGGCATCACCTCCAACGACATGCTGTCCTTGGGCTTGGCGATTCCCGCCGCGCGCATCGCCGGCCAGATTCACCCCGGCTGCTCCGTGGTGCTGACGCCGAAGGATCATCCGCGCTTGCCGGATATTCCCGTGGTGATTTTCCCCGGCAATGTGGGCGATGAGATGGCGCTGGCGGCGGTGTACAATCGGCTGACAAACTGACCTTAACCACGGAGTACACAGAGTACGCGGAGTTTAGTTGTTCTTTCCTCCGTGTACTCCGTGGTGAAAGCTTTTCCCATGAAATTCGACCGCCTCCTCAAACGCCTGCGCGACATCCTCCCTGCCGAATCGGTGCTGACTGATCCCGAGGATCAGAAGCCCTACGAGTCCGACGCGCTGACGGCGTATCGCAAGCTGCCGCTGCTGACCGTGCTGCCGGAAACCGAAGCGCAGGTGCAACAGATTCTGCGCGCCTGTCTTGCGGCAGGCGTGCCGGTGGTGGCGCGCGGTTCCGGTACGGGACTGTCGGGCGGCGCGCTGCCGCTGGAAAACGGCGTGCTGCTGTCGCTGGCCAAATTCTCGCGCATCCTGCACCTCGATGCGCTGGCGCGCACCGCGCGGGTGCAGCCGGGGGTGCGCAATCTCGCCATCTCCGAAGCCGCCGCCCCGCATAATCTTTACTACGCGCCCGATCCCTCGAGCCAGATCATTTGCTCCATCGGCGGCAACGTGGCGGAAAATTCCGGCGGCGTGCATTGCCTGAAGTATGGTCTGACCGTGAACAACATTCTCGCCTTGCGCGTGGTGACGATGGCAGGCGAAATACTGGAACTCGGCTCCACCGCGCTGGATAGCGCGGGCTATGATTTGCTCGCGCTGATGACCGGCTCGGAGGGCATGCTCGGGGTGATTACCGAGGTGACGGTGAAGCTGTTGCCCAAGCCGGAGCGGGCGCAAGTGCTGATGGCCGGTTTCGACGATATCGAAAAGGCCGGCGCCGCCGTGGCCGCGATCATTTCCGCCGGCATCATCCCCGCCGGGCTGGAGATGATGGATCGGCTGGCGATTCAAGCGGCGGAAGATTTTGTGCATGCCGGCTACCCCTTGGACGCTGCGGCGATTTTACTGTGCGAGCTGGATGGCACCAACGAAGAAGTGTCGGAAGAGATCAAACGCGTGCACGATATTTTGCAAAGCAGCGGCGCGACCAGTCTGCGCACGGCCAAGGACGAGCCCGAGCGCCTGAAGCTGTGGGCCGGGCGCAAGGCCGCCTTTCCCGCCGTGGGCCGGCTCTCGCCCGATTATTACTGCATGGACGGCACCATTCCGCGCAAGCGCCTGGCGGAGGTGCTGGCGCGTATCCGCGACTATTCCCAACACTATGGCTTGCAGGTGGCGAATGTATTCCATGCCGGCGACGGCAATTTGCATCCGCTGATTTTGTACGATGCCAACAAGCCGGGTGAGATGGCGCGCGCCGAAGCCTTCGGCGCCAAGATTCTTGAACTCTCGGTCGAGGTGGGCGGCGCCATCACCGGCGAGCATGGGGTAGGGGTGGAGAAAATCGACCTGATGTGCGTGCAATTTCAGCCGAAGGAAATAGCGCTGTTCCATGCGGTAAAAGCGGCGTGGGATGAGCAAGGTTTGCTCAACCCCGGCAAAGCCGTGCCGGCCTTGCATCGTTGCGCGGAGTATGGCGCGATGCATGTGCACCGGGGGCGGGTGAAGTTTCCGGGGATAGAGAGGTTTTGAAAAGATGAACCACGGAGGACACGGAGGAAACCAATATTCTGGTTTTGACTTACTCCGTGCCCTCCGCGTCCTCCGTGGTGAAAGCGTTTGAATTTAAATGAACGAACTGCGTGAACAATTTTCTGAAGCCATCAAGCAGGCCATCGCGCGCCGGCGGCCGGTGCGCATCCGCGGGTCGGGGTCGAAAGATTTTTATGGCGGCGCACCGAAGGGCGAGGTGATCGACACGACGCGTTACACCGGCATCGTGGATTACGCGCCGGAGGAACTGGTGCTAACCGCGCGCGCCGGCACGCCGCTGGCGGAGATTGAAGCGGCGCTGGCCGCGCAGGGACAGATGCTGCCGTTCGAACCGCCGCATTTCGGTCCGCGCGCCACGCTCGGCGGCTGCGTCGCCGCCGGGCTGTCCGGCCCGCGCCGGGCAAGCTTGGGCGCGGTGCGCGATTTCGTGTTGGGCGTGCACATGATGGACGGCAAGGCCGATGCATTGCGCTTCGGCGGCCAAGTGATGAAGAATGTGGCTGGCTATGACGTGTCGCGCCTCATGGCGGGCTCAATGGGCACGCTGGGATTGATTCTGGAAGTGTCGCTCAAAGTGTTGCCGCGGCCCAAGGCCGAGGCGACGGTGCAGTTCGAGTGCGATGAAGCGCAGGCTTTGCAGAAAATGAATCGCTGGGCGGGCGAGCCGCTGCCGATTTCCGCTACGTGTTATCACGATCATGTGCTGACGCTGCGCTTGTCCGGTGCGCAAACGGCAGTGCAAGCGGCACAAGCCAAACTCGGCGGCCAAGCCTTGGCGGCGGGTGAAGAGTTTTGGCGCGGCATTCGTGAGCAAAGCGCGAATTTCTTCCGTGGCAGTGCGCCGCTCTGGCGCTTGCCGGTTCCCTCCACCGCTGCGCTCGACTTGCCCGGAAAACTACTGATCGAATGGGGCGGGGCGCTGCGTTGGGTGTTTACCGAGGCCGAGGCGGGCGCGGTGCGCGCGGCAGCGGAGCAGGTGCATGGCCAGGGGATACTGTTCCGCGGCGCGACCAAGCCGCAGCCGGTGTTTCACCCGCTGCCCAAGCCTTTGATGGACGTGCACCGGCGCATGAAGCACGCCTTCGATCCGCATGGTATCTTCAACCTTGGCCGAATGTATCCGGACTTTTAACCATGCAAACGCAGCTTGCCGATTTTATCAAAGACACCCCTGAGGGCCGGGAAGCGGACCGGATATTGCGTTCGTGCGTGCATTGCGGCTTCTGTCTGGCCACCTGTCCGACCTATCAGCTATTAGGCAACGAGCTGGATAGCCCGCGCGGCCGGATTTATCTGATCAAGCAAATGCTCGAAGGCGGCGCGGTGACTGGAAAGACCTTGCTGCACTTGGATCGATGCCTGACTTGCCGCGCCTGCGAAACCACTTGTCCCTCCGGCGTGCAGTATGGGAAGCTGATCGATATCGGGCGCGGCATTGCGGAAAAGAAAGCCGGCCGCAGCTTATTTGCGCAACTGCAACGCAAAGCCTTGCGCGCCTTGTTGCCGGCCCCGGCCTTGTTCGGGCCGCTGCTCAAGCTGGGCCAATTGTTCCGGCCGTGGCTGCCCGCCGCATTGAAGGAAAATGTTCCTGCGCCGGTCGAATCGGGGGCGTGGCCGGCGGCGCGCCATGCACGCAAGATGCTGGTATTGGATGGCTGCGTGCAGCCATTGACGTCGCCGCAAATCAATCGCGCGGCCGCGCGCGTGTTGGATCGGCTCGGCATTAGTTTGATTGTCGCGCCCGAGGCCGGTTGCTGCGGTGCGCTGTCCTATCATCTCAACGCGCACGACGAAGCGCTGGATTATATGCGGCGCAATATCGATGCGTGGACGCCGTATTTGGATCAAGGCGCGGAAGCGATTGTGATGACCGCCAGCGGTTGCGGCGTCACGGTGCGTGAGTATGGCTATTATCTCCGGCACGATCCGGCTTATGCTTCAAACGCCGCGCGTGTGTCAGGGATGGCGCGGGATGTGAGCGAGGTTCTGGTGGCGGAAAAGGAAGCCTTGCAGAAGCTGCTGGCCAAGGCAAAAGCGGTGACGCCAAACACGAAACTCGCCGTGCACACACCCTGCACCTTGCAGCATGGCCAAAAGATCAACGGTGTGCTGGAAGCGATTTTGACGAGCGCGGGATTTGAAATCGTGCCTGCTCCCGACCGGCATTTATGCTGTGGGGCGGCGGGGACCTATTCGATTTTGCAGCCCGAACTGTCACATCAGCTACTAATAAATAAAGTGACTGCCCTAGAGACAAATCAACCGGAACGTATTGTCACGGCTAATATCGGTTGCTTGCTGCACCTGCAAAGCGGCGCGCAAAAACCGGTGGCGCATTGGATTGAGTTGATGGACGAAGTGCTTGGCGGAAGCCCTCTCCCCGCAAGGGGGACGCCGGTTGGTACCCCGCCGCTACGCGGCGACCCTTCCGCAGTCTCCTAACTCTTCACCCGCTAGGGGTACGCCGGTGGGTGCCCCGCTGCTGCGCAGCGACCCTTCCGCAGTCCCGTACACGGGAGAGAGGGACTTAGGCTCGCTGCGCGAGTTGCCTCTTAGGCCCGCTTGAGGCGATCTTCAAGCGCGGCCAGTTGTTCCGGCCGGTTGAGATTGACGAAGAACGGCGCCGCGTCACTGAAATCGACCTGAGCGCATTTCAACCCCGCTTGCCATTCCTGCACCCGATGCCCGCCTTGGGCGAGAAACACCGCCAGATTGGCTCCGACCCGGCGCCGCATCAGGCAAATCGCGTACTGCGGGTTGTCTCCCACTACCGGTATGGCCATATCGTCATTGCCTTGCTCCAGGGCGGTTTGCAGGCGCGCCACGAGATCGTCCGGCAGGAAAGGGGTATCACATGGCACTGAAAGAATGAGCTCGTGCTTGGCATCGAGCAAGCCGCGCGCGATGCCGGCCAAGGGCCCGGCGAAGCCTTCGGTTTTATCGGGCAAAACCGGGTAACCGAAGGTGACATAGATTTCGAAATTGCGATTGGCGCTGATCAGGATTTCATCCACTTGCGGTTGAATGCGCGCCAATACCCATTCCACCAGTGGTTTGTCCTTGAGCTTCAACAGCCCTTTGTCTTCGCCCCCCATGCGCCGGCCGGCGCCGCCGGCGAGCAGGATTGCGGTGATCGGTGTGTTTGCTGGCATGGCCCCACTATACCAAAGGCAAGCGGGCGCGGCGATGCGCTGCATTATAAAGCGATTGGCGCAAAGCTTTCAGTTAAGCGTATTCGGCTTTTTTGTTGAAATAGTCGAAACAACGCTTGAGTTTTTCTCTTTCCGCTTCGGCGATATCGATGAATTTAATACCGTAATAGTAATTGTCTTCCGAACTCCAATAGCGCGCTATCCGTCCGTGCATGCGCATCGGTTGTTGTGTTTCGTAGTCGTCACGGTTTGCTTGCGGCAGGAGGATGTCCAGTTTCACCGCTTGCTTCGGGTTGAGCTTTTCATGCGTGCGCAATTGCATGCCGGAGAGGCTTAAATCGCTGGAGATGCCATCCGACTTTTCCTCATTTTGCAGCACGTGCACCAGCAAGCTTTGCTCGAAGCGCGGGTGGCTGCGTTGCTCGTTTTCGCGCCGCTCAGCACCTTCGGCGATGTGCTCGAAGCGGAACCCGGTCATGAGCTGATTGAGCCTGTGCGTCACTTTATATAAATCGTCACCGATGTTCGCGGTGACTTCGACCTTGGCCGAGTTCGCTTGCAGGGTCACGAATAAATTATCCAAAGTTTCGCGCAGGTGTTCAAACCGCTCAATTTGCTCCCGGCTTGCCTTCGAGATGTCGTGATTGACGGCGGCGGTCTGGGTTACCTCGCCCGCCATGAGTTCAAAAACCGCGGCCGCCTCCTGGGCGCGCGCCTGGTTGGCGTGGCTTGCCTGAACCACTTGGTTCATGGTGCCGGTGACTTGGGTGATTTTGTCGTTGAGGGTGCCGATGATTTGGGTAATTTCGCCGGTTGCGGCCGTGGTGCGCACCGCCAAATTGCGCACCTCGTCCGCGACTACGGCAAATCCCCGTCCCGCCTCGCCGGCGCGGGCTGCTTCGATCGCGGCATTGAGCGCCAGCAGGTTGGTTTGTCCGGCGATATTGTGAATCGCGTCGATGATGGTATGGATCTGTTGCGCCGCCGCGCCGAGCTGGCCGATTTCTGCTTCGGCGCGGTTGACCTCTTGCACCGTGCGCTGCATTTCTCCGATATTGGTTTGCACCGTCGCCAAACCATCGCGCGCGTGCTGTTCGGTGCGCTGCGAATTCGCTTGAGCCTGATCGGCCAATTGCTGCGCCGATTCCGAGATTTGATATAGACGGTCGGTCGCGGCGGAGACTTCTTCCGAGCGCTTATGCTCGTTCTTGCCGATCTCGCTTATCTCGCGTGAAATCGCTGAAATTTGATGCACCGACTGGCTCATTTGCCGGCCGCTGCTTTCGATGTTGCGCAGGATGTTATTCAGCTTCGCCAGCACGTTGTTGAAGCTGCGCTCGAGCAGGCCCATTTCGTCGAGCGAGCGATTCGGCACTTCTTGCGTCAAGTCGCCTTGCTCCACCGCCTTGAGCGCGGTGCAGAGCGTTTGAATCGGTTTGACAAACAGGCTGGCGAGAATGCCGATCAATAGGAATTGCAGCGCAAACTCGATGCCGGATTCCCAGATCGAGTTATAAAGAAATGCCGTGTAGTCATCGTGCAACTGCTTGGCGACCGATGCGCTCACGCCCCCCCGTTCCGCGATCTGAATCATCTTCTGCAACTCATTGGAGGCAATCCAGCGGTTGTAGAGGGTGGTGAACATGGTGACGGTAAAAAATCCCAATTGCAGCTTCCAGCGGATACTGAGGCTAAGGAACCAGTGGTGGACTATAGAAAACATGGCATATCCCTATTTAAACTGTTCGCGTTGGCGGGCTAATGAGCGAATAGCTTGAATATCGGCAGATTTTGGTAAAATTTTAGGCCTACCTGCCCCGCTCGATAAAACACAACATACTGATTGTTATTGCATTTTTAAAATAGCATGGAAATTGTGCATGGGAAGCCCTGATCCCGGCTTTTGGCTTGCTTAGCAATGGAATTTCCAGTAAAATCCCGCGCTTTTCCGCATTCCAATTGGGCAAATAATCATGGTAGTCATTCGACTTGCACGCGGCGGCGCAAAGAAGCGCCCCTTTTATAGCGTGGTGGTGACGGATTCACGTAGCCGCCGCGATGGCAATTTTATCGAGCGCGTGGGTTTCTATAATCCGAAGGCGCCCGAAGGCGTCGAAGCGTTGCGTCTCGCCAAAGACCGCGTTGCTTTCTGGCAGGGCCAGGGCGCGCAGCTTTCCGAGACGGTTGCCAGACTGCTTAAGCGAGCCAACGCCGCTGCAGCCTAAGCAATTGCTTACGATGGGGCATGTTTCCGCCCCGTTCGGTATTCAGGGTTGGATCAAGGTTCATCCCTATACCGAAACGAACACGGGACTGGCCGGTTACCCAATATGGTGGCTGGGCAAGCATGGCAGCTTTCAAACCTATGAGGTGCTCGAAGCTAGAGCGCAGGGCGCCGAGGTAGTGGCCAAGCTCAAAGGGTTTGAAGATCGCGAGGCGGCATTGAGTTTGCGCGGAATGGAAGTAGCCGTTCCTCGCAGCGAACTGCCAAAAACACGCCGCGATGAATATTATTGGACTGATTTGATCGGCCTGACGGTGCTGAATACCGAGGGCCTGAGCTTCGGGACAGTCAAGAATTTGTTGGAAACCGGTGCGAATGATGTGCTGGTGGTCAGCGGGGAACGGGAACGCTTGATCCCTTTCGTGCGCCAAGTGATCCTGGATGTGGATCTGCAGGGCGGTACGATCAAAGTGGACTGGGGAGCGGATTATTAAACCGCGCTTCGATGTCGTGACCCTGTTCCCGCCCATGTTCGACGCCGTGGCGCAGCAAGGTATTACCGGCCGCGCACTGGAACAAGGGCTGTATGAATTGCAAACGTGGAATCCGCGCGATTTCACGACGGATAACTACCGTACCGTGGACGACCGGCCGTATGGGGGTGGTCCTGGGATGGTGATGCTGGCGGAACCGCTGGAAAAAGCGATTGAAGCGGCCAAAGCCGCGCAGCGCCAAACCGGTGTCGCCAGGCCGAAAGTGATATACCTTTCGCCGCAAGGCCGAACCCTGAACCACGAGGTGGTGATGGAATTGACCGCTGAGCCAGGATTGGTTTTTTTGGCGGGGCGCTACGAGGGTGTGGACGAACGATTGATTCAGCGTCAGGTGGATAGCGAACTCTCCATCGGCGATTATGTGCTGTCAGGCGGTGAATTGGCGGCGATGGTGGTGATCGATGCGATCGTGCGCCATCTGCCCGGCGCCTTGGGTGATGCGGATTCGGCGGTCGAAGATTCGTTTGTAAACGGCTTGCTCGATACGCCGCACTATACGCGGCCTGAAGTGTATGAAGGCATGCCGGTGCCGCCGGTGTTGATGTCGGGGCACCATGAAGAAATTCGCAAGTGGCGCTTAAAACAAGCGCTGACGCGAACCTGGGCACGGCGCCCGGCGTTGTTGGAACATCGCACGCTGTCCAAAGAGGAAGCGCGCTTGTTGGAAGAAGTGAAACGCGAGCAAGAATTTGATTGAGCCGTTTCGATACGGTACGACGGAAATAGGAGTGTCACCATGAACCTGATTCAACAGCTTGAAAACGAAGAAATCGCCCGCCTGGGCAAGACTATCCCCACTTTCGCGCCGGGCGATACCGTCGTGGTGCAAGTGAAAGTGAAAGAGGGTACCCGTGAGCGCTTGCAGGCGTTCGAAGGTGTCGTCATCGCCAAACGCAACCGTGGCCTGAATTCCGCGTTCATGGTGCGTAAAATTTCATCCGGCGAAGTCGTGGAGCGTACTTTCCAAACTTATTCCCCCCTGGTCGCCAGCATCGAAGTGAAGCGCAAGGGCGCCGTGGCCCGCGCCAAGCTCTACTATTTGCGTCAACGCTCCGGCAAATCGGCGCGCATCAAGGAAAAACTCAGCGCGCGCAAGGAAGTTGCCGCGCAGTAAACTATCCTTACCGCAATGTAAAACGGGCGACCAGGTGTCGCCCGTTTTGTTTTTGGGCGGGTAGAATAGCGCCATGCGCGCCACGGTTTTATTCAGTCTGATCTTCCTCGCCTTCGCGGCCTCCGCAGCGGATTCTTTGCTGGTTGCGCAACAGATGTATCAAGCCGGCGCGCCGCAATTGGCGTACGAGCGGGCGGTGCGCGACCAGCCGGAAAAACCCGAGGTGGCGGGCTGGTACGATTGGGAATCGCTGCGCTTGACGTTGCTCTCCGATACGCATCGTCCGGCTGAGATCATCGAGCGCGCAAAGCGCTATCCCCAAAATGCGCCGCGTGAATTTCAACAAAAATCCCTCGGCCACGCCGCGTGGGCGCACCTTGAACTGCATCAAGGTGTTGCGGCGCGCGCTTTGCTGGCGCGGCTGATTTGGCAATTCGAGCTCAACCCCGCCGATCATCAATGGGCGCGGCGCTTGGTGATCCGCTCCTATCTGATCGAACACAAGGCCGATGAAGCCTACCGCGCCATGCTGCGTTATCAACAGGATTTTCAACCGCTGCCGAAGGAAGTGGCGGCGGAATTCGCCCAAGGGCTACTGCGTGAAGCGCGTGCGACCGAAGCCATGACTTGGCTGGCCGAGCTCGATCCCGCGAGCCCCGCGACCCTGGCGCTGCAAATGAAGGCCGGTTTGATCGCGCCGGATGCGGCCATCGCCCAGGCGCGCGCGGCGCTGCAAAAACAGCCGGCCGTCACGGCCTATGCCGCCCTCATCGCCGATGGCGCTGAAATGTTGAAAGACAATCGGCTGCAGATCGGCGCGTTGGAGCAATTGTTGAGTCTCCCCGACGCGGTCGAGCAGATGGAAGCGCAATTGTGGCGCGCCTATCTGAAAGAAGCGCAAAGCCTGGGCAATCGCGCGCAGTTATTGCAAGGCGATGATGCGTCATGGCTGGAGCTGGCCTTGCGCGCCGAGACCAGCGATGCGCCCGGTGCGCGTTCGCTCTTTGCTTATGTCGCACAGCAAGGCGCTGGCATCGGCGTGCGCGAGACCGCGCTCAGCCGGCTCTATGCGGCGCTGCTGAATGCGCAATTGGATGAGGCGGCGGTGAGGCTATTCAATGCTGCGCCATGGGGCGGCAAGGTTTCCGCTCCGCAGTTGGAGCGGCTCATCGCGCGGGCTGCCGATGGCCTGCCGGAGCCGGCGGCGCGCAAGCTGTATTTCAGCGCTGGCCGGGTATTGGAAGCGCGCCAAGACGCCATCGGTGCGGCGGATTATTACGCGCAAGCGGTGTTGAAGAGCGATCTGCGCGCGCCTGATCTGTTGGCGACGCAAGCGTTGCAGCGCGCCGTGGCCGCGCTGGAACGCGCCGGATTCAAGGACGACGCCATGCAATTTTACCGTAGCGCGATTTCGCAAAAAGAGCCGGCGAAAAAGGCCCCGCCCGCGAAACCGGTCAAGCGCAAAAAATGAAACCTGCCTGCCGCTATGCTGCGAAATACCTGACGCCATTCGCGGTGCTGGGCATCCGTGCGGAAGCCGGCAAGCTGGCAGGAATCGATTTTTTGCCGCGCGATGAAGCCACGCTGGCGCCCAGCGATGCACTGACGCGCCAAGTCTGCGAGCAAATTGAAGCCTATTTGCACGACCCCGATTTCCAGTTTGATTTGCCGCTGCGGCAATCTCCCACCCCGCATCAAATGAAAGTGTGGCAAGCCCTGCTCGCCATTCCGCGCGGCCAAGCCACGACTTATGGCGAGCTTGCGCGACAGCTGGTCTCCAGCCCGCGCGCCGTGGGGCAGGCGTGCGGCTCCAATCCCCTTCCCCTCATCATTCCCTGCCATCGCGTGGTGGCTAAAAACGGCGCCGGTGGATTCATGCATCATGCCAGTGGCGCGCCGCTGGCGATCAAGGATTGGCTGCTACGCCATGAGGGTTACCAGCGCTAACGGCCAGGGTAGGGGCGAGGCATGCCTCGCCCGAATGCGTCATCCAGAAAATGTGGAGAGTCGCGGGTCGGGCATGCCCGACCCCTACGTCCATGCCGACTGAAAGCGACGCCATTCAGGCCGTGCTCGATGAATTCAGCGATGCCTTGTGGCTGGAAGAAGGACTCGCCAAAAACACCCTGCTCAGTTATCGGCGCGATGTGGCGAAACTGGCCGCTTGGCTAGCGCCACGGGGTAAATCTTTATACAGCGCGACCCATGCCGATTTGCTGGATTTCCTGGCCCAGCATGCGCCGCAGATGAAAGCCAGCAGCACCGGACGGCTGCTCTCCAGCGTGCGGCGCTTCTATCAGTACGCGCTGCGCCAAGGCAAACTTCAGGCCGATCCTTCGCTGCAAATCGAGCGGCCAAAGTTGCCGCGCGGTCTGCCCAAAAGCTTGTCCGAAGCCGAGGTCGAGTCATTGATCAAGGCGCCGAATCTCGATTCCGCGTTGGGCGTGCGCGACCGGGCGATGATCGAAACGCTCTACGCCAGCGGTTTGCGCGTCTCCGAATTAGTGAATCTGAAAATATCCGAAGTCAGCCAGGATGTGGGCGTGGTGCGCGTCATGGGCAAAGGTTCGAAGGAACGTTTGGTACCCTTGGGAGAAGAGGCGCTGGATTGGGTGAAGCGTTATTTGGCTGGCGCGCGTGCAGAATTGTTGAAGGGTAAACAAACCGGCGCTTTGTTCGTCACCGGGCGCGGCGCCGCCATGACGCGCCAAATGTTCTGGCATCTCATCAAGCGCCACGCGCGGCATGCCGGGATCGGCAAACCGCTTTCGCCGCACACCCTGCGCCATGCGTTCGCCACGCATTTGCTCAACCACGGCGCCGATCTGCGCGTGGTGCAAATGCTGCTCGGCCACGCCGATATTTCCACCACGCAGATTTATACCCACGTCGCGCGCGAGCGGCTCAAGCAGTTGCATACGCGGCATCATCCGCGAGGGTGAATTGTAACGCCGGCATCCTTGCCGGCAGAATGAAATACGCAAGGAGCAGAATCGCCGCCGCCATCCAGGCGATGCCGGGCGTCAGGGTTTGCTGCCCCGCTCGATGGTGAGCCCCACGCGCTTGATATGGCGCAGCATGCCGAGTTTGGTGAGGCTGATGCGCACCCAGGGCGATTTGAAATCGGTGCGAATGAGCTGCGCGACATGTTCGGCCAGCGCTTCCAAGAGATCGAAATGTTTTTGCTTCACGCTGGCTTCGATGGCTTGCACCACTTTGCCGTAGTCGATGGTGTCTTCCACGCGGTCGGTTTCGCCCGCGCGGCCGGCGGGCAGGCCGATCTCGATATCGAGTTGAATCGTCTGCGGCAAATGACGTTCCCATTCATAGATACCGATCACCAATTCCAATTTGTATTCGTGCAGGAAGATAACGTCCACGGGGATTTTTGCGTAGAATGAAAAGAGCGGCAATTTTAAGGCTTTTCTCATGGGCACGATAGCGTTAATCATTCTGGCGTATTTGATCGGATCGCTTTCTTTCGCGGTGCTGGTGAGCCGCGCGTTCGGGCTGCCCGATCCGCGCTCTTATGGCTCCGGCAATCCGGGCGCGACCAATGTCATGCGCAGCGGCAAAAAAGCCGCCGCTGTGTTGACTTTGCTCGGCGATGGCGCGAAGGGCTGGTGCGCGGTGTTCCTGGCGCAGCAATTAGCGCCGGGTTGGGGGGCGGGCGATCTCGGCATTGCCGCTAGCGCCTTGGCCGTGTTCATCGGCCATATCTACCCGGTGTTCTTCGGCTTCAAGGGCGGCAAGGGCGTGGCCACCGCCGCCGGCATCTTGCTTGCGCTCCATGTTTGGCTGGGGCTGGCCGTCGTGGCGACTTGGCTGCTGACTTTTGCCTTGAGCCGCTATTCATCCTTATCCGCCTTGCTGGCGTCCCTGCTCGCGCCCTTGTATGCAAATTTTTTCCTAAGCAAAATTTATGTCGGGACGGTGATCGTGCTCTCCGCCTTGCTGATTTGGCGCCATCGGGCGAATATCCAGAAACTGCTGCAAGGCAAGGAAAGCGGCTTTAAGAAAGCACAGGAGTGAAAGACATGGCCTGGTTTCAAAAAGAAATGGATTACGCGCGCGAGAGCTTGGTGAAAGTCTCGGAGAGCGCGATCGATCGCGCCGCCGACAAGCTCAATGGCGTCGTGCGCGACGGCATCGAACATGCCAGCACGGAGCTGCGCGAAGTAGTCGAGAGCACCAGCCAGCAAATCGACGCCAAACTCGACAAAATATCCGATGAGCTGCACAGCCAGCGCCAGTTCACCAAGAGCGATGTGAAGGAATTGGTCGATTACGCGGCGGACAAGCTGGGCGCGACTATCGACGAACGGGTGCATGTGATGAAGCAGGAAATCACCGCGCTGGTGCAGGAAAAAGTGGAGTATTTCAAGCACGAGGTGGATTCGTTTTTTGTCCAGCGCCAACAAGACATCGCACGCGAGCGGCGGCGCTTGTTCTTGAATATTCTGATCGCGGTGGGCGCCTCGTTTCTGATGGGCGGCGTGTCGCTCATGTACCATCGCTATTCGGCCGGCACGGTCGATCTGTTCGGCATTTTCCGCATCGTGTTCATCTCGCTCGCCGCGGGCTATCTGGCCTATATGGCCGCGACCCTGCTGCGCCGCTACCGGCAGATGACCGAGCACAAAAAGGACGTCATGTTCCTGGCGATGAAATACTGGGGCTTTCTGCGGCCCGAAAGCATCTTCGGGCATTTGCTGCTGATCGTGCTGCTCTTGGCGCTGTATGCAGTGATGTTTTACCCGGAAATGCTGGTCCAACTGACGGGCAGCGAGACGCTGGGCAGGTGGGTGAATACCCTGCACGGCAAGCCGTGACGATTTGTATTAAGGCGCTTCCAGTTGCGCCAAATCCCAGCGTGGCTTCACGCTAAAGCCGTAGCGCGCATCCGCATGCTGGAGCCGCATCGCGCCGGCGAAGGCGATCATGGCGCCGTTGTCGGTGCAAAATTCCAGTTTCGGGTAATACACAGCCGCGCCCGGTGGCATGGCTTGGCTTAAGCGTTCGCGCAGCCGTGCATTGGCGCCGACGCCGCCGGCGACGACGAGGCGGGTCAGGCCGGTTTGTTTCAAGGCGGCGATAGCTTTCGCGGCCAGCACGTCGGCGATGGCTTCCTGCACCTCGGCGGCTAGGTTGGCGTGGTTCACAGCAGCTTGCTTCGCCACGAGCATCACAGCAGTTTTCAAGCCGCTGAAGCTGAAATTCAGATCGCCGCTGGCCAGCATCGGTCGCGGCAGTTTGTAGTGCCCGATCTGGCCGGTTTGGGCCAACCGAGCCAGCGCCGGGCCGCCGGGATAGCCCAAGCCCATTAATTTCGCGCTTTTATCGAAGGCTTCACCGGCGGCGTCGTCCAAGGTTTCGCCCAGGAGTTGATATTGGCCCACGCCATCCACGCGCATCAATTGCGTATGGCCGCCGGAGACCAAGAGCGCGACGAAGGGAAAAGCCGGCGGGTCGGGTTCGAGCAAGGGCGCGAGCAAGTGCCCTTCCAGATGGTGCACGCCGACGATTGGAAGCTTCAGTGCAAAACCCAGGCTGGCGGCGATGGAAGCGCCTACTAACAAGGCCCCGGCCAGCCCCGGGCCTTCGGTATAGGCGATGGCGGAGAGGTCGGCCAATTGCAGGCCGGCTTGATCCAATACTTGCCGGGTCAAGGGCAATACGCGCCGGATGTGGTCGCGCGAGGCCAGCTCGGGCACGACGCCGCCGTATTCTTCATGCATGTGGACTTGAGAATACAGCGCGTGGGAGAGCAGGCCGCTTTCGGTGTCGTAGAGCGCGATACCGGTCTCGTCGCAGGAGGTTTCGATGCCCAGAACTAACATGGGGCGGGATTTTAGCCCAAAACCTTGGCTGGTCTTGGAAAAACTTGGTTTTGCTGGTAGAATGCGCGCTTTTCTGATTTTGACAGCGATTTTTCAGATAGGGGTTGTTGCATGGCGATCGTTCGCGTGAAGGAAAATGAGCCGTTTGACGTGGCCTTGCGCCGCTTCAAGCGCACCATTGAAAAGACCGGCCTCTTGACCGAGCTGCGCGCTCGCGAGTTTTATGAGAAGCCCACTTCGGAGCGCAAGCGCAAGCTGGCCGCCGCGGTAAAGCGCCACTACAAGCGCATCCGCAGCCAGACCCTGCCGCCCAAGCTGTACTAAAAGCTTCAGCATCAATGCAAAACGCCCCGGATGGGTTTTACCCTCCGGGGCGTTTTATTTAGTGCGTTTTATTTGGCGGCAGGCGCTTGGAACGGCGCGATCAGCTTGCGGATCGTGTCGTAGTCATTATCTTCCGCCAACACGAAGCCGTCATAGGCGGGGTCCAATTCTTTTAGAATGGCTTTTCCTTCCGGCGTATCGGCTTTGAGTTCGAGGAAGGCGGCGCGCAGTTTTTTCACCGTTTCCGCCGGCAGACGCTCGCTTACCGCGAACAGATAAGACGAGAGCGGCGGCGAGGTGTAAATCTTGCGCAGACCCTGCGGCGCAAATTTTTCGAAACTCGTGTCCTTCAGAATGCCGGCGTCGAAATCCTTGTTGAGCACCGCCTTGGCGATATTGTCGTAGTGCTTCAGGAAGCTGTATTTGGAGAATTCTTCCAGCTTCACCCCGCCGCCCACCACCACCGCGCGTTGCAGCAGCGCCTTTTCATCACCCAATGCAAATGACTTGCCCTTAAGGTCCGTCATGGTTTGAAACGGGCTATCTTGGCGCACCGCGACCACCAGATTGAATGTGTCCTTGCCATGGGTGAGGGGCGAGACCAGCGCGCGGGCCCGGTATTTGTCATGCGCCTCGACGAAAGCCACTGGGGTGAGATAGGCGACTTGGGTGAAATCCTTGCCCAGTTCATTCACCGCCGAGCCGAGGTTGGGCGAAGCTCGAAACGAAATTTTGATACCGGTTTTCTTGGTCAAATAAGCAGTCAATGGGGTGAGCCGCTGCACCATCGCCGCCGGCACATCCATTGCGACGGAGCCCAGGTAGAGTTCGTCGGCGATTGGCGGTGCGGCGCGCGCGGGGAGGGCCGGCAGCCCCAGGGCGGTAAGACAAATCAAGCTTCGTGCGAGCAAGCGTTTCATATGATTTCCTTTTTTGGATTAGATCGATTTGAGCTTCGCATGTGGTTGGGTATCGAATGGGTGGGCGACCACTTGGCCGCGGCCGCGGCGTTTCGCTTCATACAGCGCTTCGTCGGCCGCGCCGTAAAGCGCCTCGATGCTGTGGATGTCGTCACGATTGCACGCTATGCCAATGGATAAGCTGACGGTCACTTCATGATCATGAAACGTGAAAGGCATCCCGCGCAGCATGGCCAGGAGCGAGGTTCCGAACAGAATGCCCTCTTCGCGCTGCGTGCGATACAGCAGGAAGGCGAATTCATCGCCGCCGAGGCGCGCCGAGATGTCCGTCTCGCGGGTGCGAGATTTGAAGGCGCGCGCCAGGGTTTGCAGCACGGTGTCGCCGGCGGCATGGCCGTAGGTATCGTTGATCTGCTTGAAAAAATCCACGTCGAGCAGGATCAGGCAAATCGGTTCGTTAAAGCGTTGCGCGCGCGCAAACGTGGCCGCCAGATTGTCGTCGAAATAGCGCCGGTTTCTCAGATCGGTCAGGCTATCGGTGACCGCCAGTTTCTCCAGCAGAGTCAGGGCTTTTTCCAGATCCTGGGTGCGGTTTTCCAGTTCCTGCGAGCGTTGTTGCAGTTGCTCGTTGGTTTTCATCAGTGCGCTGCCGGCGAGATCGATTTTTTCGCGCAAACGTTGCTGGGCTTCAAACACTTTTTGATTCAGGTTGTTGAAAATACTCGCCAGATACCCGATCTCGTCGCCGCTGCGCATGTCCAGTTCCTCGGGCAACGATGCATCATTGCTGTCGAGAATATTTTTCATGTGCTCGCTAATGAGGGTAATCGGTTTAACGATCACGCGCGAGGCGCCAAAATAAATCAACAAGCCGAGAAAAAGGCCAAAAAACGTTTGCTCCAGGATCACATCGCGGTAGGTACGATAGATTTCCGCCTCCATGCGCGCGAGCGAGATTTGCAAATCGACTTGGCCGATTGGCTCCGACGAGAAAATCACCGGGGATTCGAATGACAAGGTCGCCTGGTCGGGCAGGCTGGGCTTATTGCGCGACACCATCACCTTGCCGTCACGGTTGCGGATAATCACGTGCTGCATGTCTTGCTGCTGCACGATGCGTTCGGCGAGCGATTCCATATTGCTGTAATCATAGCCGACCAACAGATTGGCCACTGCCTCCGCGACCATCGCGGCGCGCTCCTGGCCGGAGCGGCGCATTTCCTCGGTGATGCGCTGTTTCTCGGTATGTACGCGGAAAGCGACAATCACGGTGAAGGCAAACACGATCCCCACCACCACCAGCAACACCAGTTTGAGTCTTAAGCCAGAATTTAATTGATTCAACATGTTATGTTTATAGTTTGCGCCAAACAGAAAATAATAATCCGGACTATCTACGTATTAACGGAGGCAATTTCCATGCCTTAAGCCTTAGTTTCAAATCAATTCGGCCGATGCTATGATCGGGTTTATATTCCCCCTGTGTTTTATTAATAATCAAATAAAAACAAAAGGTTAAAACAAAACCCGGCCCTGTCACCAGCGCGATTTCAAATATGAGCCTCAGAGAAAAAATTACCGAAGACATGAAACAAGCCATGCGCGACAAGGCTGCTGCGCGGCTATCCACCATCCGCATGCTTTTGGCGGCCATCAAACAGCGCGAAGTGGACGAGCGCATCATCCTGGACGACGCCCAAGTGCTGACGGTGATCGAAAAACTGCTCAAACAGCGTCGAGAATCCATCGTTCAGTTCGAAAAAGGCGCACGGCCGGATCTGGTCGCGATCGAGCAAGCCGAAGTAGAAGTGCTGCTCGCCTACATGCCGGCGCAGATGGGCGAGGCGGAAATCGAGGCGATCGTCGCAGAAGCCATCGCCCAAACCGGCGCCCAAGGCCCGGCTGATATGGGCAAGCTCATGGCGGTGCTTAAACCCAAGCTGGCTGGCCGCGCTGACATGGGCCGCGTGTCCGGGCTGGTCAAAGCTCGCCTGACCGGCTAAGCGGCGCCTTACATTCGCGCGCATAGCGGCTATATTTCCGTCTAATGATCCCGCAATCCTTCATCCAGGAATTGCTGAATCGTCTCGATATCGTGGACGTGGTGGAGCGCTATGTCCCGCTTAAAAAGGCCGGAGCGAACTACGTCGCCTGCTGCCCGTTCCATAACGAAAAAACCCCCTCCTTCAGCGTCAGCCCGGCCAAGCAGTTCTACCACTGCTTCGGCTGCGGCGCGCATGGCAGCGCGATCAGCTTCGTGATGGAGCATCAGGGGCTGAATTTCCCCGAGGCGGTGGAAGAATTGGCCAAGAATATCGGCCTTCCCGTGCCGCATGAGACCACCCAGCGCGAGCAAGACACCCGCACAGCAATTGCCGCCGGCCTGCCCGAGACGATGCAGCAGGCGCTGCGCTATTACCGTGAACAGCTCAAGCTTTCCGAGCCGGCGATTCAGTATTTCAAAGGCCGTGGCGTGTCGGGCGATATCGCCGCCAAGTTCGGCTTGGGCTATGCGCCCGAGGGCTGGCAAAACCTCTCCGCGGTGTTCCCCGATTACGCCACCTCAACCGCACTGGTCGAAACCGGCTTGATTATCGAAAACGACGAAGGCCGGCGCTACGACCGCTTTCGCGACCGGGTGATGTTCCCCATCCTCAATGCGCGCGGCAATGTCATCGGCTTCGGCGGGCGCGTGCTGGGCGCGGGCGAACCAAAATATCTCAACTCGCCGGAAACGGCCTTGTTCCAAAAAGGTCAGGAACTGTATGGCCTGTTCCAAGCCCGCAATGCGATTCGCAATGCAGGCCGCGTGCTGGTGGTGGAGGGCTATATGGATGTGGTCGCGCTGGTGCAGCACGGCGTCGAATACGCCGTCGCCACCCTCGGCACCGCGACCACGCCGGTGCATGTGCAAAAGCTCTTGCGCGCGGCGGACGAAATTATTTTTTGCTTCGATGGCGACAAGGCCGGCCGCCGGGCGGCCTGGCGCGCCCTGGAAAACAGCCTCGGCGCGCTGACCGACAGCGCGCGCCTGTTGTTTTTGTTCCTGCCTGAAGGCGAAGACCCCGACACCTATGTGCGCCAAGTGGGCAAGAACGGATTCGAAGCAAGCTATGGCGACGCGCTCACCTTGAGCCAATTCCTGTTCAAGGAAATCACGCGCGAATTGAATCTGACCACGGACGAAGGCCGCGCCAAATTGGTCCAGACCGCCAAACCGCTGATCGAGAAAATCGCCGCCCCCGCGCTGCAAATGATGCTGCGCAAGCGATTGGCGGAACTGACGGGCTTATCCGCTGCCGAATTGACAAGCTTGCTCCCGCAAACCAGTGCAGCAGTACCCACCCGCGCACCGAAGGTGAAGTCGCGCCGCGCGCCCTCGCTCGCCAGGCAATTGCTGCGCATGGTGTTGCTGCGGCCGGATCTCGCGCGCGAAGCGGCGATGGAGCCGCTGGATGAGGAGAATGCCGAGGTGCATGCGCTGCGCGGCGTGCTGGATTTGATCCGGCGTCAGCCGCAGATCGACACGCATGCGGCGATATTGGAAGCGTTGCGCGGTGCTCCGGAAGAAGCGCTGCTGGCCGAGGTAGCGGGAGAAGCGCTGGCTTGGGACGAAGCTTTCGATGTGGCGCAGGAATTTAACGGCGCACTGGAACAACTGCGCGCCCAGGCCCGGCAAAAACGCATCGACAGCCTGCTCGCGCTGGCCAAAACCCAGGCCTTGAGTCCAGAGCAAAAACAGGCCTTAACCCGCGAATTGGCCGGTGGGCGGGTCTCCTAACGAGCTTAGGGGCGGGGTTGGGGCGGGATGAGGGACCGAGTTTGGAGGTATACCGGTCTTTTGGTATAATTACCGGTTTTTACGCGAAATTTTGCGCACATCTGGACGGTCACATGGCAGCCGATAACGAAAAAATGGATTTGAAGCAAAACGAACTTGAAGCGCGCCGCATGCGCTTGAAGAATCTGATCATGCTCGGCAAGGAGCGCGGCTACCTCACCTACGCCGAAATCAACGATCACTTGCCGGATGACATGCAGGATGCCGAGCAGATCGAAGGCATCACCAGCATGATCAACGAGATGGGCATCCAGGTCTACGACGAGGCGCCGGATGCCGAATCGCTGCTCATGACCGAAGCTTCCCCGCCGGTGGCGGACGAGGATGTGGTGGAAGAAGCCGAGCGGGCCTTGACCACCGTCGACTCCGAATTCGGCCGCACCACCGACCCGGTGCGCATGTACATGCGCGAGATGGGCTCGGTCGAGTTGCTGACGCGCGAAGGCGAAATCGAAATCGCCAAGCGCATCGAAGATGGCTTGAAGCACATGATCCTCGCCATTTCCGCCTGCCCGACCACCATCGCGGACATGCTGCAACTCGCGGACAAGGTAAATCGCGACGAAATGCGCATCGACGAATTGATCGACGGATTGGTCAACCTGAACGCCGAAGAGGAAGTCGCCGCCGAATTGCCGGAGGAAGAAGAACCGGCAGCCGAAGAAGAAATGTCGGAAGAAGAGGAAGAAGGCGCCGCCGCCGCCGCGCAAACCGCCAGCCTGCTCCAGCTCAAGGCAGACGCCATGGAGCGCTTCAAGGTCATCCAGGCGCTGTTCATCAAGATGGTGAAAGCGCTGGAGAAAAAAGGCACCGAAGATCGCGCCTACAAAAAGCTGCAAGGTCAGATTTCCACCGAGCTCATGACCATTCGCTTCACCGCCAAGCAAACCGAGAGCCTGTGCAACAGCGTGCGCGGCCTGGTGGAAGAAGTGCGCAGCTACGAACGCGGCATCATGGATATGTGCGTCAAAAAAAGCGGCATGCCGCGCGCCCATTTCATCAAATCCTTCCCAGGGAATGAAGTGAATACGCAATGGCTCGCTGGAGAAATGCGTGCACGCAAGCCCTATGTTGAAATGCTCGCGCGCCACCAGCACGACATTGTCGACTACCAAAACAAGTTGATCGATCTGCAAAACCGCGTCGGCATTCCGATCAAGGATCTGAAAGAAATCTCACGCCAAATGTCCACCGGCGAAGCGAAAGCGCGGCGCGCCAAGCGTGAAATGATCGAGGCCAACCTGCGTCTGGTGATTTCCATCGCCAAGAAATACACCAACCGCGGCTTGCAATTCCTGGATCTGATTCAAGAAGGCAACATCGGCTTGATGAAGGCGGTGGATAAATTCGAATATCGCCGCGGCTACAAATTCTCGACCTATGCCACGTGGTGGATCCGGCAAGCGATCACGCGTTCCATCGCCGATCAGGCGCGCACCATCCGCATCCCGGTGCACATGATCGAAACCATCAATAAAATGAACCGCATCTCGCGCCAGATTCTGCAAGAGACCGGGCAAGAGCCCGATCCCGCGCTGCTGGCGAAGAAAATGGAGATGCCCGAAGACAAGATTCGCAAAATCCTCAAAATTTCCAAAGAGCCGATCTCGATGGAAACGCCGATCGGCGACGACGAAGACTCGCACTTGGGCGATTTCATCGAAGATCTGGCCACCCTGGGGCCGGGCGAAGCGGCGCTGTATGCCAGCTTGCGCGATGCGACGCATGAAGTGCTGGATTCGCTCACCCCGCGCGAAGCGAAAGTGTTGCGCATGCGCTTCGGCATCGAAATGAATACCGACCACACCTTGGAAGAAGTCGGCAAGCAATTCGACGTCACGCGCGAGCGCATACGCCAGATAGAGGCCAAGGCGCTGCGCAAGCTGCGCCACCCGAGCCGATCCGAGCGCCTGCGCAGCTTCCTGGAAAACGAATAAAAGCGTTCTTGAAACTGGCCGGCACTCCCGGCCAGTTTTCATTGGGCCTCTAGCTCATGTTGGTTAGAGCAGCGGACTCATAATCCGTTGGTGCCGGGTTCGACTCCCGGGGGGCCCACCATTTAAATCAATTAGTTACAGTCTTTTTGTTTTATTGAGAGTTAAAAAACCACGTCCTATGGACGTGGTCATCGCCTGACTGGCTTTGCCTGTCAGAGAACCTGCCCATACAGGTACCTTTCGGAGTGTTGTCCCCACAACCCCATTCGGCACGGCAAAATTTCTTACCTCCATCCCTGAAGGCAGGAACAGCGTGCCTGACTAAACGCGTTGCGAAAGCCGGTAACCCGCCCCACGGATGGTTTGCACCAAGGCATCGTGACGCGTCGGTTCCAGCGCCCTACGCAGACGCCGGATATGCACATCCACCGTGCGTTCCTCTACGTAGGCTTGATTACCCCACACACTATCGAGTAATTGCGAGCGAGAGTGCACGCGTTCGGGATGGGTCATGAAGAAATGCAACAGGCGAAATTCGGTTGGGCCCAGGTTAACCGGGGCGCTGTGGCCCGTCACCCGATGGGTCAGCGGGTCGAGCGCGAGTCCTGCCACTTCCACCAATTCATCCGTCATTTGCGGCGCGCGGCGGCGTAGCACGGCCTTGATGCGGGCATTCAACTCGCGCGGCGAAAAGGGTTTGGTGACGTAGTCGTCGGCGCCGGTTTCTAGCCCTTTAACCTTGTCTTGTTCTTCACCGCGCGCGGTGAGCATGATGACTGGGATGGCTTTGGTATAGCTGTCACCTTTTATTTTGCGTGCAAACTCAATACCGCTCATGCCAGGCAGCATCCAATCGAGCAGAATCAAATCCGGCAAGGTCTCTTTGATCATACGGCTGGCCTGTTCGGCACTGGGCGCTACTACCACGAAGTGGCCAGCTTGTTTGAGATTGAACGCGATCAGCTCTTGAATCGCCGGTTCGTCTTCGACCACCATTACGGTTGCGGGCATGGCTAGCTCCTAAATGTGCTAACGGGGAGACAGCCATAATATGAAGCTATTGTGACATCTGCGTGACAAAGCCGGTGTGTTGCAAATTACGTGTCATCAAAACTTCTATGCCCACGCATCATCCTCGGCGCACGTCCAGAAATGGACGTGCGCGATCGCACTGTCGGCAATCTATTTAAGCGTCATGCCGAAGCGAGCGAATCACTTCTTGGCACCCTTGCCGCGCGGTTCCGGAGTCAGTGCGTCAATTAATTCCTTCACAGCCGTGGTTGATTGGCGAAACAATAGCGCTAGCCCGGCACGTAGCAGCTCGGATTTGCTGGCAATGCGCCCTGTCTTCGCGAGATCGGTGCGCATGGCTTTGAGTTGCGCAAACTGGCTCTTGGGTATCGAGTAGGAATCGCGCACGACCTTTTCACGTTTCTTTTTCGCGGGCTTGCTCTTCTTGCCCTTGCCTTTCTCTTGAACAGCATTGGCGGGAGGGGGCGCGACCAATGTTGCGGTGGCATTCAGGGGTGGTTTCTCAACTGGTTTTGCAGCTTTTTTGGCGACAGCGCTTGCCACCTTGGACTTGGCGCCAGTCTTCACTGAAGCAACGGCAGAAATGGATTTTTTAACTGGTGTCGAGGACGGCTTTGTTTTAACTGGGGCGGCTTTCACGACTCTTTTGACTGTCTTAGCTTTAACAGGTTTGGCCGCAGGCTTTTTAGCTGCCGGTTTTGCAACCGTTTTAGTGCGCCGTTTGTTGGGGGCGGCGGCTGCTTTTTTAAGGGTTGCACGCGGCGTAGATGAGGTCTTGGCTTTCATTGTTTGCTCTCCTATTAGGGCGAGGATACCTGCACGATGTTGCTTACTTCCTGGGCCGCGGCCTCGCCATTCCGCCCCAGTGACCCGAGAACGCGCCCCGATTCAGCACGTCTTTCCATAAAAGTATTACCGTAATATTTTATTATTAGTTTCGATTTAGTAAAGGTCAAGGGTTGCTTTGGGAAGGAGTTGGATCCGATTTGCTTGCAAGCTGCTGCGGTCATGGCGAGTCGATGAACATGAATCGCCAACATGCCGGTGATGTAAATACGCGCTTTGTAATAAAAGAGAAATATTCCACGATTAAAGTGAACTGTTCGCGTAATTAGCGCCCCTTAGCGGGTCTTCCTCCATGCGTCCCAAGTGTTTTAACTGCCCCTGCCGCTGCGCACTAAGTATGACATTAAGCACCCTGCATCAATATTTCCCTTCACCGCCTTTGCACGCCACAACGCAAGCGCAATTTCTAGCGCATGGCAATGAGCGTTAACCCGCAGCTTGGATATTTCGTGCATACGATGTCAATACATCCGCGCCACCGTGGGTTGGAACATACAAATTGAGGGCGAAGCGAATAAATTTCGCAAATTGTGATCGAATGAATTCGAGATATTGCAATGCAAGATAACAGTAGCTTATTCGCCAGCTTGCGCGAAATTCTCTGTGGGAAAGCACCTACCGCAGTTTTTCAACCGATTATCGGCATGGATTCAGGGGAAATTGTTGGATACGAAGGCTTGATTCGCGGTCCATCCGATTCGGCTTTGCACGCTCCGCAGAATTTATTCAGGGTCGCTAGACAATGTGAACTCTCGCTGGAGGTCGAACAGATATGCCGTGAAGTCACGTTGCAACGCTTTGTCGATCTGGGTTTGCCAGGCAAATTATTCCTGAATATCAGCCCGGAATGTCTCACCCAGCCTAACGCCCGGAATGACGAAACCATCGGCTTCATCAAGCGCATCGGCCTGAATCCGGAGCGCGTCATCATCGAACTGACCGAAAGCCAGCCGACCTACGATTATGCGGTATTACGCGAAGCGGCCTTGTACTATCGCTCCGTCGGCTTTGAGATTGCTATTGATGATCTGGGGGAGGGGTTTTCGAGTCTGCGCTTGTGGTCTGAACTGCGCCCGGAATACGTCAAAATCGACATGCACTTTATTCAAGGCATCAATCTGGATCCGGTGAAGCTCCATTTCGTTCAATCCATCCAGCAAATCGCCGAAAATTCCGGCTCGCGCGTGATCGCTGAAGGAATCGAAACCAGCGGCGAGTTGATGGTGCTGAGAGACATCGGCATACCCTATGGACAGGGCTATTTCATCGCGCGACCCAATGCGAACCCGGCGCTCGCCATCTCTTCTGATGCGGCAAAAGTGCTCGTTCACCCGGGCATTGCTGTATATCCGCGTGGGGCAAACGGCGGCGCGCGGGTTTCCGCCAGAAAATTGGCCAAGGAAATCCCGGCCGTATCGCCGGATACCTTGAACGATGAAATCTATCTGCAGTTTGAAAGCCAGCCAAGCCTAGAAGCGATCCCCGTGGTCAAAGATGGCATGCCCGTCGGGCTGATCAGCCGGCACATGCTGATCGACCGCTTTGCGCGGCCCTTTCGTCGCGAACTGTATGGGCGCAAACCCTGCGCGATGTTCATGAATCCGAAACCCTTGCTGGTGGACACGGAGATCAGCATCCAGGAGCTGAGCCATCTGATCGCGGAAGAAGGCCGGCACTATCTCGCCGACGGCTTTATCATTACCGACCGCGGCCATTATGTGGGTTACGGTACGGGGCATGATTTGATGCGCGAAATCACCCAACTGCAAATCAGCGCCGCGCGCTACGCCAACCCCCTAACCATGCTTCCCGGAAATGTCCCGATTTACGAGCATATCGACCGGCTATTGCACAGCAGGATTCAGTTTTGCGCCTGCTACTGCGATTTGGATCATTTCAAACCCTTTAATGACGTATATGGGTATCGCAAAGGCGATGACATCATTCAGATGACCGCGAAGATTCTGTCCGAAATCTGCGATCCGGAACTCGACTTCGTGGGCCATATCGGCGGGGATGATTTTGTTTGTTTATTTCAGAGCGAGGATTGGGAACATCGATGCCGCCATATCTTGGCAAAATTTGCCGAAGCCATTCCCATCCTCTTCAAAGCCAAACACGTCATCGATGGCGGATACCTCAGCGAAAATCGGCAGGGGCAAAAAATATTTCATCCCTTGGTAAGCCTCTCTATCGGTGCGGTGGTGATAGAGCCCGGAATTTTCTCGTCACACCAGGCAATATCGGCACTGACAACGGACGCAAAAAAGCAAGCCAAAAACTTGCCTGGCAATAGCTTGTTCATAGAGCGGCGCAATCTAAAAGTGAACAGCGTCTGTATTGAAGAATGAAATAGCTGGCGACGCAAACAGCGCTTGAGCGCTCCCGCATCGTTGTGTTTCCATTAGCCCGCGTTCTTCGCCAGCAAGTCCAGCAGCGCCAGTTGCGCGATGAAGGGTTTGGCGCGGCGGCTGATTCTGCGGTGGTATTCGCCCTTGGCATCCATTTCCCATGCCTGAAGGTTGTCCCGGAGGTAGGGTTTTAGCCCCTCTCCGATGACGCGTTTTTTCAGGCGCGGTTCCAGCACCGGGAAACACGCCTCGATACGCCGGAAGAAGTTGCGATCCATCCAGTCCGCGCTGGACAGGTATACCCGTTCATTGCCGTCATCGCGGAAATAAAATATTCGCGTGTGTTCCAGAAAGCGTCCGATCACCGAGCGCACTCGGATGTTTTCCGATAACCCGGCAATGCCCGGTTTCAACGCGCACACCCCGCGGATAATCAAATCGATTTTCACCCCGGCCTGGGACGCATCGTAGAGTGCGCGAATCACCTCCGGCTCTAACAGCGCATTCATCTTGGCGATGATGGCGGCGGGCTTGCTCGCGTGGGCATGCTCCGCCTCGCGTCGGATCGCAGCCATAATTTGGCTATGTAGGGTAAAGGGCGATTGCCATAGGTGCTTGAGGTGCGAGGCGCGGCCCATGCCGGTAAGTTGGGTGAACACATCATTCACGTCGGTGCAGATCGCCTCGTTACAGGTGAGCAAGCCGAAATCCGTATATAGGCGGGCGGTGCGCGCATGATAGTTACCGGTTCCCAAATGCACGTAGCGGCGCAGGCGGTTGTCTTCGCGGCGCACCACCAGCGCCATCTTGCAGTGGGTTTTGTGCGCGACCACCCCATACACCACGTGGGCGCCGGCTTCCTCCAGCTTGGCCGCCCAGTTGATGTTGGCTTCTTCGTCGAAACGCGCCATGAGTTCCACCACCACAGTCACTTCCTTGCCGCTTTGCGCCGCCGCCATCAGCGCCTGCATCAGCATGGAATCGGTGCCGGTGCGATATACCGTCTGGCGAATCGCCATGACACACGGGTCGGCAGCGGCCTGACTGATGAAATCAATGACCGGCTGGAACGACTGAAACGGGTGGTGCAGCAAAATATCGCCCTTGCGCATGGCGGCGAACAAGTCATTTTCCCCGCTCAGGCCAGCGGGAAATCCAGGCAAGAAAGCGGGGTACTTGAGGCCGGGCCGGTCCACTTGATCGGGAATCTGCATCAGCCGCACCAGATTGACCAAGCCGTTGACCTGATAAAAATCATCGCGCCCGAGATTGAATTGCGACAGCAGAAATTCCGCCATCGCCGGCGAGCAATTGTCCGCCACCTCCAGCCGCACTGCGTTGCCGAAGTGGCGGTGGGGGAGCTCGCCTTGAAGCGCTTCGCGCAGGTTTTTGGTTTCTTCTTCGTCGACGAACAGTTCCGAATTACGGGTCACGCGAAACTGATAACAGCCTTGCACCGTCATCCCGGAAAACATTTCGCCCACGTGCGCGTGCAGGATGGAGGACAGGAATACAAAACCGTATTCGCAACCGGCAATGTCTTCCGGCATGCGGATGACCCGCGGCAGGGAGCGCGGCGCCTGTACCACGGCCGCGCCGGAATCGCGCCCAAAGGCGTCGCGTCCGGATAGCTCCACTGCAAAATTCAGGCTTTTGTTCAGCACCCGCGGGAAGGGGTGAGCCGGGTCCAGGCCGATGGGTGTGAGCACCGGCATCATCTCGCGGAAAAAATAGGCGCGGATCCATTCTGTTTGCGCCGCGTTCCACAGCGTGCGGCGCAGGAAGCGAATGCCTTGTTCAGCCAGTTGCGGCAGGATGGACTGGTTGAGGGTTTCATACTGTTTTTCCACCAGGGCGTGGGCGCGCGGCGCCACCTCGCGGAAAGTTTGCCGCGCGCTTAACCCGTCGGGGCCAATGGCGGTGGAGCCCAGGACGATGCGTTCCTTCAAGCCGGCCACCCGCACTTCAAAAAATTCATCCAGATTGCCGCTGACAATGCAGATGAATTTCAGTCGCTCCAGCAGCGGTACGGCAGGGTCTTCGGCCTGAGCCAGCACGCGTTCGTTAAAGGCGAGGAGGCCGAGTTCTCGGTTGAGGAAATGTTCAGTGGTAGGAATGGTCATGGCGGACAGGTTAGAAAATAAAGCTAGAATCGTTTATATCGCGATCAAAAGACGGAACCAAAAAATACGACAATTGTGTGACAGAATCATGACAACCGAGATCGAACTCAAACTTTCCCTGCCGTCTGGGCAGCTTGCCCGCCTGAAACATCACCCGCTGCTGGCCAAGGCTGGCCCGGCGTTGCGCCGCCGCCTGGTGAGCATGTATTTCGACACCCCCGAGCTGGAACTCATGCAAGCCCAAGCCGCCCTGCGCGTGCGCCGCGTGGGCAGGCGCTGGGTGCAGACGGTGAAAATCGGCGGCGGCTCGGCAGGCGGCTTGCATCAGCGGACGGAATGGGAGACATCAGTGGCCGGCGCGGCGCCCGAGCCGGGGCGCTTTGATGATCCGGCGGTTCAAACCTTGCTCACGCCCGCTCGATTGGCCCGGCTGCGCCCGGTGTTCGAAACGCAATTCTGGCGCACCGCCTGGACCGTGCCGGTCAGCGAAGGCAGCAGCATCGAAGTCGCACTGGATCAGGGCTTCGTTAGCGGCGGTGGACGCAGCCAGCCGATTTGCGAAGTGGAATTGGAGTTGAAATCCGGCAAGCCGGCGGCGCTCTATGATCTGGCGCTGGCCTTGGCGGCGGATATCGATCTATTCCCCGACCCGGTGAGCAAGGCGCAGCGCGGCTATGCCCTGCTCCAAAACCTGCCTTTGCAGCCGGTGCAAGCCGCGCCTATCGGCCTGCAATCCGGGATGCAGGTGACGGATGCTTTCGTGGCCGTGATGCAAAACGGGCTGGGGCAATTCATTGCCAACTTGACCGGCCTCATACATGAAGCCGACCCCGAATATTTGCACCAGGCGCGTGTCGCCCTGCGGCGGCTACGCTCGGCGCTGACGGTGTTTTCCCCGGCTTTGCCCGAATCGATATTGAAGCCCCTAGGGGAGGAGTTGCACTGGCTCATGGGCGTGTTCGGCCCGGCGCGGGATTGGGATGTGTTCGCGACGCAAACATTGCCCCCGCTGCTCGCCACCAAGCCCGGTTCACCGCTGGCAAGTCTTGCCCGCGACGGCGAAACGCACCGCAGCGAAGCGCGCGCCGCCATGACGATGGCCGTATCGTCGCGGCGGTTCACCCGTCTGCTGCTGGAAGCCGGGCGGATGTTGCTGCTGCGCCCATGGGAGCAAGCTAAGGGTCGCTCAGCTTGGCAAAGCGCCCCGGCTGCAACGCTGGCCGAGTCGGTGCTGGAACGGCGTCACCGCCGGCTATTGCGGCGTGGGCGGCGTTTCGCCCGGCTGCCAGCCGCGGCGCGCCACCGCTTGCGCATCGCCGCCAAAAAACAACGCTACGCCGCAGAATTTTTCGCGGAACTCTACCCGCCCAAGGCGGCGCGCGCCTATATAAAAAATCTGGCTGCGTTGCAAGACGGTTTGGGTGCGCTCAACGACATGGCCGTGACTGGACGTCTGCTGGCTGCGTTGCGCGGCAGCCGTGCAGCCCATCGCGCCTGGGCCTGCGGCCTGGTGCAAGGCTGGGTGGAAAGCCGTGCCCAAGCAAGAATCGCCGAACTGGAGCCCGCTTGGAGGGGCATGAAAAAAGCCCGGCCATTCTGGCGCAAGCCAACATGAAACTGAGCGTATGCCTGTGCCGAAAAGATAATCGTGCCCTTGATCGCGGTTCAAGCTATATGAGCATTGCGAATCGGCATACTTGGGAGCGCTTCAGAGCGCCAGAGGTGCCTCAGGCATGCGACGCTTTTTTAATCGTCATGCATGAAGGCCTTACCCACCAGCGGTATCGCCGCCGGTAGTGTGACAACACCCGCGTCCGCTTGCCGTGAGCGATCCGATGGCAGTGCATGACCCGGTACCACCGGATGATTGCTTGGCGAACCGGCACTGGTTTGCATGGCCAGCGTTGCGCCGGGAAAGGGCCGGTCAGACAACTTCAGGCTCCCTGTCGCGTCGGCACCCAGGTAGATATCGGCTGCGGCCGCAAGGGGAAGGATGCACGACGCAGCCATGAGCGTGAGGCCGCAGCGTTGGCGCCGCATGCTCAGTGGGCGTGGTGGGCATGGGCGCCATGCCCACCATCCACCCCCAGCACACGCTGGACGAATGGGTCATATTCCATGTCGCCCAAGTCCGCTCCATCCAGGAATGCATACTTGTCGGCTCTGGCCAAATTGGCTTGGGGCCAGCGAGAATCTGGCGAGGCGCGTAGTTCCTTGAGTTCCAGTGAAACGCTGCCATCTCGTCCTGAACGAACCAGTTTGGCGGCAAGGGCCTCATTGGCCAGCCACAGCACTTCGATCTTTTCCCCGCCCAATGTGCCTGTATAGCGTGAGGCCGGCCGGCCGAGGAAGTGCATGGCGCCGACCCGCTTCAAAGTAGTCAGCTGCCGCGGGTCGATAATGCTGTTTAGCGTAGCCCAGTCTTTGTGCCGGCCTTGGGTGCGCAGTTCTCCCGGAGTGTATTGGATCATCTTGCGATCCTGGTGGAATACCCGGGTCAAAGTGAGTTGGCCACGTTCGTCGCGCTGCCACACTTCGGCGTAATCGCCGTGTGCTGATTCAATTTGGTTGTCCCTTCGGGTGAAGTACCAGTCCGCCGATTCCTGGTGGGCTCCCGCGACGCGGCGGCTTTCCTGGTAATGCGCCGCGAGTGGTTGATAAACGATCGGCTCACTGGCGATTTTGGTGTCGGCTGTTGCCGCTCCAGCATGGAGCAGCAGTGCCAAGATGAACACGAAATATCTTGGATGCATTTGGGGTTTGCCTCAGTCTGATTGAAATAAAAAAACCGGCACGCCACAGGGGCATGCCGGTGTGCAGCATTTCAAACTCAGTCGTCGCTCTTGTCGTTCTTGAAGCCGAATGCTTTTTTCATGACATGGTAGATCCAGTTCTGTTCCATCGAACCGTGTACCAGATGCGCCATGGGGCCGTTGGCGTAGACGGCCACGTCTTCACCGGCGTGGGTCTCCGAGCCCAGCGGCACGGAGGCTTCTTGCAGGAAGTTGAGCGCGGCGGTGTCCGTGCCGGAGAGGTCAGGACGCTTCACGCCAGTGGCGATGGCGTCACGCCAGCCGGGACCGTTGGCATAGCCCAGGGTGGTGTAAGGCAGGCCCAGCTTGTCCTTGGACACTTTGGGGGCGTTGCCGTCTACCTCCGGCACTTCCGCCACTAACCCCAGGATGTTATTGCCGCGGTGGGGGTAGCCGGCGATCGTGAAGGTATGGCTATGATCGGCAGTCACGATGATCAGCGTGTCCTTCGGATCGGTCATCTCGTAAGCCTTCTTCACGGCCTTGGCCATCTCGATGGTATCCAGCAGGGCGCGCTTGGCATTGCCGGCGTGGTGCGCGTGGTCGATACGTCCGCCTTCCACATGCAGGAAGAAACCCTTGTCGTTCTTCTGCAACATCTTGATGGACTTCTCGGTCATTTCCGTCAGCGAGGGCTCGCCCCCCTTGTCACCGGCCCGGTCCGCCTCGTACTGCAAGTGACTGTTCTCGAACAGACCCAGCAGATACTCAGTAGCGGCCGGGTCGGCGGCATCAAAGCCAGCCTTGTTCCAGACATATTTTGCGCTGGCGCCGCGGGTGTTCACCCATTCTGTGGTCAGGTTGCGGCCGTCGTTGCGCAGGCCCTTCTTGCCGTATTCCGGATCAGTCATGGTCTTGGGCATGAAGTAGGTGCGGCCGCCGCCCATGGCGACCTTCAGGCTGGCCTTGACGGCCGGAGATACTTCGATCAACTGCTGGGCGATGTCCTTGACACCGCAGCCGACCGGCTTGTTGGAATCGGCTTCCCAATCGCGCACCGAAGTATGGGAATAGGTGGCGGCCGGAGTGGCGTGAGTCAGGCGTGCGGTGGAAACGATGCCGGTGGATTTGCCGGCGACAGCGGCCTGCTCCAGGATGGTGGACAGGGAATTGGCGGCAATCACGGCCGGATCGCACTCGCCACGGGCAGTGAGGTGGTTAACCGACAGCATGCCCTCGCGCGTCTTGTAGCCGGTAACCATGGCGGTCATGGTCGGCGCGGAGTCGGAGGTCTGCTGGTCCCAGGAGTAGGTCTTGGAGAAGGCTGTGTAAGGGAACGCTTCGAAGGACAGGCGGTTCTCCTCGCCCGTCTTGCCGTTCATCTGACCTTCCAGGATGCGGGAGGCAGTCACGGTGGAAACGCCCATGCCGTCACCCACGAACAGGATAACGTTCTTAGCCTTGCGCATGTTGTGATGGAGGTGCTCGGCATCTCGAACGAACTGCTGGCCGGCGTCATACCAGTCCTGAACCGACTCGGGGCCCTGCACTACCGGCTCGGTGGCCATGGCAGGGGTGATCGTTGCGGCGATCATGGCCGCCGATACCGCAGCGGCAATGGTTTTCTTCATCAATGTTGACATCGTTACCTCCATAGGGTTGATAGATTGCGTAAACACAGGGTGGCTGACCCATGATTGCATCGGGTGCGATAACCATATCGATATCTTGTTACAGAGGAATGAAGATTGAAGTAGTCCTCGTCCGTTCACCTGCCCTTGTGTCCTGAACGGGGTATAACTTCACGTATACGATCGACTGGCTTAGGTATACCGGGTACTACTCGCGACGGGTGCAGCCTTTGTTGGCCTGCGCAATGAAGTTTGCACGTCAAGCATTACGAGCAGATGAAGAACAAGCGGTGCAAAGATAGCCCGTTTCGGCCATTCTGGCGCAAGCCAACATGAAATTGAGCGTATGCCGGTGCTGAAAAGATCGCCGTACCCGCCAGAATGGCCGTCACATGATTGTCACCTATACGTCCTACCCTTTAAATTTCTTTTTTTTCAGCCAGCCAGGGTCTAAATGGATTCCCAGCCTGCTATCGACACCTTTGCCGCGCTTGCCGACCTGGCGCGCGATGTGCAGACGCTGCGCGGCATGGTGCTGCGGGAACAGCGGCGATTGTTGGAAGCGTGGCAGCCCTACCTGATTCAAAAAAGTTTTCAACCGTCCGCAGCCAACCTCGCCGCTTATATTGCCCTGCGTCGCCATGATTTGTGCGAGCTTCAGACGCGTCTAAGCGCTTACGGTCTGTCCTCGCTCGGGAGAAGCGAGGCGCACGTCATGCATAACCTCGACAACGTACTCCAAGCCATGAGAATGATGCTTGGCGGACAGCCCAGCCCGGCGCGTGCGAAGCACCTAGGGCAGCCAATGCTCCCCTGCGCCCCGCTTGCCCACAACACGGAATGGCTACTGGGACCGTCACCGTCGAACCGCACCGTGCGCATCATGGTGACCCTGCCCAGCCAGGCGGCCACCGACTATTTGTTTGTACGCGAATTGGTGGTGCGCGGCATGGACTGCGCGCGCATCAACTGTGCCCATGATGACCGCAACACCTGGGCCGGGATGGTGTCACACGTGCGCCGGGCGGGGCAAGAAACCGGCCGGCCGTGTCGTGTCTTGATGGATCTCGCGGGTCCGCGAGTGCGTACTGGCGCGATCGTCGCGGGACCTGCCGTCTTGCACCTAAAACCGAAACGGGATATGCAGGGATGTGTGATGCAACCGGCGCGGGTGGTTCTGGACGGCAGCGGAGCGCCGGGCCGCCCGGCGGAGCGCGATGCGCTGGGACGGCAGATACCGGCGCGCGTGGCGGTCGCGCCGGATTGGGTGGCGCGGCTTCAGACGGGTGACACGATCAAAATCCTTGACTCGCGCGGCCACGAACGGGAAATGAAAGTGCGCGTGCAAATATCGGAACAGGAAGTACTGGCCGATGCCGAAGCCGGCATCTACCTCACGCCCGATACGCTGCTCGCGCTCGAGCGCGAAACCGCCGGCGGGATGGTGGCGTTCGCCGTCCCGTGCGGCCCGATACTTCCGCTCCCCATGGATATCCGCGTCGTCCAAGGCGATTTGCTGCGGCTCACGCGCAGCCCCACGGCGGGCGAACCGGCGCGCATGGACCCGGACACCGGCGAAGTCGTGCCCGCCCACGTTTCCTGCCTGCCATCGGAAGTGCATGACTATCTCGAGGAGGGACAAACGGTCTTCATCGATGAAGGGCGTATCGGCGCCCGTATCGAAGCGCTGGACGGCGAAGGCGCGCTGTTGCGGATTATTCATGTAAAAGCCGAAGGCGATAAGATCAGGCCGGAGAAGGGTATGAATTTTCCCGACAGCAATATGGGCTTGCCGGCGCTCACGGAAAAAGATTTGTCCGACCTCGATTTCGTGGTGAGCCAGGCCGACTTGGTCGGCTACTCCTTCGTTCAAAGCGAGGATGACATGGATCGGTTGGTGGCGGCGCTGGCCGAGCGCAATGCGGCTCACCTCGGCATCGTGGCCAAGATCGAAACCAGGCGCGGCGTGCAGAACCTGCCCGAGATCATCGCGCATGGCGCTGGCCGGCACCCCTTTGGCGTCATGATTGCGCGCGGCGATCTGGCGGTGGAGATCGGCTTCGCGCGCCTGGCGGAAATACAGGAAGAAATCCTCTGGCTGTGCGAAGCGGCGCATGTGCCCGTGATATGGGCCACCCAAGTGCTGGAAAATCTGATCAAGCGCGGCATGCCCTCGCGTGCCGAGATGACCGATATCGCCATGGCCGAGCGCGCAGAATGCGTGATGATCAACAAGGGCCCGTTCGTGCTCGATGCCATCGCCATGCTGGACGATGTGGTAGAGCGCATGCGGGGGCATCAGCACAAAAAAACGGCGCGCCTGCGCGCACTGCACTGGTAATCATCCGGGCAGATTCATAATGGACCGAGGCTTTCCCGATGGCCTGAGACAACGAGATAGCCCGCCCGGTTTCGAGTAATCACTGTGTCATGTTGCACGTTTAATCTTGGCTTGTTTCTTCCTCCTTTGGGCGCCTCGTGCGCCCATTTTTTTATCGCCGCGCCGCTGGCCGAAAATTAAAATGAGGCGGCAAGTCAGCGGCATTTAACCCATGTCATCAAACCATCACACTCGCTTCCCACAATTCCCCGCATGGCGATTCAGAGCTATCAAGACCTACTCGATGAAGAAACGCGTGCGCAACGGCGCAAGGTTCACCCGCTAAGCTTGCTGTTGATTTTTATGGCGGCGTTCATTGCGCTGCAATGGGCCTGGGGCCAGGCGCGGGGCACGGTTGTGGAACGGCTCATCATCGATCAAGCCACCGTGCGGCCTGCGGCGTTCCTGGTCAATCTCATTTCTCCTAGCACATCTGCTTACGCCGACGGATCACGCCTCAAAGCCCCTGGCGGCGGCATCAACATCCTCAACGGCTGCGAAGGCACCGAAGTTTTGTTCCTGCTCTATGCCGCGCTGCTCGCCGCACCCTTCGCCTGGCGCGCGCGCCTCTTGGGTACCGTTGCTGCAACCCTCTTCGTCTATGTGCTGAATCAGGTGCGCATCATCGCGCTGTTTTTTGCCTACCGCAGCGATGTAGCGCTGTTCGACGCCCTGCACGGCATGCTCGCGCCGCTGCTGCTGATCGCCTGCTCGTTGCTCTTCTTTCTCTATTGGTTGCAGCGCTATGCCCCGCTTGAAGCGCGTGCCGCTGCTTAAAGTGAAACTCGCGCAGCGAGCCTCCGTCCCTCTCTCCCGCTTGCGGGAGAGAGCTAGGAGAGAGGGGAATGGTCATGGCGAATTCCATTATTTGTGGAGGCCATTGCCATGACCATTAAACTCGCGGGCCGTTTCACGCTCGCCATTGCACTCCTGCTGACACTCAATCAGTTTTATGGCAAGGCCGTCACTGAATCATTATTGCCGACGCTGCGCTGGGAGTTGGCGCAGCTCGACGACACTTACCGCATCCTCGATCTGAGCCTCGACCGCGAGGGCCGCGACAGCGTGATTCGGCTCGACGTCGGCCTTGAACGCGCCGTGATTGTCGGCGGGCGCGCGCTGATGCCCGACCCGCGCGCCCGCGCGAACGTGAGCACGCTGGCCGGACACGTCACTCAACCAGCCATCCTGTGTCTGGCTCTGCCCCTCGCCTGGCCCGCTAGCAAAGCGATCGAATACCCAGTGCGCGCGTTGATCGCATTCGGCGGCTTAGCACTCGTCAGCCTGGCCGACGTGCCCTTCGTGCTGTGGGCAGAGTTGTGGAACCTCCACGTCTCCGCGTTCGAGCCCGATCGCTTTTCGCCGCTCTTGCTCTGGAAAAATTTTCTGCAAGGCGGGGGGCGCTTTGCGCTGGGTCTCGCCCTTGGCGTGCTGGCTGTGGTAGTGGGGCAGGCGCTGACTCCGCCGAGCCGCAAGCCACCGCCCATATAGCCCAAACGGGCTATATGGGTGCTACAGCCAGTACCATTGACTGTCATACATAGCGCTTATCGTTTCCCTTGTTTAAAACTTACCACGTGGATGTTTCGTTATCGGTGCATTTGAGCTTGGGCTTGTCGTTCGTCTTGAGGATGGATGTTACGCTGCCGCTACGCGGGCAGTCTCGACGCCCCCCACGACTCTGCGATTGATCTTGTTTTTGGGGACACTAGTGTCCGGTTTATTTTAGCCCAGCGGACTGCAAAGCTAATACTGGCGCGGGTTTCGAGGGATTCTGGGGTGTCCACGATTTGATTTTCAATCTACACATTTGCGATGCTTCCTGGTTTGACCGGCCGGGGGTAGA
>JACRIU010000040.1 GCA_016235775.1 Hydrogenophilales bacterium
CCTGCTCAGAGAAATTCACCGGACTATTTCGTTCAAGTTGAGCCAAGTTGTTTAGTTTACAGCGAATCCCCGGAAGATGTTCGAGGTGCGCGATTCCCAGCAACGGCCACTTCGGGCGACCAGCGACCAGTGACAGCAAAAAGTCGCGCTCATCCGCATCCAGACCATCTTGCAGTTCTCGTACCATCCGTTCGCGCGCAGCCAGCAAGGCTGATAGTTCAACTGGCTCGGTGGTCATTCCTTTGAAGTTGCGTTCGTACTCTTGCTCGATATTTCGCAGAGCCGGGAACAGCACTTCATGCACCGGTCGGTTATGACTGGCCAGGTAGACCACGAATGCCCGCCGGATGTTGACGGTGATGCCTTCGTGCGCGAATAGCTGCATCACGTCGAACAGATCGCGTGGATGCTGTCGATCCATGGCGGCGACGAGCTTGCCGCCGTACACATCTTCCAGCGATACCACCGGAATCTCCAGATCGGCCAGCAAGCTGTCGCGGGCGGTCGGGGTCAAAGTCGAAGTGCGCACGGGGTGGACGGTGCCGCGCATCACGAAATTGACTTCGACCTTCACTTCGATGCCCGCGCGTCGCACCAGCAGCTTGGTTTCGCCGGCCTCGGCCGTCGCGAGCGTGTGGGTTTGAAAACCGCGTGCTCGCAGGCGCTCTGCGGATTGCCGGATGGCCTCGTTGATGCGAGCCAGCGCCTCATCACGCGGCAGGCTGTAATCGGGGAACACCAGATCAAGATCGACAGAAAGGCGTGGCATGTCACGGATGAACAGATTGATCGCCGTGCCGCCTTTGAGGGCAAATGTGTCGTCCACAAAAACGAGCGGCGCGACCTGAGTCAGCAGGCGTGCGGTGTCAAGATACGTTTGGTTCATGGTTTGAGCACAAGAAGTCCGTCGGCGGAGCGGGATACCCAAGCTCGGTCGCTGCCGGTCGGCAGTTGCGCGGCATCCAGCTTAGTGGCCCAGGGCAGGGCGAGTTCGCGTCCAAGCTGCAGGCACAGGCGCACCGTCTTGACGCTGGTGCAGCGCTGCAGCAATTCACGCAGTACATCGGCACGCAGACCATAGGCACTCTCGGCGAGTTCGCGCGCCTCCTGCAGCGGCTGACGCACTCCCACCTCGCTGAGCACTTCCAGCAACGCTCGTTCTGGTGTCGAGACCCGAGGCGCGCCGTCACGCTTCTCGAACGGTCCGGCATGAAGCGGATCGGCCGGCGGCTCGTCAAACAGGCGCTTGCGGTGGTACTCCGCCGGAAAGCGCTCGGTGAACCAGTCGGGGAGGCGGGCGGTTGTCCAGCCGTAGAGATGCAGAATGGACCGCTGCGACAGATACTGCCGCACACCGTACCAGTCGAGGGCGGACTTGCCGCCGACATGCAGGCCTTCGACGGAGCGCTGCATAAGGACCAGACAGGCATGGAGATCCAGCGTATCGTTAGGGCGGCGGTACACCCCGCGCGCCAAGCGGGAAAGCCAGCCGGCGCGCGCGTAGTGGACGGCCAGGTCCGCGGAGACGCCCAATGCCGCCAGGTCCTCCGACGTCAAGGGGGTTCCCGGTGCCCACTGCCGGTAAAGAGAATTTAGCTTGGTTCTTTCAGTCGTAGCCATGCTACGATATTTACCATCATTTTAAACTATTGCCAAGCTTTATTTGGATGTGATAGTCGTAGTTGTGCTACGATAACGCTAAACAATCCAAAGTTTCGGGCTGTCTGGCTCGCAACGATAGTTGACGATAGATGGGCTGGAGTAGCCGCCGCGCAAACCGAGTCCATCTCCCGCGCCAGCAAAAGCGCTCGTTTTTTGACGGTAAAAGTGACGGTAAATCGAGATGATCGAGACCAACAAAGCTAGTATTTATGCGCGCTTCCGGGCATCGGAAACAATTGAGTGGGAATAACCTAACTCACCAAAATGGGAACGAGGTAGGACATGCCTTACGTGAATATCCGCATCGCGGGCACCTTGACTCGCGAACAGAAGAAAAAAATCGCCGAAGAAATCACCGACACCCTGGAGCGCATCGCGCAAAAGCCCAAGTCCTACACCTACATCGCCTTCGACGAGCTGCCGGATGAGAACTGGGCGATCGCGGGGAAGTTGTTGGATGAAGAATAAAAATCCGGTTTAGCCGCGGACTCCAACCCGTGGTTTCAACCCATAGTTGACCCCCATGTTTGACCCGACCGAATTCCTCGCCGGGCTGCCCCATTTGCCGGGGGTGTACCGCATGCTGAATGGCGCGGCGGAAGTGCTGTATGTGGGCAAGGCGCGCGATCTTAAAAAGCGCGTATCGAGTTACTTTCAAAAGACCCAGCCCTCTCCGCGCATCAGCTTGATGCTGGCCCAGGTGGCGGCGATCGAGACCACGGTCACACGCTCGGAAGCCGAGGCGCTGCTGCTGGAAAACAACCTGATCAAGGGGCTGAATCCCAAATACAACATCCTGTTCCGGGATGATAAGTCTTACCCCTATATCGCGCTGACCGGGCATGCTTATCCGCGCTTGGCGTTTCATCGCGGTGTGCAGCAGCAGGGCAAGGGGCAATATTTCGGGCCCTTTCCCAACTCCATGGCGGTGCGCGACAGCATCCATCTGCTGCAGAAAATCTTTCGTTTGCGCACCTGCGAAGACTCGGTGTTCAATCACCGTTCGCGCCCGTGCCTGCTGCATCAAATCAAACGCTGCACTGCGCCCTGCGTGGGTTTGATCTCACCCGAGCACTATCAGGAAGATGTGCGTCAGGCGGCCGAGTTCCTGCAAGGCAAAGAACAAGCCGTGCTGGAAAATGTCGAGCGCAAAATGCTGGCCGCGGCTGAGGCCCAGCATTATGAAGAGGCCGCGCTGTATCGCGACCAGATCCAGGCATTGCGCAAAGTGCAGGAGCGACAGTTCGTGGAGAGCGGCAGCGAAGCCGATGCCGACGTGGCGGCGGTGGCCGCCAAAAGCGAGCTGGTTTGCGTCAACCTGACCATGATTCGTGCGGGCCGCCATTTGGGCGACAAAACTTTCTTCCCGCAAAATGCCGAAGGGCATGAACCGGCTGAAGTGTTGCAGGCATTTATCGAACAGCATTACGCCGATAAACCGGCTCCGCCCCTCATTCTTCTGAATGCCGAGTTGGATGCCGAGGCGCTAAGCGGCGTGCTCGCCGAACAGGTGCATCATCCGGTGCGCATCGTCACCCGGCCCATCGGCGAGCGCCGGGTGTGGGTGAGCATGGCGGAAAAAAACGCACTGCTCGCCATCGATCAGCGCCTCTCCCAGCATGCCACCCAGGAAACGCGCTTGGCCGCCTTGATCGAAGCGCTGGAATTCACCGAAAACGTCGCGCGCATCGAGTGCTTCGACATCTCGCACACCCTGGGCGAGGCCACCGTCGCCTCGTGCGTGGTGTACGACCTGGCCGCGATGCAAAACAGCGAATACCGGCGCTACAACATCAGCGGCATCGAGCCGGGCGACGATTATGGCGCCATGCGTTCGGTGCTCACGCGGCGCTACCAGAAAATCGCGGCGGGGGAGGGCAAGCTGCCCGATCTGATCTTGATCGACGGCGGCAAAGGGCAGGTAGGCGTGGCGCATGAAGTGCTGTCGGAACTGGGCCTGAACGAGATTGAGTTGGTCGGCGTAGCAAAAGGCCCGGCGCGCAAGGCCGGATTAGAGGAATTGATTTTTGCCGATGAGCGAAAGCCGATACAATTGAGGCCGGACCATCCGGGCTTGCATCTGATTCAGCAGATACGCGACGAGGCGCATCGTTTCGCCATCACCGGCCACCGCGCGCGACGCGGCAAAAAACGCACACAATCGGTGCTGGATGAAATCGGCGGCATCGGACCGAAACGGCGGCAGATGTTGCTGACGCGCTTCGGCGGGCTGAAGGGGATCACCAACGCCAGCGTGGAAGAGATCGCTAAAGTCGAAGGAATCAGCCAGGCGCTGGCCGAAAAAATTTATGCCTTATTTCACTAAAAACCATGCCATTTAACCTCCCCAACGCGCTGACCTGGCTGCGCATCCTGCTGATACCGGTGTTCGTGCTGTTCTACTACCTGCCGGATGCATGGATGGAGCGCCAATCGGTGAATCTGACCGCTGCGGCCATCTTCGGCTTGGCCGCGATGACGGATTGGCTGGACGGCTATCTGGCGCGCAAGCTCAACCAAATGTCGGCGTTCGGCGCATTTCTCGACCCGGTGGCGGATAAGCTGATGGTCGCGGCGGCGCTGATCCTGCTGCTGCAACTGGGGCGGGTCGATGCGATCGTGGCGCTGATTATCATTGGCCGCGAAATCGCGATCTCTGCCTTGCGCGAATGGATGGCCGGGGCAGGGCGCGGGAAAAACGTTGCCGTCTCCTTTATCGGCAAGGTCAAAACCGCCTCGCAAATGATCGCCATTTTGCTGCTGTTGTACTACGAGCCGATAGCGGGACTCGACACTCAGCTGATCGGCACCTGGTTGATCTATCTGGCCGCGCTGTTGACTGTCGCGTCAATGATTTATTATATCGTTCACGCCTATAACGCAGGCCGCAAGCCCTAGAATCAATTGACATTGATTGCGAAATCATTAAAATGGCGGTCTCTTTGACGCGGGAATAGCTCAGTTGGTAGAGCGCAACCTTGCCAAGGTTGAGGTCGGGAGTTCGAGACTCCTTTCCCGCTCCAGATTGCAGGGAAAGCGAAGTTGAAACAACTTCGTTTTCCCTTTTTAGTTTCAAACGTGCATATCGCGCGTTCCCACAAAGCTAGTTTTTTCTTAGCCAAGGCGGGGTGGCAGAGTGGTCATGCAGCGGCCTGCAAAGCCGTGTACGCCGGTTCGATTCCGACCCCCGCCTCCAATTCGTCCGTTCTCCGCTCCGCCCGGATGGTGGAATAGGTAGACACAAGGGACTTAAAATCCCTCGCTGCGAAAGCGGCGTGCCGGTTCGATTCCGGCTCCGGGCACCAAAATTTCTGATTTTTCCCCTAAATTTCTCCCCCATCCAGCCGATAAACAGGCTCTAGGTCAGCGTTCCCAAGGGAGAGAACAAAAATGCGTACCCATCACGTCCCTGCGGCGATTCCCACATCTCATGAAGAACGGGCGTTTTTCGCCCGCCTGGCCGCCTTGAACGTGTTCTTTGAGTCGGCGCGCGCCGGCAAGGCAGCACAAGGCTTTGGGCACCGCGCCTTATCCAGCGATGCCATCTTGGAGGCTTTTCTCCAAGAGATACAAGCTAGAGAAATTACGAAATAGGCTTCAATGCAGGAATCCAATTTTAAATAAAGCCAAGGGCGCCAATAGCGCCCTTGGCTTTATTAGCTTCGGATAAATTACTCTTACAAAGCACATGAAGGCTCCCACCAAGAATGGGGTGTGGCTTGGCTCAGCTGGGTTGGGCAGGTGAGCGACCGAAAAAGCGTGCGATAAATGCGCTAAATTGAATCCTGCTGGAATGTTTATTATTTAACATAATATACATTATGCGAAGTATTATAGGTTGTCGTGAGCGTCTATTTTTTAGGCGCTGAATGCTGCAATAAAATAGCGATATCGCTATTTCCCCCCGCCAGCGCATGATCGGCAGCGCTTAAGTTGTTGCCGTCGCGAATTTCGATATCGGCTTTATGCATGAGCAAGGCCCGCACCACATCGATGTGCCCGTTCTTACTGGCGAGCATCAATGCTGTCAAACCATTATCGGTTGCGCCATTTACTTGGGCGCCGAGCGCGATGAATTTATCAATCAGATGCGCATGGCCGGCATAGGCAGCGTATTGCAACGGCGTCCAGCCATGTGGATTGGCACCTAAACTCACGCGCTTGGCCAGCAGCATGTCCACGATTGCTTCGTGACCTCCAAACGTGGCTAATAATAAGGCGTTGTCTCCATAGGCATTGCTCAAATAGGTCTTTGCGCCAGCATTAATCAGCATGGCTACCGACTGCGTGCTGCCGTCCCGCGCTGCAAGCATTAGCAGGCTGTTGCCATCATCATCCACAAAATTAACGTCCAATCCGCGTTGCAGCCCCTCCATTACGCCAGCCGCATCGTCCAATTTAATCGCTTGCAGGGTGTCGTCCACAATTTCGCCGGCGTATGCCATGTTGACCACGAGCAGGAATAGTAAAGCATACCTTATTATTATATTATTCAGAAGCATGGCTAAATAACTTAAAGTAATTTATTGATGTTGTTTTCCCGATTTCTTCCACCGAAAGTTCACGTAGATGGGCAATTTCCTCTGCCACATGCTTCACCCATGCGGGTTCGTTTGTCTTGCCTCGGAACGGTGCAGGCGCCAGATAGGGCGAGTCAGTTTCGATTAGCATTCGTTCCAAAGGAACCTGCTTGGCCACTTCCTTTAACGCAAGCGCCTTTTTGAACGTAACGATGCCTGAAAAAGAAATATAGAGGCCCATTTCCATTGCCTGTTCCGCCACCTCCCAACTTTCCGTGAAGCAGTGCATCACCCCGCCCGCTTCGGCCGCGCCTTCTTCTCGCATGATCCGTAACGTATCTGCTGCTGCCTCGCGTGTATGGATAATGAGCGGCTTGCCGGCTTCGCGCGCGGCCCGGATATGGGTGCGAAAACGCTCGCGCTGCCATTCCAGATCGCCCTTGAGGCGAAAATAGTCAAGACCGGTCTCGCCGATCGCTACGACGCGCGGGTGATCGGCTAACTTCACCAGTTCAGCTACGGTAGGCTCGGGGGTATCTTGATAATCGGGGTGTACCCCAACCGAGGCGAAGAGATTGGAATGGGCCTCGGCTAAAGCCCGGACTTTTGGAAAATCGGGTAAATCGACCGATACGCACAAGGCATGGGACACTTGGTTCGCCACCATGTTGGCGAGGATCCGGGGGAGATTTTCCGCCAGATCAGGAAAATCCAGGTGGCAATGGGAATCGATGAACATGGGAAATGGCGCTGGAGAAAGACGCCATTATATCGGGCAAATACCTAATTACATTGTGTGCGTAGGCCGGGTCGATTTCATCGAGCCGCCCAGCAGGCCTTCGATCTTGTTGCGTGCGGCGCTGCCACTTTCGTTGGCGGCGAATTCCACGCCGATGCCTTGGGTCTTGCCGCCTTGCGCGCCGACCGGGGTGATCCACACCACGCGGCCCGCCACCGGCAGTTTGCTCGGGTCGGTCATGAGCGTGAGCAGCATGAATACTTCGTCGCCGATGCGGTAGACCTTATTGGTCGGAATGAAAATGCCGCCATACTTAAGATAGGGCATATAGGCGGCATACAGCGCGGATTTTTCCTTGATGCTGAGCGATAGCACGCCGGGACGCGCACCGCCAGTAGGACTAGGTTTAGGAGCTTCCGCCATATCTAATTCACCGCCGTTAAATAACTGAGCAGCACGCTCTCCAAGAGCAACTGCGGGTTTAGGGGATGCTGCAAGCGCCGCTTGATCTGCGCCAACTCGCGCGCGAATTGTTGCACGCGGGATAAGTTAACCCGCGTAGCCAAATCCTGCAAGCCGGGCGCGAAGTCCAGGTTATAGCGCACGTGCCGGGCGAGCCGGCTGCTGACCAGATCGTAGAGCCACTTTTGCAGCCAATCGATGCGTGCCGCCAAATCAGCGCGCGCCCCCTGCTCTGCCAGCGCCAGCCAATTGAGCTGCTTCGGCGCTTGCAGCGCGGAGAGAAAACCCCGGCGTTCCTTGAGGTAGTCGGCATCGGCAAAATCGCGCGCCAGCAGGGGCGCCCCTCCCGCCAAGGCCAAGCATAATTCGGCCTCATGGATACCCTGATCCTTAAGCCAGGCGGCGGCTTGGGCCGGGCTGGGCTGCGGCATGCTGATGCGATGACTGCGGCTTTTGATGGTGGGCAATAGAAAGTGCGGCTGATGCGACACCAGCAGGAAATGCGTATTCGGGCTGGGCTCTTCCAGGGTCTTTAACAGCGCATTGGAGGCGGCCGGATTGAGCGCCTCGGCCGGGTGAATGATAACCACCCTGCCCCCAGCCCGATGGCTGGATAGATTGACGAAGTCGGCCAGGGCGCGCACTTGGGCGATATTGATCTCGCGCCGCTTGCGCGTGGGAGGGCCTTCTTCCGCTGCGCCCTCTTCTTCTCCAGTGAGCGGCTCCAACAAACGAAAATCCGGATGGCTATCCTGGGCCAGCCAATGGCAAGCGACGCACTGGCCGCAGGCATGGCCGTCCTGGGTAGGGGTTTCGCACAGCAAGGCGTGAGCAAATGCCAGCGCAAAATCACGCTTACCGGTGCCGCGCGGGCCTTCGAGCAGCAAAGCGTGGGGCAGGCGCTCCGGCTGGGCGAGGAGGCGTTGCCATAAAGGCGCCAGCCAGGGATAAGTCATGCCAGTTTTTCCAAGAGCGGCGCCAACTCGGCTTGAATCTCGGCGATGGAACGGCTACCGTTTATCACGCGGATGCGCTGCGGATGAGCCGCCGCGCGATCGAGATAGGCCGCGCGCACGCGCGCAAAAAAATCCTGCTTTTCCTGCTCGAAGCGGTCGAGCGACATATTATTCGATAAGCGCTCGCGGCTGATTTCCAGCGGCACATCGAAGAGCAAGGTGATATCCGGCTGCAGCCCGCTTTGCACCCAATTTTCCAAGGCCTGCAAGCGATCCGGCGCAATGCCGCGCCCCCCGCCCTGATACGCGAAGGTGGCATCGGTGAATCGATCCGAGAGCACCCAGATTCCTTTCTCCAGCGCGGGCACGATGACTTTGTCGATATGCTCGCGGCGTGAGGCGAACATGATCAGCGTCTCGGTCTCGACGTGCATTTTTTGCGATAACACCAGGTCGCGCAGCATTTCGCCCAGCGGCGTGCCGCCCGGCTCGCGCGTGACGACTACTTGGCGGCCCATTGCCCGCAAGCGCTCGGCGATAAAAGACAAGTGCGTGCTCTTGCCCGCGCCGTCGATTCCTTCCAGGGTGATGAATTTTCCGTGGGACATTTATTTTTGGTTTCGTTGGTAGCGATTAACCGCTTGGTTGTGTTGCGCCAGCGTGCTGGAAAATTGATGCGAACCATTCCCCCGCGCAACGAAGTATAAGGCCTTGGTCTCTGCCGGTTGCAGCGCCGCTTGCAGTGCCCCTAAACCCGGCATCGCGATGGGGGTCGGCGGCAAGCCGCCACGCGTATAGGTATTGTAGGGCGTATCGGCGAGCAAGTCGCGCCGGCGCAGATTGCCATCGAACGTTTCCCCCAAGCCGTAGATCACCGTTGGGTCGGTTTGCAGCAGCATGCCGATGCGCAGGCGGTTGACGAACACCCCGGCTATCATCGGCCGCTCACTGGCCTGCCCCGTTTCTTTTTCCACGATCGAAGCCATGATCAAGGCCTCATCCGGCGTGACATAGGGCAAATTGGGCGCGCGATCACGCCATGCGCTCTCCAATTGCGCATGCATCAGCTTGTGGGCGCGAGCCAGGAGCGCGAGATCGCTCATGCCGCTGCTGAAGAAATATGTGTCCGGAAAAAAGCGCCCTTCCGGATGCTGCTCGGGAAAACCTAGCCTCGCCATGATCTCGGCCGGGCTGAGACCTTGCGTTTCATGTTGCAAGCCCGGCGCGCGATCCAAGGCCTGGCGCATCTGCCGAAAGGTCCAGCCCTCGATGAACTTCACCTCGTTTTGGGTGACGTCTCCCTTGGTGAGTTTCTGCAACAAATCCCACGGCGTGAGCGCTGTTTCCAGTGCGTAATTGCCGGCCTTCAATGCCGTGCCTTTACCGGACAAGCGCGCCACCCAGGTGAATAGGAACGGATGCGCGACCGCCCCTGCCTGGGCAAGCTGCTGCGCCACACCGCGTAGGGTGGTGCCGGGTTTGACGCTGAACTCGAAGGGGGTAGCCGGCAGCGGGACAGGCGTCGTCAGGTAATGCGCAATCCATCCGCCACCGGCGATCACCAAAACGATCAACCCAAGAAATGCGTGCTTAACGGTCATGGCAATGGACACCCGCGAATATGAAACTCGCCACGACCGCTTCCCTCTCTCCTAGCTCTCTCCCGCAAGCGGGCGAGAGGGACACAGGCTCGCTTTGCGAGTTTCATGTTAAACAGTTTCGCTCTCCAGGAAGTGCTGCATTTGTGCCGCGATGGCACCCAGAGGAATAGGATTTTCGCCAATCTGCCGTACCGGCCACACCCCGATGACGCTATTGCACAAGAATACTTCTTCCGCTTGTAGCAGCATCGGTAAGGAAAAGTTGCGCACTTCCGGTACGAGATCGCATTGTGGCGCAAATTGTAAGATGCGTTCGCGTTGTAAGCCGGCAACGCCGCAGGCGCTTAAATCGGGGGTGAGTAAAGTATTGCCCTGGCGCATGAAAATATTGGCCATCGTGCCTTCCACCACCCAGCCTTCGGCATCCAGCATCAGACCTTCGGGCGTATCGGGGTCGCTCCATTCCATGCGCGCCAGCACGTTTTCCAGGCGATTCAGATGCTTGATGCCGGCCAGACGCGGCTGATGACACAGGCGCAGTTCACACACATGCAGCCGCACCCCGTCGCGCCGGAAATTCTCTGGATAAATGGGCAGAGGCGCGGTGAGCACCACCCGATTTGGCGAGACCGAATCCGGCACGCCATAACCGCGCCCGCCTTCGCCGCGCGACACCACGATCTTCACCACGCAATCGGGGGTGTCGCGCGCAAGCAGCTCAATTTCCTGTGCCAGGGTGGATCGCGCGGGGCACGGAATATCCAAGGCCCGGCAATCGGCTTCGAGCTTGCGATACTGCCCTAGCCAGCAGCTAACGCGCCCATCGCGCATGCGCATGGTACGGAACACGCCATCGCCATACATGACGCTACGATCCATGACATGAATTGAGTTTCCTTGCTGGCCGTTGATGATTATCATAAAAAAACCGGCGCTATTATTTTTTGGAGTGAAGCGCTTATATTCCGGTACTTCCGGCTTTCTGTCGAGTAGCCGCATTATGGTTGGATATTCAGGGCGCGCAGCAAGCCTTTTGCCTTGGCGCGCGTTTCTTGCAATTCGCGTTCGGGGATGGAATCCGCCACGATGCCGCCCCCTGCCCAGAAGCTGAGCTGCCGGTCTTGCAGCATGAAACTACGAATCAGAATGTTTAAATCCATACTGCCATCATGATTCAGGTAACCCATGCTGCCGGTGTAGGCGAGCCGGGGGGCGGGTTCCAGCTCGCGCAGAATTTGCATGCAGCGCACCTTTGGGCAGCCGGTGATAGTGCCGCCGGGGAAGAGTGCGCGGATGATATCGGCCGGGCTGACCCCCGGCCTTAATTCACCGCGCACGGTGGATTCCAAATGATGCACGTGCGCATAAGTCGCGACATCGAGCAAGGCAGGCACGGATACACTGCCCGGTTTGCAAATGCGGCCAAGATCGTTGCGCTCCAGATCCACCAGCATGATGTGCTCCGCGCGTTCTTTCGCGGTGGAGAGCAATTGCGCTTTGAGTTGCAGATCTTGCGCCGGGTCGGTCGAGCGCGGATGGGTGCCGGCGATGGGCCGTGTTTCGATGACGCCGTGGCGAACGCGCGCGAGCCGTTCGGGCGATGAGCTGACGATTTGCGCATTGCCCAGATTTGCCAAGCCGCCGAAAGGGGCTGGATTGCTGCGCCTCAGGGCATGGTACAGCCCGCTGGCATCACCTTGCAGCTGGCCTTGCCAGCGCCGCGCCAAATTGACCTGGAACACATCGCCTTCTTGGATATAGCGTTTAATCCGCGCCACCCCGCTTAAGTATTGCTCGGGCGGTTCTTCCGCGAGCGCATGACAGGCAATGCCGGTGGCGCTAAAGGTTGGCGTTTGCGCGATATCGTGTTTCATCGATTCGAGCAAACCGGCGTGCGCGGGTTCGGTGTAGAGATAGGTCGTTTCGTGCTCGTGATCGACCATGATGGCGGCTGGTACGCGGGCCGCGAGGCCGATGGGAAAGTCGGAGCGCATATCGCGCGGCGCGACGCTGGTTTCGATCTCCTGCAGCAACTCATAGCCGAGATACACAAACCAGCCGCCGTGAAATGGCAGCCAGTTGGCTTTGCTGTCTGGCTCATGGGCGCTGCTTTCTGCGCGCCAAGCCGCATCAAGCTGATTCAGGAAAGTGCCGGGTTCGCCCAGGCGCTGCACAATTTGCCGCTGTGGGCATGCAAATAAGATGTCCCAGCCCGGCACGCCGCCCAAGGTTTGCAGTAAAAAAGGATAGCGATCCGGCTGCGCGGCATGGAGCCGGAACAAATCGACGGGGTATGGGAGGCTGCTAAAGGGCATATCCCCGCCCCGTTGTTATACTTTTTTAAATACGAGGGTCGCGTTGGTGCCGCCGAAGCCAAAGGAATTGGACAAGGCGGCATCGATATTCATTTTGCGTGCGGTGTTCGGCACGTAATCCAGGTCGCAGGCCGGATCTTGTTCGGCCAGATTGGCGGTCGGCGGCGCGATCTGATCGCGAATCGCCAATATTGTGAACACCGCTTCAACTCCGCCGGCCGCGCCCAGCAAGTGGCCGGTCATCGACTTGGTGGAACTGACGGCGAGTTTCTTGGCATGATCGCCGAAAAACAGCTTTACCGCCTTGGTCTCGGCAATATCCCCCAAAGGGGTGGAGGTGCCGTGCGCATTGATGTAGTGGATATCCTCGGCACGCAATTGCGCGCTTTGCATCGCATTGCGCATGGACCGCGCCGCGCCGGAACCGTCTTCCGTCGGCGCGGTTATGTGGTATGCGTCGGCGCTCATGCCATAACCAGCCATTTCACAATAGATCTTCGCGCCGCGCGCGCGCGCGTGCTCGTATTCTTCCAGCACCACCACACCCGCACCCTCGCCCAGCACGAAGCCGTCACGGCCGGTATCCCACGGGCGGCTGGCGGCCGCCGGATCATCATTGCGCGTGGAAAGCGCTTTGGCCGAAGCGAAACCGCCTACGGCCAAGGGGCAGACGCAAGATTCCGAGCCGCCGGCGATCATCACATCCGCATCGCCGTGCTCGATCAGCCGCGCCGATTCACCGATGCTGTGATTGCCGGTCGCGCATGCGCTGACGCAGGAGAGGTTGGGCCCCTGGAAGCCATACATGATCGACAGATTGCCGGAAATCATATTGATGATCGACGCCGGGATGAAAAAGGGCGAAATCCGGCGCGGGCCGTTGGCGAGATACTCCTTGTGCGTGTCTTCAATGAAAGGCAGGCCGCCGATGCCGGAGCCGATGTTGATGCCGATGCGCTCCGCATCCTGCGGTTTGGCTTCCAGCCCGGCGTCCTTGATCGCCTGCATGCCGGCCGCGATGCCGTAATGGATGAAAAAATCCATCCGCCGCGCTTCCTTGGGGGAGATGTATTGAGACACATCGAAGCCCTTCACTTCCCCCGCGATCCGGGAAGCAAAGGCGCTTGCATCGAATTTGCTGATCCGGGTGATGCCGGATTTGCCGGCCACGATATTGGCCCAGGCCTCATCCACCGTATTGCCGACCGGCGAGATAATGCCGAGCCCCGTGACGACTACTCTGCGTCTGGACAAACTGGCTCCAAATTGTAGTGGGAAAAAAAGAGTCTGTTACTTGGAGTGCGCAGAGACGTAGTCGACGGCTTGCTTGACGGTGGTGATCTTCTCGGCTTCTTCATCCGGGATTTCACAGTCAAATTCTTCTTCCAGCGCCATCACCAACTCAACGGTGTCGAGCGAATCAGCGCCCAGGTCATCCACAAAAGAGGATTCGCTTTTCACTTCGGTTTCGTTGACGCCCAATTGCTCGGCAACGATTTTCATTACGCGTGGTTCGACATTTTCCATCTAATTCCCCTTCTTTCGATGTAGTAGAAAAGCGGCGGTATTCTACCAAAAAATAGCGCCGCCAACCAAGATAGTAATTAAGCCCTTTTATTCCATATACATGCCACCGTTGACATGGAGTGTGACGCCGGTGATATAGGCGGCTTGGGGCGAAGCCAGGAAAGCCACGGCGGCGGCGATGTCTTCCACATTGCCCAAGCGCCCCAGCGGTATATGACCCACCAACGATTCACGCTGGCCGTCATTCAAGGCGCGGGTCATGTCGGTGTCGATGAAACCGGGCGCCACGCAGTTGACGGTTATGTTGCGGCTGCCTATTTCGCGCGCGAGCGATTTAGAGAAGCCCATGATGCCTGCCTTGGCGGCGGCATAGTTGGTTTGCCCCGCATTGCCCATCGATCCCACCACGGAGGCAATGCTGATGATGCGCCCTTGGCGCGCCTTCATCATCGCCTTCAACACGGTTTGACTCATGCGGAAAACCGACTTGAGGTTGGTTTCCATGATGTCGTCCCACTCCGCGTCTTTCATGCGCATGAGCAAGTTGTCGCGCGTGATGCCGGCGTTGTTGACCAGGATGGAGACTTCTCCGAATTGGGCGCGGATGGCCGCCATGGCCTGTTCGATCTCGGCTGCGTCATTCACATTGAGCTTGATCCCGGCGCCTTTGATTTGATTGCCGGCCAGGTAGTGGCTGATGGCTTGTGCGCCGTTTTCGCTGGTGGCGGTGCCGATCACGGCCGCGCCTTGGCGCCCCAGCTCCAAGGCGCACGCTTGGCCGATGCCACGGCTAGCACCGGTGACTAAGGCGATTTGACCTTGTAGCATATTCTTCTCCTCCATCTGATCCCATTTTATCTTTATAAATAGGCACTAGTGTCCGGTTTATTTTAGCCCAGCGGACTGCAAAGCTAATACTGGCGCGGGTTTCGAGGGATTCTGGGGTGTCCACGATTTGATTTTCAATCTACACATTTGCGATGCTTCCTGGTTTGAC
>JACRIU010000037.1 GCA_016235775.1 Hydrogenophilales bacterium
TATGTGCTGATCGCGATCGTTAAAAAGGAGCTTCACCTCAATGCCTCGCTCTACACTTTGTTACAGATATTGTCGGTCTCAATTTTTGAGAAAACCCCTATTTCATGCGCCTTTCAGCCACTGGGTAACAGAAGCATCGTTCAGCCAGTCACTAACAAATAGATGTTGTTTTTAATTTAACCGGACACTAGTGAGGTATAATACCGCCTAAGACTAACTGAAACGCCGGCGTCAACCGGGTTTTCCAATCCATGAATTCACCGCCAACCGTTACCGATCTCGCCCGCGCCACCCTGTTGCATTTATCGGAGCTTGGTCTGCCGCCATCGTCGGAAAATTACGCCAAATTCTATGCTGAAATTTCCGGTGAGCCGATCACGCCGAAATCCGCCGAATCCGCCGAACTGGTGCGGATGGTGCAATTGCTGGTGGATGAAGTGGCCAAACGAACGGGAAGCTTGGTAAACGACTTGGGCGAGCGCAACCGCGATATGCGGCATTCGATCGACGAGCTGAGTTCGGTGCAAGAGAAAACGCTCATCATGCAGTTGCTCGAAGCGCTCGTCGCAAAAGCCGATTCCATTCACGAAACGGTCGCCGATACGCACGAAGATATGGAGGCAACGCGCCTCGCCCTGGACCACATGTCCGCGGAACTCATCGAAACGCGCCAGTCTTTGCATGAGGATTCATTGACCGGCGCGCAGAACCGGCGCGGGATGGACACCATTCTCTTGCGTGAAGTCGCGCGCGCCAAGCGCAACCAAAATCGCTTGGTGGTCGCCATGATGGATGTCGATCATTTCAAGCAGGTGAACGATACCTATGGCCATGATGTGGGCGACAAGCTGCTGGTGCATTTGAGCATGATCGCCAAATCCGTGATGCGCGAATCGGATGCGCTGATCCGGTATGGCGGCGAGGAGTTTTTGCTGATTCTGCCGGAAACCGACCTGCAAGGCGCGAGCTATGTGATGGACCGCCTGCGCCAGGTGATCGCCAAGGCGCCGTTGATTTACGACAACAAGCGAATCGAAGTCACGCTCAGTGCCGGCCTGGCCCGGTTAGGCGAAGGGGAGAACGGGCACAGCCTCGTGTTGCGCGCCGATCATGCTTTGTACGAGGCGAAACGCGCGGGCCGAGACCGGGTTGTAATCGCCTCAGAATTGCCGTCAGCGAATGCTCGCTAAATTTTGCCCCGCGAATCAAACCGATTAAGACGAATCGCATGAAACTTTTTTACTGATATGGCTGTCTTTTACATTGCCCCGGCCCTGTCTGTCGTAATGAATATAATTCAAGGAGTGATCATGAATTTGTTTGCCCGCCTATTACTCGCCATTTTCTTATCCGTGCCGCTGGCCGCCTGTTCCCAGCCCGCCGCGAATGCGCCCGCCAAACCCAAGGCGGAAACCGCAACACTGACGCCGCGCGTGAATGGCGGGCTGCCGGATTTCACCGAGCTGGTGGAAAAAGAAGGCGCCGCCGTGGTGAATATCAGCACCACGCAAACCGTGCGCGAGCATGGCCTATTTCCGCCGATGCCGAATCTGCGCGAAGACGATCCGATGTTCGAATTCTTCAAGCGCTTCATGCCGCCGCAGCAAGGCGGCCCGCGCGAATTTCAAGCCCATTCGCTCGGCTCCGGCTTCATCATCAGCCAGGACGGCTATGTGCTGACCAATGCGCATGTGGTCGATCGCGCCGATGAGGTGCTGGTGAAGCTGACCGACAAGCGCGAATTCAAGGCCAAAGTGGTCGGAACGGATCGCCGCACCGATGTGGCGCTGCTCAAGATCGACGCCAAGAATTTACCGGTGGTGAATCTGGGCGATCCCAATAAAATGAAAGTCGGCGAATGGGTGGTGGCGATCGGCTCGCCCTATGGTTTCGAAAACTCCGTCACCGCCGGCATCGTCAGCGCGAAAGGCCGCGCCTTGCCGGGGGATAATTTCGTGTCCTTCATCCAAACCGACGTGGCGGTGAATCCCGGCAATTCCGGCGGGCCGCTGTTCAACCTGCGCGGTGAAGTGGTCGGCGTGAATTCGCAAATCTACAGCCGCACCGGCGGCTATATGGGTTTGTCGTTCGCGATCCCGATCGATCTCGCGATGGATATCGTCGGCCAACTCAAGGGCAGCGGCAAAGTCAGCCGTGGCCGTCTGGGCGTGCAGATTCAGGAAGTCACGGCGGATTTGGCCGCCTCGTTCGGACTCAAGGATGCGAAGGGCGCGATCATTGCATCCATCGAGAAAGGCAGCCCGGCCGAGCGCGGCGGCATGCAGCCCGGTGACGTCATTCTCAAATTCGAAGGCAAAGAAGTCCCCAGCTCCAGCGAGCTGCCGCGCATGGTGGGCGCCACCAGGCCGGGCAGCAAAGTCAAAGTGGAAGTGTGGCACAACCGCGCGGCGAAAGAGCTCAGCCTCACTCTGGGCGAGTGGGAAACCGATAGCAAAGTCGCCGCCAAGGCCGAACCGCAGAGTGAAAAAGCCAATAAACTCGGGCTGACCCTGGCCGAGTTGAGCGCCGAAGATAAACGCAGCCTCAAGGTGGAAAACGGCTTGCTGGTGCAGCAAGTGAGCGGCGCGGCAGAAAAAGCCGGCGTGCGGCGCGGCGATGTGGTGCTGGCGCTCGGCGGCGAGAAGGTCAGCAGCGTCGATCAATTCGCCAAGCTGCTCGCCAAGCAGGACAAGGAAAAGAATGTTGCGCTGCTGATTCAGCGCGGCGATCGAATCTTGTTTGTGCCGGTGAAGATCGGTGGTTAATCCCGCGCTGAAAAGCAAACTAAAAATCGATTTGCCACAGAGGTCACAGAGTACACAGAGAAAAGCTCGGCAGCCTCATGGCGCTCGGCCCACTCCGTGGGTAAGCACGGTCTGATGAGAAAACCATAGCACTTTCTCTGTGGCCTCTGTGCTCTCTGTGGCTAAAATCTTTTAGTATCAAACCTGCAACAACGCGAGGCCCAGCAACAGGGCCTCGCCGGTTTCCACCCCCGCGCCGAGGCAATCGCCATTCATGCCGCCGACGCGGCGCTTCAGGAACAGCCACCACGCCGCGAGCACCAGCGGTGCGAACAGCAGGCCGGGCGCCGCATGCCATGAGGCGGCGCCAAGCAGCGCGATCCAGACCAGCCAAATCGCCCATTGCGGCGTGTGCGCGCAATGTTGGCCCAGCCCTTCGCGCAAGGGCGGCAGCGTCTGCGACCAGATCAGCGGGCCAAGCCGCGCCCACGCCGGAATCAGCAGCACTGCCCACAGCGCATCGGGCCGCCGCGCGAGCAGCATCAGCAACACCAGCTTCGCGCTGAGCATCGTCCATAGCGCAATCATGCCGAATACGCCGGTGTGCGGGTCGCGCATGATCGCGAGCAGCTTCGCCGGATCGCGGTGCGCGCCGCCCAGGGCATCCGCCAGATCGGCGAGCCCATCCAGATGCAATCCGCCGGTGATGGCGATCCAAAAAATCGTCGCGAGCAAGGCGCCGAGCCAGGGGTCGACGCGCGCGCCGAGCGCATGCGCCATAGCCAGCAGCGCGCCGATGATGAGTCCTATCAGCGGAAACCATTTTGCCGCCGCCGCGAGCGAGTCCGGCCCCGCGGGCGCTGTGCCGGGCAGCGGCAAGCGCGTCAGAAATCGCAGCGCGAAAATCAGGCTGCGCATGATGGATTCAAGTTGAGCAGATAAGGCGCATGTCCCGCCAGGCAGGACAGGCGAAAGTTGCCCGCTGGGGGAATGGCGATACGCTGCGCGCCGGCCCAGGGCAGGCTCATGATCGACGACAGCAGCACGCGCATCACCGCGGCATGGGTGACGATGAGCAGATGCCCGCCGCGCGATTGCGCGAGGCATTGATCGAAGGCCGCGCGCACGCGCGGAGCGAATTCGTCGAAAGGCTCGCCGTTCGGCGGCGTCATGCCCTCGGGCGCGGAAATAAATTGGTCGAACAGCACCGGTGATGAAGCTCGCGCCGCATCCGGCGTCAGATTCTCCCAGTCGCCGAAACCGATCTCGCGCAAATCGTCATGCAGGTTCAGCGGCAGGGCGTGTTGCGTTGAGAGTTCCTGCGCAAAGGCGCGGCAACGGTTCAAAGGCGAAGAGGCGATAGCGGTCACTGGCGTACCAAGCGCAGCGCAAGCCGCGCGCATCTGCTGCCAGCCCGCATCGGAAAGCGGCGTGTCGCTGCTGCCGCGCAGCACATTGGCCGGCCCGTCGACTGCGCCGTGGCGCATCACAGTCACGAGGGTCGTTGTTTCGTTCATGCTGCCGACACGCCGGCTTCGGCGAAGGTGGCCATTTCCGCGTGCAGCTTCAGCGCTGCTTGCAACAGCGGCACGATCACCGCCGCGCCGCTGCCCTCACCCAAGCGCATTTGCAAATCGACCAGCGGCGCGAGGGCGAGATTTTCCAAGGCGATGCGATGGCCATTTTCAAAAGAAAGATGCGAGGCCAGCAGCCAATCGGTGACGCGCGGCTCGATCGCACGCGCGGCGAGCGCGGCGGCGGTGGAGATGAATCCATCCAGCAGCGCGGGCACGCCTGCCTCGGCCGCTTCCAGGTAATAGCCGGTCATGGCGGCGATCTCCAGCCCGCCCACTTCGGCGAGCGTGTTGATGCCGTCCGTGAAGCTACCGGCCCGCGCCAGTCCACGGCGCACAGCCTCGATCTTGCGCGCGCGGCCCGCATCGTCCACACCGGTGCCGTTGCCCACTACCGCCTCGGCGGCGGCGCCCGTGAAAGCGCAGATCAAACACGCGGAGGGGGTGGTGTTGCCGATGCCCATTTCACCGGCGATGAGCAGATTCGCGCCGTGGGCGATGTCGGCGCGCGCCTGCACCCGGCCCAGTGCGACGGCCCGCTCCGCTTCGTTGCGCGTCATGGCCGGTGTTTGCACCAGATTCGCCGTGCCGCGCCGCAAATTGCAGTGCACGATGCCTTGCACCGCGCTCACATCGCTGGACACACCCGCATCCACCACCGTGAGCCGCGCGCCGATATGGCGCGCCAGCACATTGATGGCCGCGCCGCCGCGCGCGAAATTCTTCACCATCTCGCCGGTCACCACGCTGGGGAAAGCCGACACGCCTTCTTCCGTCACGCCGTGATCGCCGGCGAACACCGTGATTGCGGGAACCAGCGTCTTGGGAACCACGCATTTTTGCCGCGCCGCGAACCAGCAGGCGATGTCCTCCAGCCGCCCCAGTGCGCCGGGCGGTTTGGTGAGTTGCGCCTGGCGCGCGCGGGCTTGTTGTTCAAAATCGGGGTCGGGTGCGTTCATGATCGGAGACTCTGAAAAATCCCGTACATTACGTGGCCGCAGGCGCGGCGGCAAGCGCGGCGAGTTATACTTCGATGGTCGTTTTTTTACCGCGAAGGACGCGAAGGTGCGCAAAGGAAAATCCAAGGGGTTGCTTCGCGTCCTTCGCGGTGCAGAAATTTTTCAAAACAAATGAAACGTGCCGCTATTCTCCTGCCCGCCTTGTTGCTGCTTGCGCTCGCCAGCGGCGTCATCGCCTTGGCCTACGGCAGCGCGTATACCGATTTCGCCAGCGTGTGGCGCGCCCTCACCGGCCGGGAGCAGGGCCTCGCCTACGACGTGGTGATGCAGTTGCGCCTGCCGCGCGCGATCAACGCCTTCACCACCGGCGCCATGCTCGCCCTGGCCGGCGTGCTGATGCAGGTTCTCTTGCGTAATCCTTTGGCTGATCCTTATGTGCTCGGTATTTCCGGCGGCGCGGCGGTGGCGGCGCTGGGCGGCATTTTGCTGGGCGTGGCGGGCGTGTGGCTGAACGGCGCGGCTTTTGCCGGCGCGCTGGCTTCCATGTTTCTGGTGTTCGGCCTGGCGCGCGGTGCGGGCGCTTGGTCGTCCTCGCGCCTCTTGCTCACCGGCGTCATCGTCGCGGCGGGCTGGGGCGCGCTCATCAGTTTGCTATTGGCGCTCTCGCCCGATGCCAAGCTGCGCGGCATGCTGTTCTGGCTCATGGGCGATCTGGGCAACGGCGAGAGCACCCTGCCCGGCATGATCGGCCTGGCGCTCGGCCTGGTGCTGAGCCTGCCCGCCGCGCGCGCGCTCAACGTGATGGTGCGCGGCGAGATGACGGCGCGCTCGCTCGGCGTGCCGGTGACGGGCTTGCGCCTGCATCTGTATCTGGTGGCCTCGCTGCTCACGGCGGTGGCGGTGATGGCCGCCGGCAGCATCGGTTTCATCGGCCTGGTCGCGCCGCACATTCTGCGCCTGGCCGCCGGCAACGATCATCGCATTCTGCTGCCGGGTTCCGCGCTGTTCGGCGGCAGCCTGCTGGTGCTGGCGGACACCGCCGCGCGCACCGTGATCGCGCCGCAGCAATTGCCGGTGGGCGTGGTCACTGCATTGCTGGGTGTGCCGCTATTCCTCTATCTGCTCACGCGGTCGCATCGAGGATGAAATATGGAAAAAGTATTTACCGCAGAGGACGCGGAGGGCGCAGAGGAATCCTTGGTATGCTTTTCCTCCGCGTCCTCTGCGTCCTCCGCGGTGAAGCTTTGTTTTTGATATGAATAACCCCTTACCGATCCTCGAAACCCAATCGCTCTCCGTTTCCATCGGCGGCAAGCAGGTCTGCCGCGATTTAAATCTCGCGCTGCGCCCCGGCGAGCGCTGGGGCATGCTCGGCCTCAACGGCGTGGGCAAGACTTCGCTGCTGCACACACTGGGCGGCGCGAGGCAAAGCGAAGCAGGCGAGATATTGCTGGATGGCGCGAGCCTCGCCGCCACGCCGCGCCGCCACGCCGCGCAACGCGCCGGCATGATGTTTCAGGACAGCGACGAAGCCTTCCCCTCCAGCGTGATGGAGGCCGCGTTGATCGGCCGCCATCCCCATCTGCATGCCTGGGAATGGGAGAGCGCACAGGACGAAGCCATCGCCCGCGCCGCGCTGGATGCCGTGGGCTTGTCTGGATTTGAGGCGCGTTCCACCGCCACGCTCTCCGGCGGCGAGCGCCGCCGCCTCGCCCTGGCTGCACTGCTGGTGCAAGACCCGCAACTCTTGCTACTCGACGAACCAGTAAACCACCTGGATGTGCATCACCAGATCGCGGCCTTGGAATTGCTCACGCGGCTCACGCGCGAGCAAAACAAGGTGCTGCTGATGGTGCTGCACGACGTGAACCTCGCCGCGCGTTACTGCGATTGCCTATTGCTGTTGTTCGGCGAGGGCGAGACGCTGCAAGGCCCGGCGTGCGAACTGCTGACCGAAACCAATTTAGAGCGCCTCTATCATCACCCCATGCGCCGCTTGCCAACCGGGGCGGGTGATTTTTTCTATCCCATGTGAGATGCCATGACCGCCATCGATGACAACAAAGGCGAACGCCACCGCACGCGCATGCAGCGCAAGAAGGAGGTGGTGGACAGCCAGATCGGCCAAGCGCAGGAAGAACGCGGCGTGATCCTGGTCAACACCGGCAACGGCAAGGGCAAGAGCAGCGCCGGCTTCGGCGTGGTGGCGCGCGCGCTGGGCCACGGCATGCAAGTGGGCATCGTGCAGTTCATCAAGGGGCGCGGCGACACCGGCGAGGAGACGTTCTTTCGCCGCTTTCCCGGCCAGGTCGCCTATCACGTCATGGGCGAAGGCTTCACCTGGGAGACTCAGGACCGCAGCCGCGACATTGAAAAGGCGAACGCCGCGTGGGAAGTGGCGCGCGGCCTGCTGCGTGATCCAAACATTGCTCTCGTGCTGCTGGACGAACTCAACATCGCGCTCAAGCTCGGCTATCTCGACGTGGCCACGGTGATCGCCGATTTGCGGCGGCGCCCGCCCATGCAGCACGTGGTCATCACCGGGCGCGGCGCGCCGGAAGCGCTGATCGATATCGCCGACACCGTGACCGAGATGAATGCCGTCAAGCACGCCTTCAAGGCCGGCGTGAAGGCCATGCCGGGCGTCGAGTTTTGATGACAAGAAGCTGCCGCGCCCTGCTGGTAAGCGCCCCCGCCTCCGGCTCGGGCAAGACCACCGCCACCGCCGCGCTGGCGCGCCATTTCCGCAACCAGGGCCGGCGCGTGCGCGTGTTCAAGACCGGCCCCGATTTCATCGATCCGATGATTCTTGAGCGCGCCTCGGGGCAGCCGGTGTATCAACTGGATTTGTGGATGACCGGCGAGGCCGATTGCGCGCGGCGGCTCTACGAAGCGGCGGGCGAGGCCGATCTGATCCTGGTGGAAGGCGTGATGGGCCTCTTCGACGGCGAGCCCAGCAGCGCGGACTTGGCGCAGCACTTCAAGCTGCCGGTGATGACGGTGATCCCATCCGCCGCCATGGCGCAGACTTTCGGCGCATTGGCCTTGGGTCTCGCGCAGTATCGGCCGGAGTTGAATTTTTACGGCGTGCTCGCCAACGGTGTGGCCAGCCCCAACCACGATAAAATGCTGCGCGAGAGCATGCCCGAGGGCATCGCCTATCTCGGCGGGCTGCCGAAAGATCCGGCCATCGCGCTGCCGGAACGGCATCTTGGTTTATTCCTGGCGAGCGAGGTGGAAGACATCGAAGCACGCCTGGAGCGCGCCGCCGCCGCGCTGAGCGGTTTGGCGCTGGATGCGCTGCCCTTGGTCGAGTTTCCCGCGCCCGTTGCAGCGAAAATGCCGTGTGCGCTTGAGGGTGTCACCATTGCCGTCGCGCGCGATGCCGCCTTCGCCTTTCTCTACCGCGCCAATCTTGATCTGTTGCAGGCCATGGGTGCTGCGCTGCGCTATTTCTCGCCGCTGCACGACAGCGCCATTCCCGCAGCAGATGCCCTGTATCTTCCCGGCGGCTATCCCGAACTGCACCTGCGCGCGCTGCAAGACAAGCGCGCCATGCTGGATGCGCTGCGCGCCTTCCATGCCGGCGGCAAACCCATCCACGCCGAATGCGGCGGCATGATGGTGCTGTTCGAGTCGATAACCGGTAAGCAAGGCGAGCGCGGCACGATGGCCGGCCTGCTACCCGGCGCCGTCACCATGCAGCCGCGCCTCGCGGGCCTCGGCCTGCAATCCGTCGTGTTGCCGGAGGGCGAGTTGCGCGGCCACACCTTTCACTACTCGCGCACCGAAACCCCGCTGGAGCCCATCGCCTTTGGCATGCCGCGCCGCCACGGCAGCACAGGAGAAGCGGTGTACCGCAGCGGCCGGCTCACGGCCTCGTACCTGCATTTATATTTCCCCTCGAACCCGCAGGCAGCGGCGAAGTTGTTTTTGCCATGATGAGGGAATGCGATTCACCGCCAAGGACGCAAAGGGCCGCTAAGTAAATCGTTTTTCCTTTGCGTACCTTCGCGTCCTTTGCGGTTAAGGTTTTTTTTCTTTTTGAAAACGAATCAGCCCAACCGTAGGCATGCAGCGACTTGATCCGTGCTATATATTGGCAAAGGATCGCACCGTGATCAAAGGTCAACTTATTCGATTTTGAGGAGATGACATGTGTATTGAAAATTCACGCGTACAAAGGATGCGCCGGTGGAACTGGGATGGTGAGCAGATTATTCACGAATCCATCGTGCCTTCTTCCAGACCGATCGTGGGACGCCAGAAAGGCGGGTATGACATCGATGTGCGTGAGTTTCTGGTGAGTGAGAAAAACGCCACGATGCGCCGAACCTTGGAAAAGGATGTGAAAAAGTTTATCGGGGGGCTGCAAGGCGCTTCATGGGAGCGGTTCACTTCGCGCGATTCGGGCGCGTTCGATCTGCGCGCCCATGTCATCACCCAGTTCGTTTCTGAAAAGATCAAGTACCGCTCATCCGCGGGCCTTGATCCATGGCAGTTCCCGGACGAGACGCTGAAGTCGCGCTCCGGCGACTGTGAAGACCGGGCGTTGCTCATCGCTTCGCTGTTTCTGGCCAGCGGCATCAGCTCATTCAATGTGCGTGTCGCGCTGGGTAAGTTTCGCGCGTGGTTTGGCGAGAAGCACGAGGATTTTGATCATGTCTGGGTGATGTATAAGGATGAGATCGGGAAGTGGCAAGTGATCGAACCGGCGGAACACGCCGCTGCTTCGGATCAGCCGGGCAAAAAAAAGAAAATGCCTGATATGGCCGAATATATTCCTTATTTCATTTTTAATGATGTGCACTTGTGGACCATGCAGGATGCTTCGCTTTACGAAGGGAAGAAGGCCATCCACTTGAAGCGCAACTGGTCGACGCTACAACCGAAATTCGCCGGCTGGGTGCACAAAACCATCCTGAACGAAGCGCTTACCCCCAATATTTGCCCGGATTGGGTATTGAAGGCCCTTAACCGGCACTTTACGAGCTTTCTCTGGAAAAGAAGCTTGACGGTGGATGATGTGGATCTGCCGGGCAGCTATGATCCACGGGACCACTTCGATAACGGCTACATTGAAGAAGGTTGGAAGCAAGTAGAAGCGCGCCTGAGTAAATTCCGCAAAAGCAGTGTCGATAATCTGGACGCATTTCATCGCGCCGCTCACGCCATCGGCGATTTTTACGCGCACAGCAGCTATGGGGAATTTGGCGCTGTCCAAGCAGGGAAGCTGGATTTGTACGACCCCGCCCATCCTGCTACATCCCTTGCGCAGCCGCCGGACTACGGGGCGGGGTCTGGATTCGATATTGCTTCCGGCAAGTTTTCCACCAACGCAGCCTTATGGCAGGGGAACGCTCAGGCAGCGGCAACGCTGTGGAAAGGCAAACTCATATCCGGACGATACGCGCAGAAAAGAGACTCCCGCGGCATCGCGGAATCGATAACGTTCATTCCTTCGTCCTTGGCAAAGGACAAACAATTTCCCTTGCGTGGGGCGCTGCCGCATCACAATGAAATTGCCGTGGATGAAGATGCGGGCAGCAATGCTCTCTATAGCCAGGGCAAATTTGCCGCGCAATACAAACTCAGAAAGGACGCCGCAGTGCGGCATATCCGCCAAGCGTTTATCCAGAATTGGAAACCCTGAAAGCAGCCCATATGGAAGCGCATCGCCGGCTACGATGCACCGCGATGTGAAGCGCGTGCATGAAGATGCGCATCGCCTGATCGAAATCGGCCTCATCGAGAAAGACGAGGAAGGAAAGCTGGCGGCGCCCTTCAGCGAGATTCGAACGGATTTTGTGTTGAGGCCGGCGGCGCAGGGTGGCCTACTTTAGATGGAATGTCATAACACAAGATGTGACCCTTTGGCTTTGACCCTTTGGCTTGACCCTTTGGCTTCGTCGTGACCCTTTGGCTTCGTCGCGTACCTTCGCGTCCTTTGCGGTTCAAGATTTATGTGCTCTGAAAGCAAACCACAAGTGACCCGCTTCACCGACCCCGAAATCGCCGCCGTCTATAAAGCCATCGCCGAGCGTCGCGACGTGCGCCACTTTCTGCCCGACCCGCTGGAACCCGAGCTGCTGCAACGCCTGCTGCAAGCTGCGCACCTCGCCCCCAGCGTCGGCTTCATGCAGCCCTGGCGCTTCATCCGCATCAGCGACCGCGTGCTGCGCAACGACATCCACGCCCTGGTGGAAGAAGAACGCATCGCCACTGCTCACGCGCTCAACGAACGCGAAGACGAATTCATGCGCCTCAAGGTCGAAGGTATCCGCGAGTGCGGCGAAGTGCTGGTGGCCGCGCTTATGGACCGGCGCGAACAACACATCTTCGGCCGCCGCACCTTGCCCGAAATGGACTTGGCCTCCGTCGCCTGCGCCATTCAAAATATCTGGCTCGCCGCACGCGCAGAAGGCATCGGCATGGGCTGGGTGTCGATCTTCGACCCAGCAAAACTCGGCGCGCTGCTGCGCATTCCCACGGGCGGCAAACCGGTGGCGATACTGTGTCTGGGCAGGGTGGAAGGCTTCTACCCCAAACCGATGCTGGAAATGGAAGGCTGGGCGGAGCGGCAGGCGCTAGAGGGCTTGGTGTCTGAGAATGGGTGGGGTGAGGGCGATTGAAATTACCGGCTTGCAAGCGGCCTTTACAGGCGGACGTTTTCGTCCGATAATGATTTTATGACGGGGAACGAGTTCATTCGCAAGGTGAAAGCCCTTGGCAAGGCGCGAAAATTGGCGGTAACGCTGAATGCCTCACGAGGTAAAGGCAGCCACCAGACGCTGTATTTTGGAACGGCCTTCACGATTGTTCGCAACCCCAAGGACGAGTTGAAAACCGGCACATTTCACGCGATGTGCGCGCAGCTCGGTATTAAACCAAATGACTTGTGAGAGGTATCCAATATGAATCGCTTCCAATATCCGGTACGGTTCGCCGCCGCTGACGAGGGCGGTTATGTCGTGACCTGCCGCGATCTGCCGCAATTGATTACCCAGGGCGAAGATGAGCAAGATGCGCTTGAGCAGGCGTCGGACGCGATGGATGAGGCGTTCGCGACCTATATGATTGAGGGCATGGAATTTCCGGCGCCCAGCAAGCCGAAACGCGGCGAACATCTTGTTTCGCCGCCCGCCGAGACGATGGCGAAGGCGGCGTTGTACGTCGCGATGCGCGAGGCAGGCATCAGCAAGATGCAACTCGCCAAACAGCTCGGCGTCGATGAAAAGGAAGTTCGCCGCCTGCTCGACCCGCACTATCACTCGAAGTTGCCGCGCATCGCGCAGGCGATCAGCCTGCTGGGGCAGCGCCTTGTGATCGGGCTGGAGCCGGCGTGATTGGGATGACGCAAACCCGCGACTTAAAGTACACCGTGGCCGAGCGCGTCGAGCGTGATCGCGAGTTTGCAAACGTGCTTTTCCATGAAGCGGAAAAGCTGTCTATGAGAGGCGAGTCAGAAATGGCGCACGCTGTTTTGCGCAATCTCGGCCATGGACATGCATCAACGCCCGCGACGTGCCCTACCAATCCCTTATCAAGGTGTGGTTGCAGGAGAAGTTGCGCAGTCACTAAGACTGACAGCCTTGCGGATGGATCGAAGGAGACGTGAAAATGAAATGTCCCGCATGCGGCGCCGCCGATCTGGTGCATGACACCCGCGACCTACCCTACACCTACAAAGGCGAATCGACGACCATCCCGGCCGTGACCGGCGACTTCTGCCCGGCCTGTGGCAAGGCCATTCTTGACGTGAGCGAATCAGCGCGCACCAGTGCCTTGATGCTGGAATTCAACAAGGAAGTAAATGCCTAGATTGTCGATCCGGCGTTCATCGTCAGCGTGCGCAAGAAACTCAAACTCGACCAGCGCGAAGCGGCGGAGATTTTCGGCGGCGGCGTGAATGCGTTTTCCCGCTATGAGAACGGCAAGACCAAGCCGCCGTTGGCGTTGGTGAAATTGCTCAAGGTGTTGGATAGTCATCCGGAGTTGTTGGATGAGGTGAAGGCGGCGTAAGGCAGAACCCGGCAAGTGACTGAAGCAACAACGTCTTCGATACGGGGCGTTGGGTAGGGGCTGCTTCTTGGAGGTATGTCACAATACAAGATGTGACCCCGCTATCCATGCTTGACCCCGCTATCCATGACCCCGCTATCCAGCAAGCGGGAACCCCGCTTCCATGCCTGTGCTGGGTAAGACTGACGAGGGAAGATTGCTACACATCACTTTTACATTGCGGAATGCGGGTGCAAGCATTCGCGTGATCTCGGCCAGGGATATGCACCGAAAGGAGCGAACCTTTTATGAACAAACAGCTTAAAACAATCCCCCGCTTCGCCAGCGAGGCAGAGGAGCGAAAATTCTGGGAAACACACGACTCCGCAGAGTACCTCGATTGGACAGCGGCCCAGCGCATCATCTTGCCCAATCTCAAGCCGACCACCAAAACGATTTCACTGCGGCTTCCTCAACATCTGCTGGACTCGATCAAGGCTGCCGCCAACGCCCGCGACGTGCCCTACCAATCGCTTATCAAGGTGTGGTTGCAGGAGAAGTTGCGCAGTCATTAAGGACAGTTGGTTAACACTAGCGATCAATGGAACTGAATGATAACTGCATCCATCGTCATCCGAAAATCCAAGCAATCGCTGGCCAGCCTGCGCGCTGGATTCGTCAAAGCCTGGAAGACCGGCAAGTACGGCGGCGAACACTTTGAATTCGAATCGCCGGCCGCTTTGTTCCAGGCAATCACGCCGAAGCATTGGGAATTGATCGAGGCGCTGCAAGCGTCCGGGCCGCTCAGCCTGCGCGCACTTGCCCGCCATCTGCACCGCGATGTGAAGCGCATGCATGAAGATACGCATCGCCTGATCGAAATCGGCCTCATCGAAAAAGACGAAGAAGGAAAGCTGGTGGTGCCCTTCGCCGAGATTCGAACGGATTTTGTGTTGAGGTCGGTGGCGCAGGGCGGTCTACGTTCAGTGGAATGTCATAAGACGATTAACCTACTTGCTAAATATAACCAACTAGGTTAATATCTTCATATGGAAAAGCGGACGCCGCATTGCAAGCTTCCGCTCGTTAAAGCGTTGATCGAGGCGGGCAAGGTACGCGCAACTTTCTCTGCTTTAGCTGGCGGAGCGGCGTTGGGTGTCGATTTTGACGGAATGCTCGATATCGTGATGGCGCTGACGCAGAAGGATTTTTACAAGAGCATGACGACGCACGCCGACCACAAAATTTGGCAAGACGTGTACCGCCCGGCCACGCCGAAGGGCGAGGTCTATCTGAAATTGACGGTTGTCGATGACGTGCTCATCGTCTCGTTCAAGGAGTTATGAATATGAAATGTCCTGCATGCGGTGGCGCGCGTCTGGTGCGTGACACCCGCGACATGCCCTACACCTACAAAGGCGAATCGACGACCATTCCCGCAGTGACGGGCGATTTTTGCCCGGTCTGCGGCGAGGCCGTTCTCGACGTGGACGAATCAGCGCGCACCAGCGCCTTGATGCTGGAATTCAACAAGGAAGTGAATGCGTCGATTGTCGATCCGGCGTTCATCGCCAGCGTGCGCAAAAAACTCAAACTCGACCAGCGCGAGGCGGCGGAAATTTTCGGCGGCGGCGTGAATGCTTTTTCCCGCTATGAGAACGGCAAAACCAAGCCGCCTTTGGCGCTGGTAAAGTTGCTTAAAGTGTTGGATAGTCACCCCGATCTGTTGGACGAGGTGAAGGCGGCGTAGGGTGGTGTGACTACGTTGGGGGGAATGTCTCAACACAAGCCCCCGTGGTGAAACTGTTTTTTCAGGTTCATCGCTCGCTATTACTGCGCGCCATTCCCTTTCCGCGCCCCATCCAAAATCCCGCACAATCTCTCCGCCCCTTGCAGCAATCGCGGCGAGGCGCGATTGATCCAATCCGCCGGGATGAAATGCAGTTGATTATTCATTGCGGCGCGCAGGCGCGGCCAGCGCTTCCAGTCGTCGAGCCAGGCGGGGCGCTGGGCGGCCATGCCGCTGGCGACGATGACTTCCGGATTAGCTTGCAGCACGGCTTCCAGGCTCACGGTGGCGGTGAGCGCGGGCAGGCTGGCGAAGATGTTTTCTCCGCCGCACAGGCGAATCGCGTCGCCGATGATCTGCTCGCCGCTCACGGTGATGAGCGGGCTGTTCCAGATTTGATAGAACACGCGCACCGGCGGCCGCCCGGTGTAGGCCGCGCGCAGCGCGGCGTGTTGGCGGTTGAATCGGGCTGCGGCTTGTTGCGCCGCGCCGGTGTTGCCGGTGAGCTCGCCGAGACGTTCTAGCGCGCTGGCGATGTCGGTGATGCGTTTCGGTTCGCTCAGATAAATCGGCAGCCCCAGTTGCTTGAGTTTTTCCACCTGCGCGGGCGTGTTGCCGCTGGGCCAGGCGACGATCAGGTCGGGCTTGAGCGCGGCGATGGCTTCCATGTCCAGCGCGCGGTAGCCGCCGACGCGCGGAATGCGGCGGGCTTCCTCCGGGTAGTCGCTATAGGACACTGCACCGACTATGCGGCTGCCCGCGCCGGCTTCGAATAATAGCTCCGTGGCGTGCGGGGCCAGGCTGACGATGCGCCTGGGGGGCGCGGCCAGGCGCAGGATTTGGCCGGTGTCGTCGCGCACGGTGATGTCGGCGTGGGCAGGGGTGAAGGCAATTGCCCAAAAAAACAAAAAAGCATGAACCGCAGAGGACGCAGAGGACGCGGAGTAAAACCATGAACGAATCCGATTGGCAGCGCCAGAGGGTGTAATGTGCCTCGATTTCGTAACGTACTTACGCTTTTCACCCCTCAAGGGGGTATTGAAAAGAACCTCCGTGTCCTCCGCGTCCTCTGCGGTGAAAAGGTTTTGTGTTTTCATGCAAGTTTCCCCAGTGCAATTTCCAGTCGATTCCATTCGCCCTCTGCACCCGGCAAACCGAAACGCAGGCTCGCCGGCGCATCGAACAGGCGCGTGAGGATGCCTTGCCGCGCGAGCACCTCGTGCAGCCCGGCGGCGCGATCCGTGCGTATCCATTGAAACAGCGAGCTGCCGCCAGCCGGTGCAAGGCCGTGCCGCGTGAGCAATGCGGCGAGACGTGCGCTGTCGCCTTGCAGGCGTTCGCGGGTGTGCTGCTGCCATACGCTGTCTTGCAGGGCGAGGCGGGCGATGGCGCGGGCGGGGCCGTTGATGGCCCAGGGGCCGAGGGCTTCCTGCATTTGCGCCAGCAGCGCGGGCCAGGCGGCGACAAAGCCCACGCGCGCGCCGGCGAGGCCGAAGAATTTGCCCAGGGAGCGCAGCACGATCAAGCCTTCTGCCCCGGTGTGGCGGGCGATGCTGAGTTGCGGCTCGGCGTCGATGAAGGCTTCGTCCACCACCAGCCAGCCGCCGCGCGCGGCGAGTTCTTGCCGCCAAGTCAAAAGCGTGTCGGGCGCGAAGCGTTCGCCGCTGGGGTTGTTGGGGTTGCACAGCAGCAGCACGTCGAGTTCGTCGAGCGTTGTTTCGATGCCGGCGGCGTTGAGTGCGGCGACGCGATGCTGCTTCGCCCAGGCGTGGGCGTGCTCGCTGTAAGTGGGATGCAGCATGCCCACGAGGCAATCGGCACGAAGTGTCGGCAGCACTTGTATCGCCGCCTGCGAGCCGGAGACGGCGAGCAGATGCGATGCGCCGTAGCAGGCGCGGGCGGCGTCGAGCAGGCCGTCGTTGTCTTCCGGCAGGCGCCGCCACACCTCATTGGGCAGTGCAGGCACGGGCCAGCCATGGGGGTTGATGCCGGTGGAAAGGTCGAGCCAGTTTTCTACCGCGATGCCGTAGCGTCGCGCGGCTTGTGTGAGCTTGCCGCCGTGTTCAAGCATGGAGAAATGCTCCTGCAAAAATGAGTGCGATCCATAGCCACAAGCCACGCTGAACTAAGCTGATCGCGCGGCCGATGTCCGCCGCTTGCGCCGGCTGGCCGATACCCAAGGTGGGGCGTTCCTTTTCCGCGCCGTGATACCTGGCCGCGCCGCCGAGCACGACGCCGAGCGCGCCCGCGCCGGAGGCCATCACCGGCCCGGCATTGGGGCTGTACCAGAGGCGGGCTTGTATGCGCCAGCACTGCCAGGCGCGGCGCGCATTGCCGAGCAGCGCGTAGGTCAGCGCGGTGAGGCGCGCGGGAATGAAATTGAGCCCATCGTCGAGGTGCGCCGCCGCCCAGCCAAAAAAATAATAGCGCGGCGTGCGGTAGCCCCACATGGCGTCCAGGGTGTTGGCGAGGCGATAGGCCACCGCGCCCGCGGGGCCTGCGACGACGAACCAGAACACCGCGCCGAACACGGCGTCGTTGCCGTTTTCCAGCACCGATTCGACGGCGGCGCGGGCTGCGTCCGTGTTTTGCATCGCGTACGTGTCGCGGCTGACGATCATGCCCACCGCCGCGCGCGCGGCTGCGAGGTCGTTGGCGTCGAGCGCGCTGTGCACGGCGCGGGCGTGCTGCGCGAGGCTGGTCATGCCGAGGGCGAAATACAGCAGCACGATCTGTGCAAACCAGCCCCAAAAGGGAATCTGTGAAATGAAATAGCTGATGGCGGTGAGCGGCGCGAGCAGCAGCAAGACGGCGAGTACGCCGCCAAGGCGCTGGCCAGGTTTTTCGGGCGATGTGTTCATGCGCGCTTCCACCCACGCCGCGATGCGCCCGAAACCCGCCAGCGGATGAAAGCGGCGCGGGTCGCCAAAAATCTTATCCAGCATCACGGCGCACAAAAGCGCGCCCGGCAGCATGAGATAATCCGGGAATGTCATCGCGCACCCTCATGATTCAGGGCGCCACGTCCGATGCGGGCAAGAGCACGCTGGTCGCGGGTTTGTGCCGCGTGCTCTACCGCCGGGGCATTCGCGTCGCCCCGTTCAAGCCGCAGAACATGGCGCTCAACAGCGCGGTGACGGAGGACGGCGGCGAGATCGGCCGCGCCCAGGCGGTGCAGGCCATGGCCTGCGGACTCGCGCCGCATACCGACATGAACCCGGTGCTGTTGAAACCGTGCTCTGACACCGGCGCGCAGATCATCATTCAGGGCCGCGTATTCGGCAATATGGGTGCGGCGGAATACCACGCCTACAAGCCGCGCGCCATGGCGGCAGTGCTGGAATCCCACGCCCGCCTCGCGGCGCAGTATCAATGCGTGGTGGTGGAGGGCGCGGGCAGCCCGGCGGAAATCAATCTGCGCGAGCGCGACATCGCCAACATGGGCTTCGCCGAAGCCATCGACTGCCCGGTGATCCTGGTGGCCGACATCGACCGCGGCGGCGTGTTCGCGCATCTGGTGGGCACGCTGGCCTTGCTGTCCGAATCCGAGCGCGCGCGGGTGCAGGGCTTCGTCATCAATCGTTTTCGCGGCGATCTGAGCCTGCTGCAAAGCGGGCTGGATTGGCTGGAGCGGCACACCGGCAAGCCGGTGATAGGCGTGCTGCCTTATCTGCATGGTCTGCATCTGGAAGCAGAGGATGGCTTCTTCGGGCAGACTGAAGAAGCAGCGCAGATCGACGGCGCGCGTTTGCGCGTGGTAGCGCCGCGGCTGCCGCACATCAGCAACCACACCGATTTCGATCCGTTGCGTTTGCATCCGCAAGTGGCCTTCAGCTACGCCGGCGCGGGCGAATTGATCCCGCCCGCCGATCTGATTATTCTGCCCGGCAGCAAGAACGTGCGCGCCGATCTCGACTGGCTGCGCGCGCAGGGTTGGGAAGATGTGTTGCGCCGGCACCTGCGCTATGGCGGCAAGGTGATGGGGGTGTGTGGCGGCTTTCAGATGCTGGGAACCGTGCTGCGCGACCCGCTGGGGCTGGAAGGCCCGGCGGGCGACAGCGCGGGCTTCGGCTGGCTCGACATGGAGACCGTGCTCGAACCGGAAAAACAATTGGCGCGGGTGGAAGGAATATTGTGGAATGGCGCACCCGTCAGCGGCTACGAAATTCATATGGGTGTGAGCAGTGGCCCGGCATTGGCGCGGCCCGTGGTTAACATCAGCGTGCGCACCGATGGCGCGGTGTCCAGCGACAACCGCGTGCTCGGCACCTACCTGCACGGCGTGTTCGACCATCCCGCCGCCTGCGATGCGCTGCTGGCCTGGGCGGGTTTGAGTGCGCCCGCCACGCCGGACTATCGCGCCGTGCGTGAGGCGCATCTGGATCGGTTGGCGGATGCGGTGGAAGCCCACTTGGATTTTGAAAAACTCGCGCAATGGTTGCCTGTTTTTTAGAAAAGCGTTTTACCACGGAGGACGCGGAGGACACGGAGTAAACCCAGGGCTAAAGCGATAAACGCACAAGCGTCTTGGGGATTTGTCCTTGTTTCTGCTGTACTCCGTGTCCTCCGCGTCTTCCGTGGTTCAAGATTTTTAAGTTTTCAACGGATATGGCAGCCCCGCCACCATGAGCGTGACGTGCTCGCAAATTCTCGCCGCTTCCTGATTCAGCCAGCCCGCTTCGTCGCTGAAGCGCCGGCTCAATTCCCCCAGGGGTACGATGCCCATGCCGACTTCGTTACTGACCAGGATGATGCGCCCCGGCAGCGAGGGCAAAACTTCCAGAAACGCGGCGCGTTCGCGCTGGAACAATGCCTCATCGTTGGCGCACAGCAGGTTGGTGAGCCACAGGGTGAGGCAGTCCACCAACAGGCAGCGCTCGGGCGCGGCGTGCTGGCGCAAGGTGTTTGCCAGCCGCAGCGGTTCTTCGACAATATTCCAATGTGCAGGTCGGCGCGCCCGATGCTGCGCAATGCGCGCCGCCATTTCCCCATCCCCGGCGGTGGCCGTGGCGATATACGTCACCGCCAAGCCGGATTCGCTGGCGCGTTGTTCTGCCAGTGAACTTTTACCGGAACGGCTGCCGCCGAGGATGAGCTGTTTCATTGTGGGTGATAGTCGAAGCCGATAAAGACATTGCGATCCGGCGTATTGTAGTCTCGCGCCAGTTCGTACTGCTTGTTGAAGGCATTGTTGAGCCGCGCCAGGAAACTCAGATCCTTGCTGTAACGGTTAGCTGCATTCAGGTTGAACACGGTGTAGCCACCCATGCGCTTGGTGTTGTTGGTGTCGTCAAAGCGCTTGCCGGCCGCGACCACATCGCTGCCGAAGTTCCATGCATTCCACTGGCGATCGATGCCGGCAGTGGCGGTTTGTTTGGCGCGGCGATTGAGCAGCAGTTTGCTGGTTTCGTTGCGCGGGTCTTGCCAGGTGGCACTGGCATGCACGCCGTATTCGTCGAACCTTGCCTGATAGGCGAGGGCGGCGCCGGTGATGCGTGCGCTCTGTATCTGCACTGGGGTGGTGCCGGAGTAGGTGATGAGTTGATTGATGCGATTGTCGAACACGGTCAGGCTGGCGTGCCGGCTGCCGCGTTCGTGGTGCAGCGACAGCTCGCGGTTGATCGCGGTTTCCGGTTTCAGGTTCGGGTTGCCGCCGGGGTAGTACAGGTTGTTGAAGGTGGGTGCGTTGAACGCCGTGCCGATGCTGGCGGTGCCGCGCCATTCGCGGTTGAGCTGGTAGCCATAAGCCAGCGACTTGGTGAGATGGCCGCCGAACTGCGAGTTGTCGTCGTGGCGCAGATTGAGTTGTAGGCTGTGTGCGTCGAACTTGCCCCGGTACCCGGTTAAGTAGGACATCACAGTCCGATGCGTGACGGCATACACAGTGTTGCTGGTGACCTGCTGGTCGAGGTGTTCCGCGCCCAGCGTGACCACGCCGATGCGCGTGGTGATGTCGTTTTGCCACAGAACCTGATCTTGGTCGGTGCGAATCTGATCCCAATGGCTGTTGAGCGTGGCGGTGCGCAAGTCGTCGGTGCTGGTGCCGATGCGTAGCGTGCTTTGCCATTCGGGGCGGAACTGGTTGCGGCTTTGCAGGGCGTAGCTGGAGAGGGTTTGCTCGTTTCGGAAATCGAAACTGGCGGGGATGGAAGGGGTGGTCGATTTGCTGTCGTAGTGCGTACGGCCCACGCTGTGGAAACCGGTCAAACTCAGCTCGTGGCCGGGGGCGAGAGTGTAGCCGAGTTTGCCGTTCACGCTGGTGTTGCGATAGGGGTCGTTGTCGGCATTGTAAAAAGTGTGCGCGGGGTTGCCGAGGGCGGAGAAGCTGTCGGTGCTTTCGTTAGCCACTTCGAGATTGAAGCTCACCTCGCCCAGCTTGCCATTGCCACCGGCATTGGCTTGGTGCAAGCCGCGCGAACCCACGCCGCCGCCGAAGTGGAAACCGGGCGTCGCGCCGCCGGATTTGGTGAAAATCTGAATCACGCCACCGATGGCCTCGGAACCATACAGATGGCTACCCGGCCCGCGCAGTACTTCGATGCGCTCGATCTGGCCCAAGGGGATTTTCTCCAGCGCGGTCGTGCCGGAAGTGGCGGAGTTGATGCGCATGCCGTCAATTAACACCAGGGTGTGATTGGCATTCGCGCCGCGAATGAACACGCTGCTGTTGGTGCCCGCGCCGCCGTTGGCGCTGAATTCGACCCCCGGCAGGGTGCGCAGGAGTTCGGGCAGCGTGGCTTGCCCGGCGCGCTGAATTTCTTCCTCCGTGATGACGGAAATGTCGTTCAGCAGTTCGCGCACCGGGGTCGGGATGCGGGTGGCGGTGACGACGATCATGCCCAGATCGAAGGTGGTGGGCGTGTCCTCGGCGAAAGCCGGGGCGATGGCGCAGGCGATGGCGCCGGTTAAGATGGTTTTTCTCACAAAAGCTCCCTGTCGCGTGCAATCCCGCACGCGGATTTTGGGTGACGAATTGAAATGCCAGAGGGAGCGAGATAGACGATCAATGACCGGCCCAGCCGCAACCCCGCGGCGTTTCACCTGATTTCAGGCCGGTCTCCGGGCTCGCGATCCACAGGCCGCCGCCTTCCCAGGTTTCCCCAGTGGCTTTGTGGCGGCCAAAAAACTCGCATACCGTTGCGGGTGCAGCGCAGGCTTAAACCTGACTTCCCAGTTTCACCCCTTTGCCGGACGGCGTCAGGGGAACCTGAAACAGGCGAAATTGTACCCGAATACGGGATGGTCTTGTTTTGATCTGCCTATGTGAGCGCTTGCTCTTGATTAATTCGTTATTTGGTCTGGATATTAAGCGATTTTGATGAATGGATTGAAGTTTGATGGGGGTGATGCATTGCTATGGTTGTTGGCATTAAACTACTTTCAAAAGAATACGTTAGCATTTGACTTTACAGTGATTTCAAACTTATAGTGTCGCCATGGATAACGAGCTGAAAAGCCTTGAACAGAAGATTTCCCAGCTCGTTGGGTTTTGCCATCGCTTGCGCGAGGAGAACCACGGCTTGCGCCAGCAACTCGTGTCCGAGCAGAACGATAACAAGCACCTCAACGACAAGCTCAACGGCGCCAAAGGCCGGCTCGAAAGCTTGCTCACGCAACTCCCCGAAGCCTAAACATGGCGTCCGACCCGAAGAGCTTGGATGTAACCATCATGGGCCGCGCCTTCAAAGTGGCGTGCTCGCCGGAAGACCGCGCCGGCCTGCTGGAGGCGGTGGATTATCTCGATCGCCGCATGCAAGAAATCAAAGATGGCGGTAAAGTCGCCAACCTCGAGCGCATCGCCATCATGGCCGCGCTCAATATCACGCACGAGTTTCTCACCACCCGCGTCGGCGGATTTGATGTGGGAGACTTTAAGCGTAGAATTAATGACATGAATAAAGAGATCGATCAGGCCATGTCGGACAGCGGCGATCTCTTTAAATAGCACCCCGGTTGATCAGTTAATCCCCTGCGGTGTTTGTCTTGGCTAAACATTCCTTGAACCAATGAATCATCCTTGGTTGCGGCATCTCAGGCGCTTTTGTGCGCGTCCTTCGCGGATGTACCTACGGCGCTCTTGTTGCGACCCCTTGAACCTCAGGTTCAGGATGATGGCCCGGACGGCATTCGCGGGGGACCCCTTTCCGCTCCAAAAATCGAAATCTATTTACCACGGAGTACGCGGAGTACACAGAGGTTTCAGATGTCTGGCATTGCAGCGCTAAGTCCGCGGGTGGGTGCGGCGAGCGCGCCCCCGAGAGAAATTCCTCCGCGTCCTCTGCGTACTCCGTGGTGAAGATGTTTTGTCATCGAAATGAATAAAACCGAACTGCGCCGCGACATGCGCCATCGCCGCCGCACGGTCAGCGTTATCGATGCGCGCACCGCCGCCCGGCATTTGCTGCGTTTGGCCCGCCGCCATCACTTGCTGCTGCGCAATCAGCGCATCGGGTTTTATCTGCCGCTAGGGGAGGAGATCGACCTCCTCCCGCTCCTGAATGCCGCGCTGTGGCTGCACAAAGCCTGTTTCCTGCCGGTGATTCCCCCGCGCGGCGCACGCCGTTTGTGGTTCTCCCGCATCACCGGCCGCCCCACCTGGTATCAAAACCGCTTTGGCATTTACGAACACGGGTCAATCCAGCGCGTGCGTGCGCAGCAACTGGATGTGTTGTTCATGCCCTTGGTCGCCTTCGATGCCCAGGGCAACCGGCTCGGCATGGGCGGCGGCTTTTACGATGCCAGCTTGGGTTATCTGCGCCACCGGCGCGCCTTCCGCAAACCCAAGCTGATCGGCGTGGCCTACGATTTTCAGCGCGTGGAGGCGCTGCCGCATGAACCGTGGGATGTGCCCCTGGATGCGGTGCTGACGGATCGTAAGCTGTATCATTTTAGAAAAAACATTTAGCCACGAATTAACACGAATTCACACGAAAAAGCAGTGGCACGGAACGGTCAGCTTGAGTAGCGGTATTCGTGTTAATTCGTGGCCAAAAAAGGACTTAAACATGCGTTGCTGGTTGATGAAATCCGAGCCCTCCGATGTCAGCATCGATGATTTGGCCAAGCTGCCCAAGCAATCGGTGGCCTGGTATGGCGTGCGCAATTATCAGGCGCGCAATTTCATGCGCGATCAGATGAAAGTGGGCGACAAGGTGTTTTTCTATCACTCGAATTGCGAAGCGCCGGGCATTGCCGGCCTCGCCGTGGTGAGCACCCTCGCCTACCCGGATGAAACCCAATTCGATCCGAAAAATAAATACTTCGACCCCAAAGCCACGCGCGAAACCCCGCGCTGGTTCAACGTGGATGTGAAGCTGGTAAAAAAAATCCGGCTGCTGTCGATCAAGGAACTGCGCCAGCATCCGCAACTCGCCAACCTGCGCACGCTGCAAAAGGGCAATCGACTTTCCATTACGCCGGTGGACCCTAAGGAGTGGGCTTTCATCGAGTCGATCCTGTAATGGGCCGCGCCAATGTTTGAATGGGCGGCCTATCTCGCGTTGGGCTTGGCGGCCGGTTTCGTCGCGGGGCTCTTGGGCGTGGGCGGCGGTCTGATTATCGTGCCGGTGTTGACCTTCATTTTCGCCGCGCATCACTTCCCCGAACAGTATGTGATGCATTTGGCGCTCGGCACTTCGCTGGCCAGCATCATTTTCACCTCAATCTCCAGCCTGCGCGCGCACCATGCCCACGGCGCAGTAAATTGGAAAGTGTGGCGCGAAATCACGCCGGGAATCGTGACCGGCACCCTGCTGGGGAGCGTGTTGGCAGCCTATCTCTCCGCGTATTTTCTCAAGGCGTTTTTTGTCGTATTCGTGTTTTATGTCGGCACGCAAATGCTGCTGGACATCAAACCCAAGCCCTCGCGCGAGCTGCCGGGGCGGCCCGGCATGTTTGCCGCCGGCAATGTGATCGGCGCGGTATCGAGCTTGGTCGGCATTGGCGGCGGCACGCTGTCGGTGCCGTTCATGACTTGGTGCAATATCAGATTGCATCAGGCCATCGGCACCTCGGCCGCCATCGGCCTGCCCATCGCGGTGGCAGGGGCGGTAGGGTATATTGCGAATGGGCTGTCAATTGATAGCCTGCCGCCGCATAGCCTGGGATTCGTCTATCTGCCGGCGCTGGCGGCGATCGTTGCGACGAGCATGCTCACCGCGCCCTTGGGCGCACAACTAGCCCACCGGCTGCCGGTGAGGAAACTCAAGAAGATTTTTGCGGTCTTGTTGTACACGCTAGGCGTGAGAATGTTGATTAGCCTGCGCTAAAAAGGAGAAATCATGCGTTCCGTAATTTTCTTGTTTTTGTTATGTTCCCAACTCGCTTATGCCGCCCCGGATTATGCGCGTGAAAAAAAATGGGCGGATGAGGTCGTTCCGGGCATCGTGGTGGGCGATGCGGTTTATCTGGAACTCAAGCAGGGCCATAAATTTCTCACGCTCTTGACCGAGGCGAAAGATGCCAAAATGGCGCTCGTCGTTGTCCACGGCATGGGCATTCATCCCGATTGGGGAATGGTCGGCACGCTACGCACCGAACTCGCGGAACAAGGCTACACCACGCTCTCGGTGCAAATGCCGGTGCAGGCAAACGACGCCAAGTATGAACGCTACGTCGCCACCTTTCCGGAAGCGGCGGAGCGCATCGGCGTCGCGGTGGATTTTCTCAAAGCCCGTGGCTACAAAACAATCGCCATCGTGTCCCATAGCATGGGCTCGCGCATGAGCCGGTTGTATGTGATGAAGCACCAAGACCAACTCGCCGCCTGGGCATCGCTCGGCATCGGCGGCGGCGATACCTACACGGGGATCAAAATCCCGGTGCTGGATATCTACGGCGAAAACGACTTGGCGCCGGTGCTGACGAATGTCAAAAAACGCGCGGCCTCACTCAAAGGCAACGCCGGCGCGAAACAGGTGAAAGTGCCGAAGGCCGATCATTTCTACGGCAATCATGAAGCGGAAATGGTCAAGGCGGTGAGGGATTTTCTGGATTCGGTGAAGTGAATTCCTGACCCGGGCGTCAGGCGTAGGACTTGTGTTCCCTGCGCCGCCCCGGCTTTTTCTTCAGCACGACCACGCCCTTGACCGCATCGGGGCCGGTGATTTTCAGGGTGGGATAGGCGGGATTGAGCGCTTTGAGCAACCACTCGCCATCGACGATCTGCAACTGGCGGAAATAAAATTCCTCTTCGATCTTGGCCACCACGAACGAGCCGTCATGCGCCAAGCCTTCCGGCTCGCACACGATGATGTCGCGGTGCTGAAACTCCGGCTCCATCACATCGTCGAGCACCATCAGCGCGAACGGCTCGGCGTCATCGCAACTGCTGCCGGCGGGGGCGCCGGATTGGATCGGGATGGTTTTACGTTGGGCCATATTGAAATTATACTTCAAGCGTTAGCCGCGGAGATCACGGCGCACACTGAGCAGGTTTAAATTGCAACGGTAGCCTGCCTTGGCTGAAGGATTGCCGCCAATCAGGTTTGCTTTTTCCAAAAAATTCAAATGTAAAGCGAAATTTAACCATGTCCACGCCAATGACGTTTCACCCTCTTCCTTCCCAAGCGGTTGCTCCAGTTTCGCCCATCGTGGGCAAGCGGGTGGAACTGCAACTGCTCACCACCTTGAAGTGCAATCTGAAATGCACTTATTGTTCGCTCGGGGTGGGCGAAATGGTCGGCTCCCAAGGCAAGGTTTCCTATACCTTGGATGCGCTGGACGCCTTCATCGCGAAGCATCTCGCCGGGCACGAGGTATATGTCACTTTCTACGGCGGCGAGCCGACCTTGAATCTCAGTTTCATGCGGGAAGTCATGGCGCGCTATCCCACCTTCCGCTTCCAGCTTCAGACCAACGGCACGCTGCTGGACGACTTGCCGGAGAGCGTGCTGGCGAAGCTTTCCAATATTCTGCTTTCCATCGACGGCGGCGAGACGATTACCGACGGTTTCCGGGGGCGCGGCGTGTACCGGCAGGTGA
>JACRIU010000039.1 GCA_016235775.1 Hydrogenophilales bacterium
GCGGATGACTTCCTCGAGGATGTCCCAAACCACCGCCGTTTCAGCTTCGACTTCCTTTTTCGCCGCCTTGATGGTGCTGGCGATACCCATTTTTTCGAGGCGCTCGAAAATGAACGGCTTGAACAATTCCAGCGCCATTTTCTTCGGCAGGCCGCATTGGTGCAGTTTGAGTTGTGGGCCCACCACGATCACCGAACGGCCGGAATAATCGACACGTTTACCCAGCAGGTTCTGGCGGAAACGGCCGCTCTTGCCCTTGATCATGTCAGCCAGGGATTTCAGCTGGCGCTTGTTCGCACCGGTCATCGCCTTGCCGCGACGACCGTTGTCCAGCAAGGAATCCACCGCTTCCTGCAACATGCGCTTTTCGTTGCGCACGATGATGTCGGGCGCCTTCAATTCAAGCAGGCGGCGCAGACGGTTGTTGCGGTTGATCACGCGGCGGTACAAATCGTTCAGGTCTGAGGTTGCAAAACGGCCGCCATCCAGCGGAACCAGCGGGCGCAGTTCCGGGGGCAGCACGGGCAGCACTTCCAGCACCATCCATTGCGGCTTGATGCCGGAAGCATTGAACGCTTCCAGCACTTTCAGGCGCTTGGCGTATTTTTTGATCTTGGTTTCCGAACCGGTTGCCGCCAGTTCCGCGCGTATCGTTTCGATTTCGCCGGTCACATCGAGACCGCTCAACAACGCACGGACACCTTCCGCGCCCATCATCGCGACGAACTCATCGCCATATTCTTCGGTCTTGGCCAGGTAATCGTCCTCGGACAGCAACTGGCCGCGATTCAGCGGTGTCATGCCGGGTTCTGTCACCACATAGGCTTCAAAGTACAGCACCCGCTCGATGTCGCGCAGTGTCATGTCCAGCACCATGCCCAGGCGCGAGGGCAATGACTTCAAAAACCAGATATGTGCCACCGGGCTGGCCAGTTCGATATGCCCCATGCGTTCGCGACGCACCTTGGACAGCGTCACTTCCACGCCGCATTTTTCACAAATTACGCCGCGATGTTTCAGCCGCTTGTACTTGCCGCACAGACACTCGTAATCCTTTACCGGCCCGAAAATTTTCGCGCAGAACAAGCCATCACGCTCCGGCTTGAAGGTGCGGTAGTTGATGGTTTCCGGCTTTTTAACTTCGCCGTAGGACCAGGAGCGAATTTTTTCCGGCGAAGCAAGGCCAATCTTGATCGCGTCGAATTCTTCTTTTTGGGTGACCTGCTTGAATAAATCCAATAATGATTTCATGTGTAGCTCCTTTAAGGATTGAGGGCTAAGGAGTGGGGGTCGAGGAAAGCACTTTGCTCTATCCTCAATCCCCGATCCTCGCTCCTGCTTTTAGTGCCGTACCAAATCCATATCAATACCGAGGGAACGGATTTCCTTCATGACCACGTTGAAGGATTCCGGCATCCCGGCGTCGATCTTGTGATCGCCCTTGACTATGTTTTCGTAGACCTTGGTGCGCCCCGCCACATCGTCCGACTTGACCGTCAGCATTTCCTGCAAGGTGTAGGAAGCGCCGTAGGCTTCCAGCGCCCACACTTCCATTTCACCGAAGCGCTGGCCACCGAACTGCGCCTTGCCGCCCAGCGGCTGTTGCGTCACCAGGCTGTATGGCCCGGTAGAACGCGCGTGCATCTTGTCATCCACCAGGTGGTGCAGCTTCAGGATGTGCTTGTAGCCGACGGTCACCTTGCGATCAAAAGCCTCGCCGGTGCGCCCATCGTGCAGCGTGGTTTGCCCGGACAGCGGCAGATCGGCCAGTTCCAGCATGTACTTGATTTCCTCTTCGCTGGCGCCGTCGAACACCGGCGTCGCAAAAGGCACGCCATTTTTGAGGTTGCGGCACAACTCGATGATTTCATCATCGCTGAAAGCATCCAGATCAACTGTCTGGCCGTTGTGATGGTTGTAAATCTTATGGAGGAATTTACGCACCTCGGCAACCTTGGCGTTGGCTTGCAGCATGTCATCGATCTTCTTGCCCAGCCCCTTGGCAGCCCAGCCCAGGTGTGTTTCCAGAATCTGCCCGATGTTCATCCGCGACGGCACGCCGAGCGGGTTCAGCACCACATCAACCGGGGTGCCATCCGCCATGTACGGCATGTCTTCGACAGGCACGATGCGCGATACCACACCCTTGTTACCGTGGCGGCCCGCCATCTTGTCGCCGGGCTGCAGGCGACGCTTGACCGCCACATACACCTTGACCATTTTCTGCACGCCGGCCTGCAACTCGTCGCCCTGGGTCAGCTTCTTTTTCTTCAGCTCGAATGCCGCATCGAATTCGACGCGCTTCTGTGCCAGCCCGTCCTTGACCTGCTCCATCTGGGCAGCCACTTCATCATCCGCCACACGAATATCAAACCATTGATGGTGCTCGATGCTTTGCAGGTACTCTTTGCTCAGCTGGCTGCCCTTGGCCAGTTTTTTCGGCCCGCCATTGGCAACCTTGTTGAGCAGCAGTTTTTCCAGCCGCGCGAACAGGTCGGATTCCACGATGCGCATCTGATCCAGCAAATCCTTCTTGTAGCGCTTCAACTCGTCATCGATGATCTGCTGGGCGCGCTTGTCGCGTTGCAGACCTTCGCGGGTAAACACCTGCACGTCAATCACCGTTCCGGAACTGCCGGTGGGTACGCGCAAGCTGGTGTCCTTCACGTCCGATGCCTTTTCACCGAAAATCGCGCGCAGCAGTTTTTCTTCCGGCGTCAGCTGTGTTTCACCCTTCGGCGTCACCTTGCCGACCAGCACGTCACCCACGGCCACTTCGGCGCCGATATGCACGATGCCGCACTCATCCAGACGCGCCAGTTGCGCTTCGGCCAGGTTCGGAATATCGCGGGTGATTTCTTCGGCGCCCAACTTGGTATCGCGAGCCGCGACGGTCAATTCTTCAATATGGATCGAGGTGAAACGATCCTGCGCCGAAACCCGCTCGGAAATCAAAATCGAATCTTCGTAGTTATAGCCATTCCAGGGCATAAACGCGACCAGCATGTTCTGGCCGAGCGCCAACTCGCCCATGTCAGTGGAAGCGCCATCCGCCACCACATCGCCGCGCGCGATCACATCGCCCACCTTGACCAGCGGGCGCTGGTTGATATTGGTGTTCTGGTTCGACCGGGTATATTTTGTCAGTTTGTAGATATCCACACCGACTTCACCGTACGAGGTTTCGACGTCGTTGACGCGCACCACGATACGGCCGGCGTCAACATAATCGATGCGACCGCCGCGCCAGGCTTGCACGGTCGTGCCGGAATCGACTGCCACGGTGCGCTCGATGCCGGTGCCGACTAGCGGCTTTTCGGCACGCAGGCAAGGTACCGCCTGGCGTTGCATGTTGGCGCCCATCAACGCGCGGTTGGCGTCGTCATGTTCCAGGAACGGGATCAGCGAAGCCGCAACCGACACCACCTGGGACGGCGACACGTCCATGTATTCCAGTTTTTCCGGGGTAGCCAGCACGAATTCGTTGCGATACCGCGCGGACACGATGTCGTTGGTGAAGTGGCCTTTCTTGTCCAGCTCGGCATTCGCCTGAGCGATGGTGAACTTGCCTTCTTCAATCGCGGACAGATAATCGACCTCGTCAGCCACCTTGCTCTTGGAAACCTTGCGGTAGGGCGTTTCGATGAAGCCGTATTCGTTGGTGCGGGCATATAACGCCAGCGAGTTGATCAGGCCGATGTTCGGGCCTTCCGGCGTTTCGATCGGACACACGCGACCATAATGCGTCGGGTGCACGTCGCGCACTTCAAAGCCGGCGCGCTCGCGCGTCAGACCGCCCGGTCCCAGCGCGGAAATACGGCGCTTGTGGGTTATTTCAGACAATGGGTTGGTTTGGTCCATAAACTGCGACAACTGGCTGGAGCCAAAAAATTCCTTGACCGCAGCCGAAATCGGCTTGGCGTTGATCAGGTCATGCGGCATCAGGTTATCGGTTTCGGCCTGGCCGAGGCGTTCCTTAACGGCACGCTCCACGCGTGCCAAACCGGCGCGAAACTGGTTTTCGGCCAATTCGCCCACCGCGCGCACGCGACGGTTACCCAAGTGGTCAATATCGTCAATTTCGCCACGGCCGTTGCGCAGGTCAACCAGAATTTTCACCACGTCAACGATATCTTCATTCGACAGGATCGCAGCGCCGGTCAGCTCTTCGCGACCGACGCGGCGATTGAATTTCATCCGGCCAACCGTGGACAGGTCATAGCGTTCTTCGCTGAAGAACAAACCGTTGAACAAACCCTCGAC
>JACRIU010000004.1 GCA_016235775.1 Hydrogenophilales bacterium
CCCCCGGCCGGTCAAACCAGGAAGCATCGCAAATGTGTAGATTGAAAATCAAATCGTGGACACCCCAGAATCCCTCGAAACCCGCGCCAGTATTAGCTTTGCAGTCCGCTGGGCTAAAATAAACCGGACACTAGTGATGCCGCATCGATTGCCAAAAGCTCCTTAATATTCGCTGACTGCTCCAGGAATAACCGAGAAACTTACGATTTGGCAACTCGACTATTACGCGCATAAAAAATCGCACACAAATAAAACACCACTGACAGCAGCACTTCCGCGCTCGCCAGCCAGGCGGCGATGCCTTGCTCGGCGTAGGCGCGCACCACCCCTTCGGTGAAGTAGAGCAGGATCAACATCGACGACCACTGATAGGTGTAGCGCTTGCCGCGCAATATCCCGAACAGCGGCAACAGCAGCGGCACGATCTTGAGAATCAGAATCGCGCGCGAAGCCGGCGCCAGCCACGCCTCCCACGCCAGGGTGAGGAAGATCAGGGCAATCAGACTGGCGATGCAGCCGTGGTGCAGCCAACGCAGAATACGGCTAGAAACCACGGATGCACACGGATGAACACGGATAAAACCAAAAAAGGAATGGGGTATGGATTTTATCCGTGTTCATCCGTGTGCATCCGTGGTTAGATTGGTTTTGAATTTTTATTTGCCGCTTGCCAGCGCGACCAAGCGCTCGCGCGCGGCGCTTGCATCGGCCACGAAGCCGTCGAATTCGATGCGCTGCAATTTCTCCCCGATCCGCAAATCGAAGCCGTCGCTATCCAAGCCGATCATGGCGATCGTCTCACTACGATCGCGGCCTGCATACCCGGCAAGCGCATCGGCGTGACCGGTATTCATGTGCGCGAGTATCGCTTCTTCGGTATCGGTCAACTGGCTGGCGAGGGCGAGAAAATCAGACGGACTGACCCAGCGCGCCTGGGCGAAGCCGGCGATATAGCGGATGCGGTGCGGCTCGATGCGGTAAAGCGCGAAATCGAGCGCGAGCAGCGGCTCCGCTTCGGGAAAATAGCGCAGGTAGCGGGCGCGGATATGGTGCGCATCGTCGGGGCCGATCAGCTTCGCCTCGCCCAGCAGCGCGAGGCGCGGCAGGGCTTGCGTCTGGCTGCCCGAATCATGCACCGTCAGGCTCACCTTCGGCGACTGAAAAATATTGTGCGCGTGTTCGGCCAGCGCGCTGATCAAGATCACCGGCCGTCCTTGATGGTCGGTCACATAGTCCACGAATGAGCCATAGGGATAGCCGGGAAATTTTTGCGACGTGGTGGAGAGCACGCCGTAATAGTGGCGGCGCAGCAGGCGGCGGGCTTCTTGGCCGGGAGTCAGTTCGGCAGTCATGGTGCGCACATAACCTCGTTTCAATGATGCGGCCAGTATAACAGCCGGCGCCTTGACACCGCCAAGAGGCGGGTGCTAGCTTGGCCCGACCATGCATATCCCCTTGCCGGATTCACGCAAAATACTGAGCTTCCTGCGCTTTGCCGCTTACCGCTTCGCGGATGACCGCTGCGCGCAGGTCGCCTCCAGCCTCACCTTCACCACCCTGCTCTCGCTGATCCCTTTGATCACGGTGACGGTGACGGTATTCGCGGCTTTCCCCGTATTCACCGACCTGATGACGCAGCTCAAGATCTTTATGCTGACGAATATGGTGCCGGCAGTCGCGGGCAAGGTCATCACGGTGTATATGACGCAATTTTCAAGCAAGGCGGCCAGGCTCACCATGCTCGGCATCGCCGGGTTGACGATTACCGCGCTGTTGCTCATGCACACCATCGACCGCGCTTTTAACGCCATCTGGCGCGTGCGCAAACCGCGCACCCTGTTGCAGCGCTTTCTCACTTATTGGACGGTGCTCACCATCGGCCCGATTATCCTGGGCGCGAGTTTGTCGGTGACTTATTACCTGGTCAGCTTCTCGCTCGGTTATATGAAGCACATCCCGCTGCTGGGGCAGAGCACGCTCAAGCTGGCGCCAATCGTGCTGATGTCGCTGGCGTTTACGCTGCTGTATGCCGCCGTGCCCAACCGCTATGTGCCGTGGAAGCATGCCCTGGCGGGGGGCATTTTTGCCGGCATCGCGTTCGAATTGATGAAGCGCGTGTTTGCCTGGTACATCACTTCTTTTCCGACTTACACCCTGGTCTATGGCGCGTTCGCCACGTTCCCGATTTTTTTAATATGGATTTATTTTTCCTGGCTGGTGATCCTGCTCGGCGCGGTGCTCGCCGCCGCGCTCTCGCATTGGCGCGGCGGCACTTGGCAAATCACGCGTGCGCCGGGCTGGCAATTCGAGGCCGCGCTGCGCCTGCTGCAAGTGCTCGCAGCGGCGCAGCACGCCGGCCATAGCGCAAACCTGGCTTGGCTCCGCAGGCACGTCGATTTGGGATTGGAGGATATGGAAGCTTTGCTCGACCGGCTGGCGCAAGCGAATATCGTGCGCCGCACGGATAAGGACGCTTGGCTGCTGTCGCGCGCACCGCAGGATATCTCTACCGCGGACGTGTTCCGGCTGTTTGTATTCGATGCCGAAGCGAAAAGCGCGGCGGGCGACGCCTATCAAATCCTGCTCGCTAAACTTGCGGAACAGCACCAGGCAACGCTCACGCCGGCCCTGGCGGACTTGTTGCCGCCGTCAGCTAAAGAAAAATAAATCCAGGCTGTCGGTCTGCTCGATCAGGCGCGTGGCGCGCACCGCGCGGGGCGCCCCCTGGCTGCGCACTTCGAATTCACGCATCGGCTGAAAACTGCCTCGCGCCGCCACCATGCGCGGCGGCTGATCCAGCGCCGGCGCGGCGGGCAACAGCAAGGCCGGCTGGAACAGGGCGCCGGGCGCGGAGATCACCGGCTTGATCACGATCGCCTCGGCTTGCGGCGCGAGCATCTGCGCACCGAGCTCCAGCTTGTTGTCGGCGCTGGATAGCATCCAGCGTACGATCGCCACCCCCAAGCCGGTTTTTTTGCCCAATCCCAAACCAATGATGTCGCCCACCTTGATTTTCGACACGCTGCCGGGATCTTTGGCCAAGGCCACGCCGCCCGCGCTCTCGTTCAGCACCTGCCAGTTGGCGCAATTGTAGGTCTGGTAACTGCCCGTCGCTTGCATCGGGTCGGACACTTGCAGCGTGATGACCGTTTCCGCGGCGGCGTCCGGCGCGGCCGGCAAGGCATCCTGGCTCAAGGCATGATGCAGCGAAGCAATGCCGCTGCAAATAAACAAATCGGCTTGCGCCGGGGTGCGATTGAATACGCGCTTCGGCGCGATGCCCCATTGCTTGATCAAGCGCTTGAGCATCTCGCGGTAACTCGTCTGCTTGGCCGCCTCCGGCAGGCCGAGCTGCTTCAGCGGCGTGCCGGCATCCAATCCCTGCACATGCTGATGCAGGGCGCGCGCCAAGGGGATGGTATTGAGAATAATATCGGTGCGCGCATCAGTGACGCCGGTATGGTGCGCCAGCGCCTTGGGCGGCTTATCCTCATCCAGCCGCGCCAGAAACAAACCGTGCATATTTTCCGCTTTGCCCAGCGGCTGCAACATGGCCTGGTGCCCAAACCGCGCCAGATAAGCCTTGACCTCCGCCAACTGCCCTTGTTGCAGTCGATAGGGGTCGGCCAAGGCGATCAACAGCACTTGCTTGAAAACGTGATTGACCGAAGTCTTGTCGTCTTCGGCAATCGCCTGTTCGTGCAAATTTTGCCGCGCCGCGTGCCAATAGAGTTGATGCAACTCTATCCACACTCCCGCCGGCGTCGGGCTATAGGTTTCGTAGCAGACGTCGAGCTTCGCGCCCAAGGATTCGATCGCGCGCGCGATCGCCAGCGGCGCGAGC